>JAFGPY010000235.1 GCA_016935955.1 Planctomycetota bacterium
ATTGGCGGCTTGCAGCCGAGGAAATCCATTTCGAGTCGCCCGCCGGGGCTGCAAGACGCCCGTCGAGCGTCATGGCCCACTTGGCGACGACGTACGGTCGCCCGCAGAGTTGCCGCTTGATGAACGGGGCGTTCAGCCGCCGGGCCTGCGTCTCCAGCAGACCGACCTCGACCGTCAGCCCGGCCTCGCGCAGGCGGGCCAGTCCGCGGCCGCGAACTTCGGCGAACGGGTCTTCCATGGCCGCAACGACGCGGCGGACTCCGGCGGCAAGGATCGCTTCGGTGCAGGGGGGGGTCTTGCCGTGATGGCAACAGGGTTCGAGCGTCACGTAGAGCGTGGCGCCGCGTGCCGCCTCGCCGGCTTCGGCCAGGGCGACCGCCTCGGCATGCGGTCCGCCGAACCGGTCGTGGTGTCCCGTGGCCACGATCCGCTCGCCGTCGGCGACCACGGCTCCGACCATGGGATTGGGCTCCACGCGGCCGAGACCCTTGCGGGCCAGTTCCAGGGCGCGGGCCATGTGACGTTGATCGAGGGCTGAGAAGGCCGTGTCCGGCACGTCTGGTGCTCCGAACGATGTGCGGCGGCGATCAGCTTCGCTTCTTTTGCGGCGCGTCCGGCGGCGGCTCGCGGCGATGGCGGATCATGGCCACGAGCCAGATCAGGAACAGCCCCGCGACGCCTACCGTAATGTATACGTCCGCCACGTTGATCACGTACGGCCACAGGTAGCCGCTGCCGTTGTCCCAGGGCACCCAGTCGGCGCGGAAGCTGAATCGCAGGAAATCGCGAACGTGCTGGTAGACCAGGCGGTCGTACAGGTTGCCCAGCGCCCCAGCGACGATCATCCCGAGGCACAGGTGCAGCAACCCCTGCCTCTTGCGGCTATCGGCGAACAACCACACCAGCAGGGTCAGGGCCAGCAGGTTGAAGACCACCAGCGCAACAGTCTTGCCCTGGGCGACGCCGAAGACCGCCCCGGGGTTCCACTGCCAGACGAATTCGAGACACAGGAAATTCCGCTGGAACTCCAGGACGCGCTCGGCCGACCAGCGGGTCGGCGACTCCGGATCGAAGGCACCTTGGGCCCACGCCTTGGTCACCAGGTCCGTAACGGTCCCGGTGACGATGATGGCGACGAACCGCGCCCAGGCGGTCGGTGACCTTAGAGCAGACCCTTCTCTTCCAGTCTTTTGCATTCTATGCAGTACTTGGCGTGCGGCTTTGCCTTCAGGCGAGCAACCGGGATCTTCTTATCGCAGTGCGTACACTTGCCGTACGACTGGTCGTCAATCCGTCGCAGGGCCTCGTCGATCTCCCGGAGAGTGACCTCCTCGTTCTCGATCAGGCCGAGCGTGAATTCCTGCTCATAGTTGTCCGACCCGACGTCGGCCATGTGGATCGGCATGTTCGACAGGTCGCCCGAGGCTTCATGCCGGTTCTTCCGCAGCGCCTCGTTCTGCAACGTCGTCACGTCGCCGGACAACAGTTCCCGTTTCAGCATCAGGATCTTGCGAAACCTCGCCAGTTCTTCCTTGCGCAACGTGAGGCTCCTTAAACGGCACAGGTCCAACCCAACCCAGCCTACCGAGCCAAATACTATACGTTACCGACCCCCTTGGTGTCAAGTGTCGCCGGCCTTCCGCACGATAAAGATGGTGGAAAAGATGTTCTCCGGGACGTTTCCTGGGATATTCTGTTTTCTCATCGGACCATCGAGTGGCCTACGGCCACTCCCGGCGGTCGCCGTGCCGTCGCCGAGGCCGTGCCGAGCCTTGCCTCCGGTCCCTCGGAGCGGCCCGATGCCCATGAGTCCGATGGACATGACCTATCCCTCGGAAAGGATGGTTCACCTTTGGGACCGACCCAGCCCATCGGCGTTTTCGATAGTGGCACCGGCGGCCTGACCGTGCTGGCCGCACTCCGGCGGCAATTGCCCGACGAGCACTTCGTCTACTTCGGCGACACGGCCCGCGTGCCCTACGGCATCAAGAGCACGCTCACGGTCCGACGCTACAGCCATCAGAACGCCATCTTCCTGCGGCGATTCAGTCCCAAGCTCATCTGTGTGGCCTGCAACACTTCTACGGCCGCAGGCCTCGACGTTGTTACGGACGCCGTCGGCGTGCCGGTGGTCGGCGTGGTGGAGCCCGGGGCTCGAAGGGCGGCTGAGGCCTGTCCGAGCGGCGCGATCGGCATCATCGGCACCGAGTCGACCATCGCCTCGCGCTGCTATTACCGGGCCATCCGAGCCATCCTGCCGCAGGCCGAACTCTGGGAGAAGGCCTGCCCGCTGCTGGTGCCCATGGTCGAGGAGGGCCGCGACTGCGACGACCCGCTGGTCGCAGCGGCCGTCCGCGAGTACCTGGCCCCGCTGCAGGGCAGGGTCTGCTCGCTGGTCCTCGGCTGCACGCACTACCCGCTGCTGAAGGACGCCCTGGCCAGGACCATGGGGCCGGAGGTCCATCTGGTGGACTCGGCCGAAGAGGTGGCCCGCGAGGTGGC
>JAFGPY010000236.1 GCA_016935955.1 Planctomycetota bacterium
CGCCTGTTCACTGGACCCTTCGGCCAGCGACTGGCTGGAGGCCGAGACCTGGCCCGAGGCGGCCGCCGTCTGCTCCGCGCCGTCGGTGAGCCCCGCGATGACGCGTTGAATCGGCTTGACGATGCTGCGCGTGATAATCACGCCCAGCAGCGACCCAAGAACGACACCGCCGATGGCCATGCCGATCATGAGGGCGTTGGACCTGGCGGCAATCGACTCCATCTGCTGCTTGAGGGCGGCATCGAGCGTCTGCATGTCGCCAACGACGGCATTGGCCGTCTTGGCCATGTCGGAGTTCGCCTGGCGTCCCTTGACGATGCCGTCGTAGAACTTGTCGCCCGTGGACTTGTACTGGGCGAAGAGATCCTTGATGCGTGCGGCCGCAGCCTCGAGCTGGCCGTCACCGCTGACGAGCTTGGCCCAATTGTCGGTGCCTTGCAGCGTCGCATCAAGTTGTTTCTGGTAGGCCTCGTACTGGACGTCGGCCTGGGTCTTCGACAGGTAGACGGCGGTCACGCGCAGGAGGAAGAACGCGCCGACGACGTCGCCCTGGACCTTCTCCTCAATGGTGGTCAGTCGGGCCAAGGCGTCGAAGTCCTTCGTCTCGGCGGCCTTCTGCTTGGCCGGAGCGATGACCTCGCTGCGGACCTTGTCGACCTCGGAGGTGATGCTCCAACCGATCTTGGCCCACTCGGCGAAGGCGTCTTCCTTGATCTTCTCGGCCGGGACGACGTCCTGCGTGAAGGCCTTCTCATAGTCCTGCGTGTTGGCCAGCGCCTGATTGACCAGGCGGCGGTCGTCGTCGCTCAGACTGTCCTGCTGCGACAAAGCTCCGAGGGCCGTCTTCAGACCCTCGCAGGATTCCTTCCAAAGATCCACGGCCGTCTTCTCGTCGTTGATCTTGGCGAATCCCTTGATGGAGAAATCGCGACGGTACTTGGCGCAGGAATCGAGCAGTTTGCTGCACTGCTCCCCATCGCTGCGCAGGTTGGCCACGCCCAGGGTGCTGTTCAAGGCATCCCATCCGACGTAGCCCATGATGGCGGCAATGAGCACCAGCACGCCAAAGCCCAAAGCCATTTTCGACGACAGTTTCAGATTCCCGAGCATCGCTTCATCCTTTCGCAAATGGTCCCCTTGGCGACTCGTTCTGTGGCGTGGAGGCACACCACGCCATCCCGGAGCCGCGCAGGCTTTCGCCTTCCGCCCGCGCGGGGCCCACTTCCGGACAGTGCTCAACGATTGGAGAAGGACTCGTGATGTTCAACGGTGTGAGGCAACGTCCGTGCGCCGGCGTCTGTCGCCGCCCCCGGCGACCGTTATACAGACACGAATGCAACGGGCGTGTACCCCCCTCCGCTGCATTCTTCCGTCTGCGTTCGCTGCCGACAGCCACAGCCATGCCACGTCTCCAGTCCCCCCACAGGACTTGGGCGACAGGGGTGCATGTCGGCAATGTGCATGGTCTTGTTAACTGGTAGAGTTACCAGATTTATTTCACGTGCGGAACGCACAGTGCCCTATGGTAGGCTCTAGCGAATACTTCCGACAATATCAATGATCCAGCGGCGTCAGCCCCTCGCGAATGGCGTATTTGGTGAGTTCGGCCACGCTACGGATGTTGAGCTTGTTCATGATGCTCTGGCGGTGATAATCGACGGTCTTAGTACTGACAAACAGGATCGTGGCGATCTCCTTGGAACTCTTTCCTTCGACCACAAGTTGCAGGACTTCGCGTTCGCGGCTGGTCAATTGGGGGGCCAGGGTGCCGTCCGGCGCGGTTTTGTCGAGCAGCGACGATGGGTCGAAGAATTCGGCGAGTTCGGAGGAGAAGAATTTTTCGCCGGCCATGGCCGCACGGATGCCACGGACCACTTCGTCGATCGGGGCGCTCTTGATCAGATAGCCGCACGCACCGGCCTGCAGCATGGCGGCGACGAACTCGCGGTTGGCGTGCATCGACAGGGCCAGCACCTTCACCTCGGGGTGCTGCCGCACGACCTGCTCGGTGGCCATCACGCCATTGAGGTCGGCCATCGTCACATCCATCAGGACGACGTCCGGCTGAAGTTCGTCGACCATTTCGATGGCCTGGCGGCCGTTTGCGGCCACTCCTACGACCTCCATGTCGGGCTTGTTGTCCAGCAGTTCCCGCAGGCCCTCAACCACGATCCGATGGTCGTCCACCAGCAAGACCCTGATACTCATGTTCCCCGTCCTTCCTTGCCCGGCTGCCCGTGGCCGGGCATGACCAGCGCAACGTGCGTGCCCGATCCGGCGGCGCTGTCGATCTGCACGCGGCCGCCCACCGCAATAAGCCTCTCACGAATACTGAAAAGCCCGAATCCCGACGGGGACTCGGACGGCCCCGACGGCGGAGACTTCTCGAAACCACGGCCGTCGTCCTGCACGTCGACGTGCAGCTCTCCGTCGTGGGCGGCCATCGACACGACGACGCGGCTCGCCCCGGCGTGCCGCTCCACGTTGTTCAGCAGTTCACGCACCGAATGGAACACGGCGGCGCGAAGATCGTCGCTGAGCCGATCCTTGACCTCTTCGCCCCGGAACTCGGTGCGGATGCCCGTCCGCCTGCCGAACTGCTCGGCCAGCCACTTCAGGGCGGCCGCAAGGCCCACCTCGTAGAGCAGCGGCGGGCACAGTTCGATGGTCAGGGTGCGAGCCTCCTGGATGGTCAGGTCGATCTGTTCAAGCATCTGCCGCAGCAGGTCGGCCTGGCGATCCTGCAGGCCGAGGTCGCGCATCAGGGCGGCCTTGGCCTTGATCGCGAACAGGCGCTGGCCGATGCCGTCGTGCAGGGCTGCGGCCAACTCGCGTCGCTCGCGTTTCTCGACCAGTGACAGTTCCGAGGCCAGCATGCGAAGCCGTTGCTGATACTGAGAGAGCCGCATCTCGGCCTGCCGCTGCTCGCTGATGTCCTGTAGCGTCTCGATGGCCCCGGTGACCTTGCCGTCGGCGCTGTAGAGGAGTGCGGCCAGGAAGTAGACCGTCCGCTTCCAGCCGCGCATCACCAGGTCGTCGGTCGCCTCGTACGCTCCGCGAATGGCGGTGCTGACGGTGACCCCTTTGCCATTATACAGCCGATGGAGCGTGTCGAAGTCGCCGTCCAGGACCACTTCGGCCAGCAGCGGCCGCTGGACGCCCTGGTAGAAGACGGCACCGTCGATGGGCTGGCCCAGGACGGCCTTGCGCCGCACGCCGGTCAGTTCCTCGCAGGCCCGGTTCCAGTAGGTCACGCGGTGGTCCACGTCGATGACGAACATGGCCACGGGCGTGCCGTCCAGAATGTCGTTGAGGACGCGCTGCGGCAACATCGCGGCACTCGGAGAGAGTTCCAGGGACGCCCGCCTGCGGCTGAGAGCCACGGCCACCGTGCCGGGCAGGGACTCGGGGCGCACCGGGCGGAAGATCACCTCGTCGACGCCGGACTCGGCGAAGCTCGCCGACAGTTGCGAAGCCTTATCGACATCGGCTACCAGCACCACAGCGGCATAGCGCAGGGCGGGCTCGGTCCGCAACCGGCGGCAGATGTCCAGGGCGGACTCGTAGTCCGCCACGTCGACCACGACGCACGCCGGGGCCTGCTGCCCTGCCCGCGCCAGAAGCCATCCCACGTTGGGAACCACGGACATGCCGAGGAACGTTGCGGCTTCGTTCCCGCTCGACGACGAGGCAGCCTCCGGGCAGAGCGACCGGCCGCCGATAATCACCACTGAGTGCTCACTCATGACAACCGGTTCCGACAGCCCCCTCTTACTGGCCCCTCTTGCTCCCCAGGACGCCCTTGAGTTTCTGCAGGAACGGCTCCGGGCCGCCGCTCATGTAGCCCATCTGGCCGACCTGGTTGCCCGACGGGTCGAGCACGATGACCGTCGGATAACCGTTGACCTTGTACTTCGAAGCCAGCTTCTGGTTCTGGGCCACAACGGTGGGATCCATCTTCCTGCTCCTCGGGAAGTCCAGCTTGACGAGGATCAGGTTCTTCCGGGCGTAGTCCTGAAACGTCGGAGTGCTGAAGATCTCGCGATCGAGCTTGATGCACCATCCGCACCAGTCGCTGCCGGTGAAGTCGAGCAGCATGGGACGCTTCATCTCGGCGGCCAGGGTCTGCGCCTTGGCGAAATCCTCAAGCCATGTGCCGTCGTACTTCATGGGAGGCAGCGCCGCCTTGACGGGCTTGACCACGGCGGCGGCCGCAGGCAGTTCGGCCGACTGGTAGATCACCTTGTTGCCGACCAGGTCGATGACGGCCACGTTGTCGAGGCCGTCGGGCAGACTGAACGTCTTGATGAGTTCGCGGCGACGGTCCAGGTTGTCGCCGCGCAGATCGTCGGGCGCCTGCAGGAGCACGGTCACCAGGCGCATGTTGGCCAGGGCGATCAGCTCGCGGTCCTTGGTCAGCTTGCCGGTCTTGGCCACCGAATCGCTGTTCTTGGAGTTGGCGACCACGAGCATGAGCGGTTTCTCGTCCTGCTTCGCCTCGCGCATCGCGGCCTCCAGCGACTCGGCCGTCCTCAGGAACGGGCGGCTGCGGACGATGCCCTGGGCCTGTTCGAGCCAGGCGTCGCTGCGGCCGGAGGAGTAGCCCGGGATGCGGCCGACCTCCTCCCCTTCACTGTCGACCACGACGACCGTCGGGAAGCCCTCGACCTTGAGCTGCTTCTTCAACCGCTCGTTCTGGTTCTTGACGACCGTGCTCTGCTTGCCCTTGCGCGGGAAATCCAGTTCCAGGAGCACGACGTTCTTCTCGGCCCACTCGGCGAAGGCCGGCGAGTTGAAGACCTCGCGCTTCAGTTCGGCGCAGTACGGGCACCAGTCGCTGCCCGTGAAGTTCATCAAGATCAGCTTGTCGTCGGCACGCGCTTCGCCCCGCGCCTTCGTCAGCAGCGTCTGCCACCGAGGCTCGGCCGCACGCGCGCCAACCGCAAGCAGACCGAACACCGCCACGCCCGCCATCGCCGCCCGCACCACATACCGGCATGTCGCTTGCACCATAGCCATACTCCTTCTTAAGAGGAGCCGCCAACCGCTGCCCCACCATCGCGGCAACGGGCCAACTCGTCGAATGACTCACGGTGCAATTTATTATGGCAAGATCGGGGCTGCACTTCAAGGTGAAGTCCGGCCTCCCGGGGCTGGCGGGCACATGGCGGCCGCAGGCGCCGGCATGACCGCCTTGACGCCGCGACGCGCGGATCAGAGGCCGAGTTCATCCCTGGCCTCGGCGAAGGCGCCCATGGCCAGCTCGATGTCCTCGGCCGTGTGAACCGCCGAGAGTTGCACGCGAATTCGCGCCGCCCCCTTGGGAACCACCGGGTAGAAGAAACCGATCACGTAGACGCCCTTGTCGAGCAACAGGGCGGCCATCTTCTGGGCCAACACGGCGTCGCCAAGCATGATCGGCACGATGGGATGCTCGCCCGCGCGAATGTCGAAACCGCGTGCCGCCATGCCCTCGCGAAACAGCCGCGTGTTGTCCATCAGCCGGTCTCGCAACTGCGTCGAGCCCGAGAGCAGGTCCAGGGCCTTGATCGACGCTGCGGCGATCGTCGGGGCCAGGGTATTCGAGAACAGGTACGGCCGCGACCGCTGGCGCAGCAGATCGACGATCTCTTTCCTTGCCGCCGTGTAGCCGCCGCTGGCTCCGCCCAAGGCCTTGCCCAGGGTGCCGGTGATGATGTCCACGCGGCCCATGACGCCGCAGTGCTCGTGCGTGCCGCGGCTGCGCCGGCCCATGAAGCCGACGGCGTGCGAATCGTCGACCATGACCATGGCGTCGTGACGGTCGGCCAGGTCGCAAATGCTCTTGAGATCGGCGATGTCGCCGTCCATGCTGAAGACGCCGTCGGTCGCGATGAGCCGCAATCTGGCAGACTGCGACTCCTCGAGTTTGGCTTCGAGGTCGGCCATGTCGCCGTGGTTGTAGCGGAACCGCTGGGCCTTGCACAGCCGGACGCCGTCGATGATGCTGGCGTGGTTCAGGGCGTCGCTGAGCACGGCGTCGTCCGGGCCGAGCAGCGTCTCGAACAGCCCGCCATTGGCGTCGAAGCACGACGAGTAGAGGATCGTGTCGTCCGTGCCCAGAAACTCCGACAGCGACCGCTCCAGGTCCTTGTGGACGCCCTGGGTGCCGCAGATGAACCGCACCGAGGCCAGGCCGTAGCCCCAGCGGTCGAGGCTGTCGCGTGCAGCGGCAATCACCTCGGGGTGCGCCGCCAGGCCGAGGTAATTGTTGGCGCACATGTTGAGGACCTCGCGGCCGCGAACGCTGATCCGCGCGCCCTGCGGACCGGTGATCACACGTTCGTCCTTGTACAGGCCGCTGTCGCGGATGGCGGCCAACTCGCCCTGAAGAATCTCTCGCGCCGCGTCGAACATCGGTTGCCCTCCCCCTACTCCGCCCAACTCAGAACGACCTTGCCCGACTGCCCTGAACGCATGACCTCGAAGGCCTGCCGGAAGTCCGCGACGTCGAAGCGATGGGTAATCACCGGCATGATGTCCAGCCCGCTCTGAAGCATGACCGTCATCTTGTACCACGTCTCGTACATCTCACGGCCGTAGATGCCTTTGATCGTCAGGCCGTTGAAGACCACCAGGTTCCAGTCGATCAGCGTGTTGGCCTCGGGAATGCCGAGCATGGCAATCTTGCCGCCGTGGCACATGTTGGCCAGCATGTCGCGAAGCGCGGCCGCGCTGCCCGACATCTCCAGGCCCACGTCGAACCCTTCCTTCATGCCGAGTTGCTTCTGAGCGTCGGCAAGCGTCTGCCCCTTGGACACGTCGAGCGCCAGCGTGGCTCCCATCTTGCGGGCCAGGTCCAGGCGATAGGGATTCCTGTCGGTCACGACCACGTGTCGCGCCCCGGCGTGGCGGACGATCGCCGCAGCCATGATGCCGATCGGCCCGGCGCCGGTAATCAACACGTCCTCGCCCAGGACGTCGAACGACAGGGCCGTGTGCGTCGCGTTGCCCAGCGGATCGAAGCACGACAACACGTCGAGCGGAATCTCGGGATCGCAGTGCCAGACGTTGGTGACCGGGATGCTCAGGTACTCGGCGAACGCTCCGGCCCGGTTCACGCCGACGCCGCTCGTGTTCGGACAGAGGTGCCGGCGACCGGCCAGACAGTTGCGGCACCGGCCGCAGACCACGTGGCCCTCGCCGCTGACGATCTCACCGGGATAGAAATCGTGGACGTTCGATCCGACGCGCTCGATGCGGCCGACGAACTCGTGGCCGACGATCATCGGTACGGGGATGGTCCGGGCAGCCCAGGCGTCCCAATTGTAGATGTGCACGTCGGTGCCGCAGATGGCCGTCTTCAGCACGCGGATCAACACGTCGTTGATGCCGATCTCGGGCACCGGCGCTTCTTCGAGCCACAGGCCGGGTGCGGCCTCGCGCTTGACCAGGGCCTTCATCGTCGCCATGCGTCCCCCCTTCGTTGCAGAGCCCATCAGCCACAGGGACACAGACGCGGCTTCACGGTCGTCGCGATGACCTGCGCCCTTCGACGGACGGCGGCCGCCCGCGGAACCGTACGCCGAAGGCGACAGCGCGACCGTCACTCGGGCCAGACCTTATCATAGCGGGCCGCTTCTGGCAAGACGGGAAGATCGCGCCGACCGTCGCCGTCGAAGTCGCCGCGGCGATAGGCCTGGATGTCCAGCGCCGCACCGACGTCGCGCCCGCCCTCGCCCATGCCCCGCGCGGGACTGTCGTCGGCCGTACGCAGGTCCCAGGCGAAGTCCTCCCGGTCCTTCCAGTTGACCACCACGTCCCAGCCGTGATGGTGCACCCTGGCCAACGGCGGCTCGAACGTGATGTGGTCGTCGGCCACGGCCGTCACCTTGCGGACGCACCCGTCGAAATTGGTTTCGATGTGGTCGCCGACCTCGAAGTACTCCGTGAGGGGATCGCCGTACAGATAGAGTCTGCTCGGGGTGCACTTGTCGACGTCGGCATCGTCGCCCCACTGGTCCACGTAGAAGATGGCCTTCTTCAGCAACGGGGGCGCGCAGCGAAATTTCGGATCGCCGAATTTCGAGTGCGGCGAACCCTTCTCGTCCACGTAATTGTCCACGTCGCCCGAGGCCTTCCAGAGCAGGTTCCAATCGCACTCGGCCGGGAACTTGCCGCCCAGCTGGACCAGCTTGTTGTCGCCGCCCGTGAGAATGATGTTGTTGCGGATCTTCGTTCCCTGCCCCGAGAACACCACCGGCTTGAAGCCCGTGAAGGCGAACGTGTTGCCGTCCACGTCCCAGTTGTGCGTGTTCTGATGGCCCAGGAGCAGACCGCTGTGGTGCGTGCCGCAGATGATGTTGTTGCGGAACGCGCCGCCGTCGCTCGCCTCCATCATGAAACCCTGGCCGCAATTGAACAGCACGTTGCCCTCGACGGTCAGGTTCGTCACGGTACGGTACGTCTGAAGCCCGTCGGGATGGAAGTCCCACCACTGGTCGTGGATGAAGTTGCGGAGCACGCGGCAGCCGTCCGACTCGTGCGATACGGTCAGCCCGTCGGCCCCGTTGCCGAAGATGTCGCACTCCCGGATTGTACAGTTCCTGCCGCCGGCAATCCGCACGCCGTTGCCCGCGCACCCGGTCTGGACCGAGCGGCGAAGCACGCAGTTGGCCTGGTTGAAGAACTGAACGCCGGCGTTGATCAGGACACAGTTGGCGACCTCGACATCGTGCCCGCCCTTGGCGTAGCTGCCGATGCCGCTGCCTCCCCGGGCGTGGTCGACCTCCAGGCCGTCAATGGTCAGGTAGCCGACGTTCTCGCTCCAGCCGACGAGGAAATCGGCCTGGCTGCCGCGGACCGGCGACTCCATGACGCAGCCGTTCGGGTCGGCGTCGCCGTGCGGCCAGGCGTAGACGCGATACGGCTTCTGTCGCGTGTCGACCGCCCACTGACCCGGACCGGCCAGGAGCGACACGGCGTTGCATAGATAATAGGTGTCCTTGCCGGCGGTCACGGGCTTGTCGCGGGTGCGGATCTTGGCATGCGTCAGTTCGTGCTTCTCGGGATCGTAGCCCGTCACGATCATCCTGTGACGAGTGGAATGCGGATCGTAACGGAACAGCAGCGTCGCACCCTCCCAGGCGCCCGCCGGTTGCGTCAGGTTCTGCGGATCGGACAGGGTCTCAGTGCCGCCGCCCTGGGCCACCAGCCACCCCTTGGCAGGCCATCGCGGCTGCACCAGGGGCCGTTCGTTCTGGAACAACTGTTGCGGCTCGGACCGCCAGTCGACCTCGGCACAGTATATCTTCTCGAAGTTGGGGTTGCCGCGGACCTCCTCGCGGGTGCACTTGCGCCAGCCCTTAATCTCGTCGGCCCCGCTGATGATCGCGCGGCCGCCGGGCGCGGCTTTCAGCGTGATCCGCTTCTCGGCCGTGCCGGACGTCTTCAGCGTCACCGCCTCGCGATAGAGGCCCGGCTTGACGAGCACCGTGTCGCCGGGCTGGGCCATGGCCACGCCCTTGCCGACCGTCCGCAGAGGCGCGGCGGCCGAGCCGGGGTTGGCATCGTCGGCCTTGGGATGGGACTGGTCCACGACGTACTCGGTCGCCGAGACCTGCGGCGAGAAGGCGATCCCGACGGCGAGACACAACGCGGCGGCGAGTACCCGCTGCGACACAATAATGCAACGTCTCTGTCCGATCATCATGACTTGCCCCTTTCGGAAACCGCGTCTGAACGCCGGACGGCGCACCTTGAAGAAGGCCGCCGCATGGCACGTCACTTCTCAACCAGTCTCAGCGTGCCCCAGAAAAACGGGATGGTGCGGTCGAGGTGCACTCGCGAGGTGTCGACAAAGTGCTCCACGTCGCGGCCGCCGTCTCGCAGAACGAAGTGGAAGCCCAGCTTCCCCCCGGCAGCCATCTTCGCGGGCGACAGGACGTCGGCCGGAATCAGGAACTCCAGCACGTAGCCATCGGACGTCGGCGAGCAACGGGCCACGATGCCCTGTTTGCCCGAGCCGGCGTGACCGATCTTGACATCGGCCGCACCGGCCTTGCCGTCGCCGCGCGGCATGAGGACCATCGTGAGCACGCGCGATTCGTGCCGCACACTGAGGCGACGATGAGTGTCCATCTCGAAATCCAGTTCCAGGCCGTCGCCCTCGGCCGGCTTGTCGCGATTCGTTGCGATGCCGCCGTCGCGGACGGTCGCGCAGCCGAGCAACCCTTTCTCGCTCCACGCCAGGCGCAGGAATCGGTTCGGCCCGGAAGGCGTCTCCAGCAGAGGCACGCCCTGCCAGTCGTTCGGCTGCCCGTCCACGGCGATGTCGCGCGGGGCGCGCGGCACGCTCACGTCGGCCGGCACCGGAACCAATTGCCGCAGGTTCGTCGCCTCGATCAGCACCGGCACGTTGTCCTGCTCGCAGGAGTCGCCGCCGCGGGCCAGGCGAACCCGCAGCGTGAGTTCCGGTTCGAACAGCCCCATCCACGGCGTGGCCGCGGCCTTGACGCCGGCCGGCGGAGAAACGGTCAGCTGCACCGGTTGCGGCCCGCCCTCGAAGGTCAGCGGTTTGACGGTCCAGGCGCACTGGGAGCCCTTCTCAAGAGTCACGGTCCAACCCTCGGGAAACGCCCCGGCCTGGATCGTGGCGGTCGCCTCGGCGCCGGGTTCGGGCATGGTGGCGAACTCGGCCCGCTGCAGCTTGAAGACCTTGGCCAGCGGCACCGCCTGGTCCGTCGTCAGGGCCGTGTCCATGATTTCCTTCTGGTACGTGCCGCCGGTCTTGACCAGGGTGAAGCGGTCAAGGTCTTTGCCCTCGGGCGTCCGCGCGGTCATCCGCAATCGGTTGCCCTCGATCTCGAAGACGCAGTAGTGGAGGCCCGAGTAGTTCGTGACGACGATCGGGCTCGGCGAGACGGAGTAGCTCGGTCCGCCGCCTCCGCCGCTCGTGATGTGGATGATGGGTTTGCGTCCGGCGGGGCCGATGGGCCGCACGCGCTCGTAGACGTGGGCGTGACCGCTGAGCACGAGATCGACCTCGTGCTTCTCGAGCACGGGCAGAACGTCCTCGCGTCCCCAGGTGCTGCCTCGTCCGGCGACGTTGTAGGTCGGCTCGTGGTAGGCGACGATGATCCAGTCGGCCTTGGCGGCGGCGAGGTCGGCATCGAGCCATTTGAGCATGGTCTGCATCTGGCTGCCGCGACGGTTCTTTGGTCCGCCGTCCTCGTAGCAGTCGAGGACGACGTAGTGCAGGTTGCCGGCGTCGAAGCTGTAGTACGTTTCGCCCTTGGGCGGAACGAAGAGGTTGCGATAGAGCAGGCCGTCCATCTCGTGATTGCCGCGAACGGTCCAGATGGGCACACACCGAAGCAGGTCGCGAGCCGGGCCGAAGAACTCTTGCCGCAACTCCTCGAACTTCGAGCTGTCCTCACAGTAGTCGCCGCCCAGGGCGAGGAACGTGAAGGGCAACTCCTTCATCACGGCGGCAACGACCTGGCTGTGTCGCTCGGGATAGGTCTGCGGGTCGCCGTAGAAGACGAACCGGAACGGTTCCTTCGAGCCGACGGCCGGCGGCGTGAGGAACGAGCCTTCGACCGTCGTGCCTCCGGTGACGACCTGGTAGCGGTACTGCGTGGCCGGGACGAGGCCCGTCACCACGGCGGCATGGAGCTTCTCGTTGCGGTCGGTGATGTCTTCGGTCCGCAAGGCGACCTTCGGGACCGCGGCCTGGACCCCATCGGCCGGCAGCACGCGACAGGCGGCGCCGGCGTCGGCCGGACCGACCCAGAGCACCGTCGCGCCGGACGGCGTGGCGCCATTGACCCACGGCCCCATCACGGAATCGGCAGCCAGTGCCGTCAGGACAAGACAAGCTCCGAGAACCGGCATCATGTGAGGCCTCCTTGTCTATCGCCTACCGCCTGCGAACGAAGGGTGCATCGAGACGGCCGCCCGGTGCGGCAGATGGAGAGTCGCCGTGGGCAGCGGCTGCACGTTAAACCGCCGGCGCGCGGGTCCGTTCTGTGAAAAGCCGCCGGGCCTTCGGCGATAGCAATCCGTTGAAGAAGTCAAACCTATGTAGCACGCCCGCCCTCGGGTGTGACGCCAGGCTGCAAACGACCCTTGGTGTTCGTGCTCCCCGGCCGGGGGCGGCCGGGCTACATTTCTTCAACGGGCTGCTAGGCTTTGTCTGAAAACGGCTTCGTACCGTGGCACGGGCGTCCCGCCCGTGCGTCCCAGGGGCATCTTGCCCCTGGGTTTGGACC
>JAFGPY010000237.1 GCA_016935955.1 Planctomycetota bacterium
ACGATTTCACCGATTCGCACGCAGAAGTTGTCATTCAGCACCAGCACCTCGCCCCGAGCCACCAGCCGATCGTTAACGAAGACGTCCACGGGGTCGCCCGCCAGCTTCTCCAACTCGACGACGCTTCCCTCGTTGAGCTTGAGGATGTCCTCGACGTACATGCGGCTGCGGCCCAGTTCGATCTTCACGTTCAGCGTGACGTCGCGCAGCAGGTCGATGTTGGCGATGCCGCCGCCCGAGCCGCCGTCGATGCTCGACCCGCCCAGGCCGTCCAGGTTCGACAGAACCTCGCCGAGCTGGCTCTCGATGCTGTCGAGCGTGCCCAGGGCCGCATCGGACGTCGAAGGCTCATCGTCCGCAGTCTCGCCACCGGCCGCCGCGGTCACGTCCTGCTCGTCGGCGCCGTCGGCGGGCGCGGACTGCTCGTCCTGCGTCTGCTCGGCAGTCGCCTCCGCCGGAGTTTCCTCGGCCGCGTCCTCCTTGCCCACTTCTTCGTCAGCCATGACTCGTCCCTCAACTCCTGGTGACTATTCCACCATCTGCGGAATGCACTGCGGAATCACCACTTCGCTGATGGCCCCTTTGCCCAGCACGCTGTTCAGGGCGAAACGAATCTGCCGCTTCAGCGTGGCGTGGTCGGCCTCCTGCTCGAGAATCACCGGGTCGCACTTGCCCACCACGGTGCTGATCTTGTCGCGAATCAGGTCCTCGTTGGCGATCAACCGCTCTTTCAGCGTCTCGTCCTGCCCCCTGGGCACGCGAAGGGTCACCTTCAGGGCCCAGTAGACCAGCCGCCCGCGCTGCGCGTTGACGGCCACGACCTTGTTCTCCTCGTCGTTCGGCAGAGCCGGCACCAGGACGAATTCGTCATCGTTCTCGTCGGTCTTCTGCTCCTCGGCGGCCTGGACCGTCTGCGGACCGGCGCCGCTGGAGCCGCGAACCGCCCAAACGATGACGACGGTCAGCACGGCCTGAAGGGCGACGAAGCCCCCGATCAGGATGATCGTTTTCAGATTGAATTTCTTCTTACCGCCGCCTTCGCCTTCCGGCGTTTCTTCGGCAGCCTGCTTTTCCTCGGCCATCGGTGCCTCCCGGTGCTACGGCGTCTTGGGTTCCTGGTCGCCCTCGTAATCCTCGACCATCGTGTCCTTGACGATGATCTCGACGCGGCGGCTGCTGGCCAGGCCTTCCTCGCTGAAGACCTGGACCTTCATCGGTTCGTTGTGCCCGCAGGCCTCCACGTTCAGACGCTCGGGCTTGACCTTCTGCTCGATCAGAAAGTTCATCACGGCCAGGCCTCGGGCGTAGGACAACTCCATCTGGTTCTTAAACGGCGAATCGGGCGGCAGCGGCGCGCGGCTCGCGTGCCCCCGGATCAACACCTTGTTGCGATAGCCGATGATGATCTCGGCCACCTGCTTCAGTTCTTCCTGAGCCTCGGGCAGCAGATCCGCCCGCCCCTCCTCGAACAACGCCAGCCCGCCGATCGTCATCATCAGCCCGTCGCGGATGTTGCGGACCGACGTGTTGCGGCCGATCTGACTCTCGGGGCTCTTGGTCTTCTGGTTGCTGGCCGTCTGCTGCCGCATGCGGTTGATTTCCTGCTTGATCACGTCCACCATATTCATGCTCGGATTCAGCATGCTCGGCGGCTCGGGAATGGCGTTGCGGCCCATGTTGTAGCCGAACGCCTTCTTCAAGCTCTCCATCACCGCTCGGAACTTCTCTTCCTCCTTGATCTGGCTGAGGCTGACGATGATGACGAAGAAGCACAGCAGCAGGCTCATCATGTCCCCGTACGTCATCATGTAGTCGGGGCAGCCGCCGCCTTCGCCCGATGGATTTTTGTCCTTTTTGGCCATCGTCGTCCTCGGACCTTACGCCGCATCCTCGCCGTCTTCCTCGGCACGCAGGGACGGCGGCAGGTACGTCTTCAACTTCTGCTCCACCACGCGCGGGTTATCGCCGGACTGAATCGACATCACGCCGCGAATGACGATCTCCTTCAGCAGCAACTCCTCGGAGGAGCGGCGCCCCAGCTTGTCGGCCAGCGGCAGACAGATCAGGTTGGCCACCACGGCACCGTAGAGCGTCGTCAGCAGGGCCACGGCCATGCCGGCGCCGATGCTCGACGGGTCCTCCATGTTCTGCAACATGATGATCAGACCGATCAGCGTGCCGATCATGCCGAACGCCGGGGCGTACTTGCCGCCGCAGTCGAAGATGCTCTTGCCAGTGGTGTGCCGCTCGGCGATGCCTTCCAGCTCGCTGTTGAGAATCTGCTCGATCAGTTCCGGGTCCGTGCCGTCAATGGCCATCTGGATGCCCTTGATCACGAACTCGTCCTTGATGTCCTTGGTCACGTTCTCCAGGCTCAGGATGCCGTCGCGACGGGCGACCTCGGCATACGAAACGAAGTCCTCGATCAGCTTCTGCGGGCTCTGGGCCTTGTGCAGGAAGGCGTTCTTGGTCACCTTGATCACGCCCAGCACGGCCTTCAGCGGAAAACTGATCAGCGTCACGGCCATGGTGCCGCCAATGACGATGGCGATACTCGGCGGATCGACGAACGCTCCGACCTTGTCGCCGGCGCCACTGATAATGGCCCAGCCGATCAACAGCACCCCGGCGATCATCCCGATCAGTGTGGCGATATCCATAGCGATTGCTTCCTCAGTCGGCCAACGAGCGCAACGACCGGCCATACTCGATGCAACGACGGATGATCTCGTCGACGCCTTCCTGGACGATGATCTTCTCGCCGTTGGTCAGGCTCAGGATCGTGTCCGGCGTGGCCTCGACGAAACGGATCATCTCGGCATTGACGACAAGCTCCTTTCCGCCAAGCCGAGTCACCTTTATCATCCCACTATCCCCATCTTGCCCATCTTCGCGATACTAGCCATATTCTATCGTCAATTCCACTCACGAGCTAAAACTTTCGACGTAGAAATGACGCATTTTAACAAGACCCCTGATTTTGTCCAGAAATCCCTCATTTTATCGGACCATCTGCAATATCTCGCGCATCATCTCGTCGGCCGTCGAGATCACTCGGCTGTTGGCCGAGAAGCCCGTCGAGGTGGTGATCAGGTTGACGAACTCCTTCGACAGGTCGACGTTCGACAGTTCCAGGGCACCGCTCTGAATCGAGCCGGCACTCATCGACTGCGGCGTGGTGACCACGGCCACGCCCGAGTTCGGGCCCTCGACGAAGGTGCTCGACCCGGCATCCAGCAACCCCTTGGGGTTGGCGAACGTGGCCAGAGCCACCTGCCCCATGGGCCGCGTCAGACCGTTGGTGAACGTGCCGGTGATGATGCCGTCGCTGCCCACGCCGAAGCCGTCCAGCGTGCCGATCGGCACGCCGTCCTGGCTCGACAGGGCGATCTGCGATCCGTCCCCGTCGGACAGGGACGTCATCGTGCTCAGTTCCAGGAAGATCGACTGCGGTGTCACGGCACCGGTGGCATCGCGGTCGAAGATGGCTTCCAGGCCGGTCGAGGTCACGTACTGCCCGTCGTTGTCGAACTGGATGGTGCCGTTGCCCAGCACCAAGTCGATGTCCGTGTCGTCGCCGCTGGCCATGTAGAAGCGCCACGTCGTGCCGGTCGTGTCCTTGTCCTCCAGCACAAAGGTGACGTCCATGGTCATCGGATTGCCCAGCGAGTCGTAGACGGTGAACGACGTATAGACGCTTTCGCCGTTGGCGGCCTGGGAGTCGTCCCAAGTGAACGGCGTATCAGTGCCGTTGATGCGGATGGCCCCGGTGGCCATTTCGATGTCGTTCTGCGTGCCGGAGTTCCCGGCGATCTGCAGGCAACTGCCCACGATGCTCACGCTGCCGACCGTCGGCAGCGTAGCGTCCGTGTCAATACCCAGGCCCTGCTCCATGAATACCGAGAAGCGGTTGGCCTCGGGCACGAGCGCCGAATCGCCCAGCCGGCTGGTGGCATCCACCGTGAACTCCGCCGCGTCGAGCGTGCGGCCGCCCTTCTGTCCCTCGAGGGTGACTACATCGCCCACCGCGAACAGGGCCACACCCGGGTTGCTCGACAGACAGACTTCCGTCAGCAGCGTGTCGTCGGTCACCGGGTTGCCCGCCAGGTCTTCCAACTGTGCCGAGGTCAACAGCGACCCCTGGTTGGCGGCCTCGCCCTCGGAATTCAGGTTGCCCTGAATCACCGCCTCGGTAGTCGGACGAGCCACGGTCAGGAAGCCCAGCGGCACGGTCAGGTTCACCAGGGCGCCGGGAACCAGATTGAAGTCCGTGTCGATGCCGAAACCCTGAACGAACTCGCCGCCGGCCGACACCAGGAAGCCCTGGTTGTTGACACTGAATGAACCGTTGCGGGTGTAGACCAGGCCGCTGTCGCTGTTGAGAATGAAGAAGCCCGATCCCTCGATGGCCAAGTCGGAGTTGATGCCCGTGACTTCGACCGAGCCCATCGAGAAGTCGGTGTCGATCTGGGCCACCTGGCTGCCCAGACCAATCTGCATCGGGTTGGTGCCGCCGAAGTCGCTGCTGGCGCCGGAGCCGATGCCCAGCGTGCGGCTGAACTGGCTCTGGAACAGCACGCGGCGGGCCTTGAAGCCCGTCGTGTTGACGTTGGCGATGTTG
>JAFGPY010000238.1 GCA_016935955.1 Planctomycetota bacterium
CGACGATGACGGCCATGGCCCGGTTGAGGTTGACCTGCGTCAGCGCCGACATCAGCGCCGCCCCGCGGTCGTCCAGATCGAAACGCACGCGCGGCCGGCCGGCCTCACCGGTCTCGGCGGCAACGCGCGTCAGGCGCCAGGCGTCAGGCCCCTGGGCTGCCGACGACATGGTCTCGCCCGGGCGGTCCGAGACGAGCAAGTACTTCTGCCCGTCATGCTCGCCGGTCACGAGCTGCGGTGTGTCGCGCACGTCGCCGGCGATCGGCAGCCAGGCGTGTCGCGGCATGCGACCGCCCATCCCAGCGTCCCCAGCCATCCCAGCCGCCCGCCCGTCCTTCCACCAGAAGCCCACGCGACCGGCCTTGAGCCAATCGCGGCAACTGGCCAGTTCGGCCTCGTCCAGGTCCGTCGGGCTCGGCGCGATGCGGAACTGCAAGGCGGGGCCACCAGCCCTTTTCTCCCCCGGTTTCGGCATGGGAATGGGAAGGGAGCCAGTGATGCCGACCTGCACGCGGTAATACATGTGCTGGTCGTCCTCGGTGGGACCCGGCCAGCTTATGTCTTCCCCATTGCGTGAGCACCACTGGCCGAGTTTCACGTACCGGTTCCAGTCGAGCGTGAACTTGGACTCGCCCTTGCCCCTGGGGGGCACGATCACCGCGGCGGGTTGCTGCGGCAAGGGCGGGAACACCCGGTGCCGTATGCTCACCAGTTGCAGATCCGTGTCCGTGAGGGTGTAAGCCGCGTCGGTGTTATTCGTCACCGTAACGTCGAGAAGAATCTTGTCGTCCTCTGTGCGCTGCTGGACCTTCACATCGAGATCCGGAAGCGCATCGTCGCTCCGCGGCCGAACGGTCAGCCTGGTTTCGCCCCCTTCTTCGGGAGCGTCAAACTCCGCAAACGTCGGGTGGGGCCATTGGGCGTTGACAACGAAACGGTGCTTGCCGGGAGCCAACTCCTTGACAATCACCTTGCCGCTCTTGTCGGCCCAGAAGAAACTCTTCTCTATCGCCTCCGAGTACCCCGTGGACACGGGAACCATGACAAGCGATTGTTTCTCCAGAGCTTGCCCCTGCGGATTCACCAGCTGAACCGAGAGAGAGGCCTCCGGCTTCACCTCGGCAGGGAGAACCTCGACCTCGCCGCCGGACGCCTTGGCCTTGGCGGCGCTGAGCCATGCCTCGAACCGCCGGATCGCTTCCTGATTGCCGGGCGCGTCGGCGCCCCAGTGGTGCATGTCATAACCGAATTGCTCGCCGGTCAGGGCGGCCAGCGACTGCATCACGGTCACCTCGCGCTGCCCGGCCGGGCCGGTGTGGCTGCCGCGCAGGAAGTCGAGAATCGTCGGGCCCGCGGCAAGGTCCTTCTGTTGGGCGAAGCACCGCAAGCCCTGCAGGCGGACCTCTTCGTCCGGGTCGCTCAGCAAGGGCAGCAGGTCGGCTCGCGCGGAGGCGAACGAGGCCGCCGGCAGATTCGACCCCAGGTAGGCCGCCATGACGCGGAAGCGCGGCTCGGCGTCGCGAGCGAACTTCGCCGCCGGGCCGACCAGGTTCGGGTCCGTGCACTCGTAGACCGCGCGGCCGGCGTTGTAACGGACCTCGGCGTCGGCCGACTCCAGCAGCCGCAGCAGGACCGGACCGGCCGGCTTGCGATAGAGGCCGCCCTGAAGCTTGCCCGCACAGCGCGCCAGGAACGAGGCGTCCTTGTCCACGCGCTCCATGAGCCGCGCGCACACGGCAGGATCGTCCACCCACAGCAGGGCCCGGCCGGCGGCCTCGGACAGGGCGTCGTCGGCCAGGAACATCTCCAGCAGCGGCTCGACAAGCGCGGGCAGTTGCAGGGCATCGAACGCGCCGCAGCCGCGATCCACGCGGGCGGCCTCTCGCGACGCCAGGTCCTCGCGGATCAGGGTCTCGGTCCGGGCGACATGCTTCATGAGCACCTGCACGGCCCGGGCGCGGGTGGCGATGCGAAGCCAGAGGATGTTGTCCAGCTTGTCGGCCACCTGCTCGGGGGTCAGTTCCGCCGAGGCGTCGGCGAGTTGCCGAGCCCAGGCCATTGTGTTGCCCGCGAAACCGCGGGCAGGATCACGATCGAGGATGTTCGTCGGGACGCTGCTCAGGATTGACTCAAACACACGGTTGATCGAGCCCGGCGCCACGTCGCGGTAGAACTGCGGCAACTGCTCGGCCTGCTCGTCGGCGGGCAGGCGGGCGAAGCGCTCGACTGCCAGGAACCGCTGCCGGGCCACGGCCTCGGGGCTGTTTCGGCCATCGTCGGCCCAGAGCCGCAGGGCCTCGCGGATCTCCTCGTCCGTCGGGCCGGGCGGCGCCTCGTCGTCAGGCCTCGGCTCGGTGACACGGGCCAGGCAGCCGGCGGTCTTCAGGAGTCGGCCAGCCGAGTCGCGCCATTGCACGGCCCACAGAACGCGGCATTGCGGAGTCAACAGCCGGGGGGCCGACGAAACGCCGATCGTCGGCGTTCCGATGCCGCTGCCGGGATAGTCGGCATCGCAGAATTCCAGCTTCGGCTGCGGCTGGTCCGTCCTGGCCAGGCTGCTGTGCCAGAGGAGACGGTCACTGTTGACCTCGACCGTTCCCATCAGGTCCACCGGCTCGGCGATCTTCCGCCTCAGGTAATCGCCCCCCCACGATGCCGCGCCGCTGAGTTCGTCCACCGAGAACTCGTGCAGACGCAGCTCCACGGGCTGGACCGGAGCGATCCTCCAGGACCCTTGGCCGGGCTCGGCGCCCGAAGGTCGCAGGTCCGTGACGGCGGCCTCCTTCCTCCAGGTTGCCGGACCGGTCCTGCGGAGGGGAATCTGCGAGACGACCCGATAGCTGCTATTCAGTTCCTTGGCGGCCGGCAGCACGCTCGCAGCAAGCTCGCCCGACGGGGTCCGCTCCAGGCGGCCGATCACCGTGGATTTGTTCTCGCGCGTCGCCCCTACGGTATAGTCCGCGCGCAAGGCAATCGTCCCGGTTTGCGGCTCGTCAACAAGCGCGAGGCTGCTCACGATGGTGTACTGCCGCATCTCAATTCGCCACGTTGCCTGACCGTCGCTGTAAAGTTCGATTGTCGCCTTGACGCCGTCGCGCTCGCACTCCCACCGGCCGCGAAGATCGCTGTCGGGGAAGGCGTCCGTTGCCGCGAGGGACTTCTGCGGGTCGCCGGCCGCATGTTCCGCGTGGGCGAGCAGGCGCACGTCGGACGGCAGCTTGCCGGGGACCAGAAGGACGGCTCGGTCACCGCAGAACTCCCGTAGCACGCTCCAGGCCTGCTCCACCGTGTCGCGATCGGCGTCGGGCAGAAGGAGCGCCACGGGACGATCGCCGTGCCGCCTGTCGCGGGCCGCCTCGCGAACGCAGCGCATCGTGTCGCCCTTGACCACCAAGTAGACCCCGATGGCCTTGCCCGCCTTGTCGAGCAGCATGCCTTGCGGCCGACCCTGAGCGTCGCGATGGTTGCCGTCGACCTGCAACGAGAAGCTTTCAAACTCCAGTTCGCCCTTCGGCGGCGCGGTCCAGCCGGTATTGAGGCTGCCCGTGGCGCTGGTCGAGACCGCGGTGACGCCGGCGTCGGGCACCGGGATGGTGGACGTCATTTGGTATTCCACCGCGACTCCGTCGCTGCCCGCGGTTGCTTTGTCGGCATCGCCGAGAATGTCCGGGAAAGCGCTGGCGGGGACGGTCTGGTACAGGGGATCGAACAACTTCGCGGTGAAGTGGAGGTACACGTACTGGGCGTTGTGGAAGACCTCGCCGCAGCGGACGAGTCCCACCCGGTCGCCGGGCAACAGCGCCAGGAAGCGGTCGCCCGGGGCGAACGGATAGGCCCGCACGCCCTGTCGCACTTCGGGTACGTTCGCCGTGGCGTTGTAGCTCTCGACCATCCTCACCAGTCGCCGCTGGTCGAGGAACCGTTCGCCGTCACTCCAGACGTCGTAGCCTTGCGGCAGGGCCGGCAGCTTGAACGGCGCGAGTTTCAGCCCGCCGAAGGCCAGCAGGCGGTTGCCGCCTTCCTCCTCCCACGCCAGGTCGAGCCCGTCCTTGGCCGCCAGGGCCCCGTAGGCCGCTTCACGGGTCTGCTGCTCCGTCTGCCGACGCTCGAACGGCTGCACGTACGTCGAGACCATGCGGTCCAGGTCCATCCCCTCAAGCAGCGTCCACCCGCGGTCGCCGACGGCGTGGAAGTTCGCGAAGCTGCACAGCGCGGTCGGGAAACCGGCCGGCTCGAGTTTGCGGATAACCTCGACGATTCGCTCCGGGGTGGACGGTGCCGAGGCGAGTTCCTCGGGCGTCAATTCCTTCAGGGTGTCCCTCAGGTGCCGCACAGCTTCAGCACCGCCGAACTCGGCGACCTCTGCGGCCACCAGCCATCGCGGTCGGCGAGGGGTCGAGCGATGCAGCTCGGCAACCAGCGCGTCGAAGGCGCCGGCCGGGAAGAGGATCGCCCTGTGCACGTCGTCCTCGAAGGCCACCGTCGGCACGCCGTTGTACGTGACCGTGATCATGGTGATTTCGGGCCTGTCCGTGTCGGACGGATAGCGGCGCGTCATCTCGTACACGTCGCCCTCGTCGGTCGTGCGGAGATACTTCCACGTCACTTCGCTCACTTGCCCCGGGTGGCCGAAGATCAGTTTGCCTGTGCGTCCGAAGGGGCCGGTTGAGTTGGACAGGGCGCCAGGCCGGGTGCCAAGGCGCATCTCCACGTCGGTGAATCGCGGGCCGGCGGTGTCGTCCTGGACGCGAGCCACGGCGCAGCCGTAGAAGACCAGGCCGACGATGACCAGGACCAGTGCGGCGGCAAGCCAACTGGCGGGGCTGAAGCGCTCGACGTCGCGCAGGCCGAGGATGCGGCGGATGCGGGCCAGCAGGCTCCCGCCGCGGGCCGACAGGGCCAGGGCCGGGCCGCGATGCAGCCGCGCGATCCGTTCCAGGGCCCGGGCGTAGGCCGCACGGTTGCTCGAGACGGTCAGCGCCAGGTCGTCGCAGCAGTGCTCGCGCTCGTCGCGAATGCGCGAGGAGACCCACCACACGGCCGGATGGTAGAACAGCAACGTCTCGACGACCACCTGGGCCAAGTTGACCAGGTAGTCGTGGCGGCGGATGTGGGCCAGTTCGTGGGCCAGGACGACCTCGATCTGCTCGGGCGTCAGGCCGGTCAGGGCCGCCACGGGCAGGAGCACCACCGGCCGCCACCAGCCGATGACCGTCGGCACGGTGGCCAGCGCCGATTTCAGCAGCCGCACCGGCCGCGCGACGCCCAGCCGTGCAGCCAATCTGCGCATTGCGGCTTCCAGGTGCGTCGGTACGGCGGCCGCGCTCAGTCGCGTCAGCCGCCGCACCTGCATCCAACCACCCAAGCGCCACAGACCGATCAGAAGAACGCCGACGGTCCACGCGGCGACGACATGCGGCAAGTAGGGTTCGACGGCGTCCAGCGCCCTGCGGCTCCAGTCGAGCGCCGGAGCCTCGGGCCTCGCGACGGGCGGCACCGGCGGCAACTCGATTGTGGCCGAAGAGTCGGGCGCCGTTGCGGCAGGCGCCGGGCGACCGGGAACGACCGCGGGCATGGTGGGCATGGCGACCGGAGACGGGGCGATCGTCACAGGCGTCGCGGTCGCCGTGTCGCGGGACGGCGCGTCGACGGCCAGAAACGTCACGATGGGTGCGGCCGCAATGGCCGCCATGGCCACAAGCGACGCCAGGTACCGGGCGTTGGCCGAACGGTTGCGAAGCAGTCGCAGCGCGATGGCCAGGACGGCGGCCACGAGCGCCCCCTGCCACACCAGGTGCAGCAAGGCCAGCGCGAGCCGCGCGGCCTGAGGATCCGTCAGCATGCGCCAGGGAATGTTCATGACTTGGACTCCTCCATCTGGTCCAGCAGCCGGCGAATCCGGTCGAGTTCTTCAGGTGTGGCGTCGTGGGCCGACAGGGCGCGCATGACCAGTTGGGCGGCCGAACCGTCGAAGGCCCGCGCGAGCAGGTTGCCGATGAGCTTCCGCTCGGTGCGCTCCTTGGTCACGGCGGCGCGGTAGACCTGCGGCCGTTGCGACTCGTCGCGATCGAGCAGCCCCTTGTCGACCATGATCTGCATGAGCTTCAGCGTGGTGGTGGCCGCCGTGGGCCGCTCGCGACTGAGGGCCTCGTGGACCTCGCGAGCGCTGCTCGGCCCGCGCTCCCAGAGCACGCCCAGAATTTCCAGTTCGCCTTCGGTCGGTCCGTTGGTCGGTCGTCGGGCCATGATCGAGAGTCCTCCGCATCAGAAAGGATCATCGTATTGGATTCGTTGCTCGCACCAGCACGCCGAGCCCGCAGTGACGGGCTCCCATCCGCACGCCTGATATTAGACGAAGGAATTCGTCGCGGGATCAACGAAAAAATTCGTAGACACCAGAAAAGCCCTTGGGGGTGGCCCGCAAGCCCTTGCAAGACAATGGGATGTGCCACTGGAAAAACTTCACTGGGGTTGCGGGATCAGGGGATGATTTGGGCGGCCGGAGGAGCAGTTGGGGCTTAAGCGTCCGAGCCGTACTTGTCGATGCCTCGCTTGGCATCGGGGTCCGGCCTGTAATTCTCGAGGTAGTCCAGCGCCTCGGCCGCCTTGCGCGAGACGTGGTAGAGCTGGGCGAACTTGCGCTTGGCGAAGCGGCGCTCGAACATCCGCTCGAACTGTTCCAGCAGCGGATCGTAGTAGCTGGCCACGTCGAAAATGACGATCGGCTTGGCGTGGTAGCGCAGTTGCTTCAGCGTGACGACCTCGAGCAGTTCCTCGAACGTCCCGAACCCGCCGGGCAGAGCGATGAAAGCGTCGGCCCGTTCTTCCATGACCGCCTTGCGGTCGCGCATGCCGTCGGTGACGATCTGCTCGTCGACGGTCTCCAGCCCGTAGCCCGCGTCGCGCAAGGCCACGGGAATCACGCCGACGATGCGGCCGCCGCCGGTCCGCTGCATCTCGGTGGCCATCGCGCCCATCAGGCCGTTGTTGCCGCCGCCGTAAACGAGCGTGTGACCGCGCGAGGCCATCTGGCGGGCCAGCTCGCGGGCCGTCTCGTAGTAGACCGGGTCCAGGTGGTCGCTCGAACTGCTGTAGACGCAAATGGAAAGCGGCACGATCGGCGGCTCCTCTTCGTTGGCTGTCACGGGATCGCAACCCGGGCGTTCGGGCTGCGGCTCTTGAGGCTGCAGGTATAGTCCGAGCGGCGGGGTTTGTAAAGGGAATGTCTGCCGGCAGCGTCCGCGGAGTGTCCATGATCGCGCATCGGGGCACGGCGTGGGCTGCCCGTGGGCGCCTCAGTCGTCGCCGCGCGTCAGCCCCAGCAACCTTCCTTCCCAGTCGGCCAGTGCCCAGCGGCCCGGACCGGCCAGGAAGACCGCCAGCGACATGGCCAGGAGCGACAACTGGAACTCGTTGTTGGCCCAGCCCTGGCGGCCGTGGACCATGATGATCGCATTCGCCATGATGATCGCCAGTCCGGCCGCCCAGAAGCGCGACAGCAACCCGAAGAGCAGACACAGGCCGCCGAAGAACTCCGTGATCGGCACGGCCATGGCCAGCGGCCGCGGGACGCCCATGGAGACGAACCCCTTGACGGTGTTGGTAAAGCCGCCCGGTCCCCGTGGGCTGTCAAACCATTGCAGCCACCCGGACAACTCGTCGAAGTTGAAGCAACCGAACATCTTCTGCCCGCCGTGGAAGACGAAGATCAGCCCGAGCACGATCCGCAGCACCAGCGCCGCCATGTCGCGAGAAAACACCTTGTGCAGAAGCCCGCGTTCGTCAGCCATCGCCCGCTCCTCCATGCTATTGCCGCGTCCAGGGCGATTGTAGGCCGACGACCGTTCGGCGACAAGGGCACTGGAAACTCCGGTGCGGCGGTGGTAGCATGGGGTTTTACGTTATGCCGCCGCGCGTGCCCGTCGAGGCCTGCTTTGCGGCGGCGCTTTCCTGACCCTGGCGGCGGTAGGAGACGTAGCATGAAACGTGGAACGCGAACGGCGTGGACAATGTGGACGGTCGGCGTGGCGGTGTTGCTGGCGGCGGCCCAGGGAGCGGCCGCGCAGCAGATGTTCAAGGCCGCCGTGGGCAGCGAGGGCACCAGCGCCTACCTGGTCGAGCCGCTGGCCGGCCAGCAGTCCGAGCCCGAGGGCTGGAAGAAACTCGCTCCCGACAATCACACCAACTGCATGCTGGCCTACTACACCCTGGAGCCGTCCAAGGGGGCGGCACCGATGACGACCACGAGCTACGAGTTGCCCGAGGCCGACTACGACGTCTCGATCTGCGCGATCGGCAAGGGCAAGGCTCGCCTCAAGGGCGCTGCCGATTGGGTCGACGTCAAGGTCGAAGGCAACGCCTATACCTGGACGCGAGTCGGCACCGCGAGCAAGGCGACGCGCGTGGCCGTCGAGGTGGC
>JAFGPY010000239.1 GCA_016935955.1 Planctomycetota bacterium
CGGCACGAGCACGATCACCAGCTACATCGAGTCTGCGGCCGGTGTGGCCGAGGGCGCCCGGACGGGACTGGCCAACGTGGTGACGGCGGCGCTGATGCTCGGCAGCCTGTTTGCCTATCCGGTGGTCTCGATGTTCGGGGAGTCGGTCGTGGTGCCGACCACGATCATCGTCAACGGGGCGCCCGTGGCGAGCCTGGGCTTCTACCATCCGGTGCTGGCCCCGGTGCTGATCATCGTCGGCAGCCTGATGATGGCCAGCGTCTGCAAGATTCGCTGGAACGATCACGCCGAGGCGATCCCGGCCTTCCTGTGCATGGTCATCATGCTCTTCAGTCTGTCGATCGCCGACGGCATCGCCTGGGGCTTCATCGCCTACTGCCTGCTGAAGCTCGTGACGGGCAAGGGCCGCGAAGTCCCCGCGGTGGTCTACGTCGTCGCGCTACTGGCCCTGCTGCGTTATGTTGTGCGGCCGCTGGCCTGAGCCGCTCGCGTGGAATAGACGCCACATCCTGCAGTGCCCGCGGTTCAATGCCATGGAGCCGCAGCCGCCATGTCTGTTGTTGCGGTGAGACGTTTTTGAAGACCGATCACACCTGTCAGGAGGTCCTCAGATGGCAACTATCCGTGTGTTCGTTGTGCTGGCGGCGTGTCTCGCTGTGGCTGCATTGGCCTGCGAGAGCGCGGTCGGTGAGACAACGCTCGTGGCCGCCGGCGCGAGCGACTACGTGATCGTGGTCTCCAAAGACGCCGGCCCGAGCGAGCAATGGGCGGCGAAGGACCTGGCCGAACACCTGAAGCTGATGAGCGGCGCGGCGCTGAAGGTGCAGGACGAAGCGGCCGGCGTGCCGGACAAGGCCATCGTGATCGGTGACGGGGAGGCTGCCAGGTCGCTCGGCGTGAAGGCCGACATGGATGCCCTGGGCGAAGACGGCTTTCTGCTGAAGACCGTCGGTGACCGGATCGTTATCGTCGGCGGTCGCAAACGCGGCACGATGTACGGCGTGTACGAGGTGCTCCGCAAACTGGGTTGCCGGTGGTGGGCGCCGGGCGAGAGCACGATTCCCACGATGACGACCGTGGCGGTTCCTGAGCTGGACGAGCAGAAACGTCCGATCCTCGAATACCGCGACATGCTCTACGGCGACCTGTGGGAAGGGAGCAACCGCGCCGACAGTTCCGAGGCCGCCAAGGCCCTGTGGCGCGAGGGACGTCTGTGGTGCGCCCGCAACTGGGTGCATGCGGCCTTCCACGAGATGCCTGACGACCTCGGCCCGATCGACATGGACACGGCCATCGCCCACCGCATGATCAACTATCTGCCGGCCGACCGGTACATGGCCGAGCATCCCGAGTGGTACGCCCTGCGCGGCGACAAGCGGATGACCGACCACATCTGTCTGGCGAACATGGACGCGGCCAAGGAGACGGCGGCCAATGTCGTCAAGGCCTTGGACAAGACGCCGAACTGGCGGCTGATCACGCTCGGCCAGGCCGACAACGGCAACTTCTGCACGTGCGACAAGTGCAAGGCCCTGGTCGAGAAGCACGGGGCGAACTCGGGCATGATTCTGAACTTCATCAACGAGGTGGCCCGGCTGGTGAAGGAGAAGTACCCGAAGGTCACCATCAACACGAACGCTTATCGCTGGAGCCAGGCGGCTCCGAAGGGCATCCGTTGCGAAGACAACGTGATGATCACCATCCCGCCGATCGCCTGCAACTACGCGGCTCCGATCAGCGACGGCTGGCCGCAGGAGAACGCCGACTACACGCGCGACCTCAGCGACTGGGGCAAGATCTGCAACAAGATCTACGTCTGGGACTACACGACCAACTTCGTGCACTACGTCATGCCGTGGCCGAACATGTACGTCCTGCAGCCGAACATCCGCTTTTTCATCGACAACAACGTGCGGGGCATCTTCGCCCAGGGCAGCCACACGACCAACAACGCCCAGTTCTCGACGCTGGTCATGTGGGTCCAGGCCCAGGCCATGTGGAATCCCGACGCCGACAACCGCGAACTGGTGAAGGAGTTCTGCCTGGGTTACTACGGTCCGAAGGCCGGGCCGCTTGTCCTCGACTACATCAACATGCTCAACGACAAGATCGTCAACGAGAAGATTGCCATCTGGGCCACGCACCGCACGCACCTGAGCGCGGAGTACCTGACGCCCGAGATCATCGCTCGGGGCGAAACGTTGTTTCGCCAGGCCGAGCAAGCCGTGAAGGACGACCCGGCGTTGCTTCGGCGCGTCGAGATCGCCCACTTCCCGGTGCAGTACATGCTGCTGCGACGGCCGTATGCTTTCTGGGATGCGGCCGCGAAGGCCAATCCCGGGATGACGTGGCCGCAGGTAACCGCCCAATTTGCTCGGGTGGGGCGCGAGGCGGGCATCGCGCGACTGTCCGAGGGCGACGGGGCGACGCCGTTCTACGAGTGGGCCGAGGACTACGGCAAGAAGATGGCCGCGGATCCGAAGGCCTGCCTGCCCGCGGAACTCAAGGAGACGGACCCGTCGAAGTACACGCTGATTCAGGCGGCGCAGTTCGACGGGCAGGTCCGATTCCTGAAGAAGGTCGACGGGGCCACCGACGGTTGGGTGCAGACCGTTCTGACGCACGGCTGGTCGATCACCAACCACCTGCTGCCGCCGAAGGATTTCACCAGCGGCCGCACGTACATGGTCTACGCGCGGGTCAAGGGCGAGATCGCCGAGGGGGCCACGGGCCAGGCCCTGCAGATCGGCATCCACCATCCGCAGCGCAAGCGCGTCTCGAGCGGGCTCGACGCCGCGGAGATGGACGGCCAGTGGCACACGATCTCGTTCGGTCC
>JAFGPY010000240.1 GCA_016935955.1 Planctomycetota bacterium
TAGACCTTGTCCAGCGAGTCGAAGACCTCGAACCTGGCGGTCATGACGTCGGCGATCGTGAAGGCCTTGTCCTTGGCCAGCACGCTGATCTGCTTCTGCTCGGTGAAGTGGCCGGCCGGGTCCAGACCGTTCAGCAGCCGCAGGTTGCGGAACTGCGGCGGCACTTCGGCCAGCGACACCTCGCGGTAGGCAGTGTTCTGCGGGTCGATGGCCAGCACGTGGACCTCCTGGCGGTCGCCCAGTGCGGCCCGTGGTACGACGACCATGCCGTTGTCGTCCGGCTCGGCGTTCCACAGCGTGGCCGACTGGCTGCCGAGGAACTCCAGGCTCGTGAAGCCTTCCTCGCGGCCTCCCTTTCCGGCGCCGCCGACACCGAAGAAGCCGGCGTCGCCGCCCATGCCGCGACCGGTACCGAAGCCGGTCATGCCGCCGCTCGACTCGCGGCTCGTCTCGGTTTTGCGGACGGCCCAGGGATTGAGCAGCAGGCCGGGCCGCGACAGCATGTTGCCCGGGAACTTGGCCGCATACTTCCGTTCCAGGATATAACGGTACTCGTCGCCGATGTTGCGGCCCTCGACGTAGATGGATTCCGGGACCCCGGGGGTCACGAAAGCCAGGCCCGGTTGGCCGATGTTCAGGTTCGCCGGGTCGTACTCCGGCACGTACCGCGTGGCGATGACGTGCACGCGGGCCAGCTTGCTGCTGTTGGCCAGCTTGATGCGCAACGACTCGTTGTCGCTGGTGACCGAAACGATCTGCAGCGGCTGCGGGTTGCGGACCTGGAGCATGCGCGTGGCCGACATGGCATAGCCGGCCTTCATGTCGCCCTGGGCCACGCGAATCGTGATCCGGTCGTCCGTGGACTTCAGCAGCAGGTCGTAGTCGCCGGGCGCCAGGCCCTTGATCTGGAGCAGACCATCGGCCACGCTTGCGGCGTCAAAGCGGTCGGCCACGTAGACGCCGCCACGTTTCTCCAGCAGCGACAGTTTGCTGCGGCTCACTCCGTCGCTGTCCATCCACGGCAGGACGAGCGTCGAGCCCGCCGTGCCGCACAACGCCTGCGGGTAGTTGTGCCAATCGCGAACCAGCGTCCAGGTGTGCGACGTGCCCTCGGGCCCCTGGGCCGAGAGGTTGTCGATGTCCTTGAGTTCGCCCAGGGCAATGCGGCCGCGCTCGTCGGTCTGCAGCGACACACGCACCGGGTCTTGGAAATCGCGATGCTTGATCGTCAACTGCACGGGGCGGTCGGCCTTGGCTTCGCCCGTCTTGCCCAGGACGTCCAGCACGTACTTGCCCTCGATGCGGCCAAGGTGCAGGTCCTCCACACGCTCGGTCCGGTCAATGCCGTTCAGGTCGAACTTGGACGAGGCCTCGAAGTCCTCTTTCCTGTTCCGGCTGACACTTTTGACCTTGGCCCGCAGGGTGAAGGCGATCTGCGACAGCCGCTCGGGCACACGGAACTCGTGCACCGCCTCGCGGTCCTCAAACAGCTTGAAGTCGTTGACGATCATCGTCGAACTGACGCCGTCGATGTCGGTCGAGGTGATGACCAGGGCGACCTCCTCAAGGAACTTCAGGCTCACCGGCTCGCCGTTGAGGTAGAGCACCGGCCGCAGGACCACCTGGGCCTTCTGCCGAGTCAGCAGCGCCTCGCGGTCCACGTGGATGGCCGCTCCCAGGTGATAGTTCTCGCCCTGGTGCTCGAAGTGCTGGAGCGAGGCGAAGTCGCCGCGGCTCAGCACCACCGCCTGGCGGCCCGGCTCGGTCGAGAAGGGCGCCACGATCGTGCCGTCCTCCTGCGGTGCGTACTCGTGGCCGGAGATCCACGCCGTGGCGTCCTTGACGATCGTGTTGCTCTCGTCCAGCACCGTCAGCACCTGGCCGGCGGCGCTTGTCTCGGTGACGATTCGCAACTGTCCCTTGCGGATCAGGGCCCGGCTGCTGCGGCCGTTGCCGATGAAGTCCACCACGAAGACCCCGCGGCGATTCAGCGTCGGGAAGTCGAAGTGCCGCGCCACGCGGCGCAGCGGCGGCTCCTCGTAGGTCACCACCTGCTCCTCGTTCGGCACCAGCCCGTCGAGGTTGATGTCCGTGTTCACTTCCTCGCCGTTGGTCCGGTAGTAGTTCGCCGCGTTGATCTCGAACACCCGAACGATCAGCTTGTCGACGTTCTTGACGTGCAGGTCCAGGCCGACCGCCTCATCCGTCGCAAACACCTCTTTGTTCGTCGGCGCGAAGTCCAGATCGATGCGCTCCTTCAAGGCCTGGTACTCTCCGGGCGTCAGCATCGAGTACCATTGCTCTTGGTCGCCCAGGCCGTTGACGATCTTGGTCTCGGCGAAGAGCTTCTTCAGATAGTCATCGCGGACGTACTCGTCGAACGGCTTGACGGAGTCGGCGTCTCTGAAGAAATGCATCAGGTAGTCGCGGACCAGCGGCTCGTCGCTGCCGATGGCCGGCCAGGCGGCGTACTGCGAGAAGTCGGCCCCCAGGTTCACCTGGTACCGCCGGTTCTCGTCGCGGTTCAGCCACGCGGGAAGCATGTAATGGGTCACTCGCGGCAGCTTAATGTATTCCATGAAGCGGTCGCGGTCGTAGACGCCGAGGGCCCGGTCGTGCGCCAGGCGGTGGTACAGCACGCAGGCCTTCAGCGAATTGTGCGCCGGGTTCAACCGGCGGACAAATCCCCATTGTCGGTCCAGATAGGCCTCACGCTCCTTCGCGTCGTGCCGCCAATCGATGTCCTCGCCGGGCTGCAGCTTCGTCATGGTGACGCTCACGAAGTTCGTGTTGTTGAGCAGGTCGCCGTCCAGCCGCACCAGTTCCTCCAGTTGCGGCAAGAGCAGGAGTTTGTGGATGTCCATCGAGCCGAAGCCGCCGCTGTTCTTGTACTTCAGGTCGTCGACGATCAGTTGCGGCAGGTTCGGGTAGTCCGGCCGTCTCAGGCGGCCCAGCAGGTCGCGGCGCTCAGTGTCGTCCAGCGACGACGTCACCAGCCAGTCCAGGGCTGCATCCTCGAAGCCCCGAAGGTTGGGGTACCGATCGCGGGCCCGCTTCTCGAGTTGCTCGCGGCCGATCAGATCGGCGTTGAGGCTCGTCGGCAAGTCGCTCTTGCGGTCCATGCGTTCCCGCTGGTGGTTGAACTGCAGGTTCAACCGCTCGCGGATGAACTCCAGGGCCTTCTCGGGATTCTTCTCGTAGACAAGCAGGGCCTGGCGGTTGCGGATCTGCTCGACCCGTTGGGTGTACTTGTACCGCTCGATCCATTGCTGGAGCATCGGCTCGACCTTGTCGAGCTGCCCCGTGTTCTGGTAGTGGAGGCAATGGTAGTAATAGTATTCCTCGGTGCCGGGGATCAACTGCTTCAGGGGCGCCGTGCGGTCCTTGGCCAGGGCGAAGTCTTCCTCGAATCCGATGTCGCCGGCCCAAAGGGCAGGGGCCGCAAATGTCGCCAGCACCATCGCCAACAGCGCTCTACGTACCATGGGGAGTTTCCTTTCGCGAACAAGGCCACGTGAATCTCATGATCGCAGCGGCGCAGCATCCGCCGGAACAGACAGGACTATCCTTACGTCTGGTCGGTCTCGCCCGGCCCTCCCAGTTGCTATGCGAGGCCGCGTATGCTCGGCCGAAGCCCTTCTCAGCATCAGAAGAGCCGTCGGACCGTCTTTGCCACGGTCGCCCGAGCACAGCATACCCTAAAGGCGCACCGCGTACATCCCACAACATACATAGACGCCGGGTTCTCGTCTTGGTTCCATGAAAACAGCGCGACATTCCCCGGTCAATGCCCATCCAGAGGAGATTATCTACTTGTGGGTAGAATATTCGCTGACCTTCAGCCTGTTTCGAGACCGCCGCGAACGCGCCTGGGAGTACGGTTTTTAATAGTGGCACGCCGGAGTAGCTTGAAACGGGTCGGTGTTACGGCCTTCACAGAGGCTGGATCGTGGGGCGATTACCCTATGTTGGCTTTTAGTTAACCAAGCGATATCTCAGGCGGCGTGACATCCGTGTGGCACTCGGGGGATTCCTGAGTAAGCGCAGTCCGAGGTTGTCATGTCTTCACGACACCATCGCGGACTGAAAGTCTGCGACGGTCGAAGCGCTGGGAGCGGAAGTGACGGAGCATCCAGGGGGCACATCTTCATGTCATCCGACTCGCCGTCTTACCTTGTCGTTGCGTTGATCGACCGAGCTTTTTGTGTCGCTGAATGCACCAGGCCCTCTTCCGCCGAGGCACCATGGAACGGGAACCATTGTGTTTGCGGTAGAAGATTTATGCGAGGAAGCCGGTAACTTTTCAGGGAGGAGCGAGCGATGTTCAAGAGCATGACGGTTGGTGCACGTATCGCGTGCGGATTTGCGATCGTGCTGGTCCTGTTGCTGGCCGTGGGCGGCATTGCGTTCTACGGCGTCACCGGGATGAGCGACAGTGCCGTGGACGCTGTTCAGAAGAACGAACTCATCGAGGCCCTGACGCAGCGCGAGGTGGACCACCTCAACTGGGCGGCCGCAGTCGGCGAACTGCTGACCAACGACAAGGTGACCACCCTGGAGGTCGAGACCGACGACCACAAGTGCGCCTTCGGCAAGTGGCTCTACAGTGAGGATCGCCGCACAGCCGAACAGGCAGTCCCCGAACTGGCGCCCATCCTCAAGGAGATCGAGAGTTATCACCACGACTTGCATGCTTCGGCCATCGGCATTGGTGAGAACTTCCGCCAGGCCGACGCTCATCTGCCTGGGCTCCTGGGAGCACGCATGGTCGACCATCTGAAGTGGGCCGACGCCATTCGCGACTGCTTCCTCTGCAATGCTTCGCAGGTCAGCGTTCAGGCCGATCCTGACAAGTGCACCCTGGGGCAGTGGCTCAACACGCCCGAAGCTGCGGCAGCACGCGAGAACGGCAGCCCGGAGTTCAAGAAGGCCTGGGACCAGATGGTGGCCGACCATCGCAAGTTGCATGCTACGGCCGCGACGATCGCCAAGCAGTACAGGCAGCGGCACGAGGGCTTACGGCAATTGCTGATGGCCAGGCTGATCGACCACAAGACATGGGCGGCACAAGTCAGCCAGGCGATCATCGAGGGCAAGACCAGTCTTGATGTTCAGGCAGATCCGCACAAGTGCGCCTATGGCGAGTTCCTGACCTCGGATGCATGTGCCGGCTACACGAAGGATTTTCCGCTGTTGGCTGAAGTGATTGAGGCCAGCAAGGAGCCGCACAAGAAGCTCCACGAGTCGGCGACGGCCATTGGCCGGGAACTGGGGCGGGGGGCGGAGGGCAAGGCCGAGGCGGAGAGGCTGTTCCGCGAAACGACCTTGCCGGCTCTGGCTGAGGTCGGGCAATGTTTCGAAAGGGCCATCGAGGCCGAGACGAAGATCGTTGAGGCCCAGGACACGGCCAAGGCCACTTTCGACAATGAAACCGTAGCTCTGTTGCACACTACCATGGGGGGGCTGGAGACACTCAAGGCCGAGGCGGAGAAGAACCTTGCCGGAATGCGCAAAGCCAACGAAATCTACGCCTCCGATACCAAGCCCAATCTGGCCAAGACGCGCGAGTTGCTGCACGCCGCCTGCGAGAGGCTGAAGACTGTTGTCGAGGAAAGCAACAGTGAGATGTTGGCCTCCGCTTCGACAACGCGGACGGCCGTAACGGTGGTCTCCCTGGTCGCCCTCGCCGCCGGCATTCTATTGGCCACGATTCTCTCACTGGCCATCAAGCGAGCCCTCTCAGCCGTTGTCGAAAGCCTGACAGCCGGCGCCGAGCAGACGGCGGCCGCCTCGGGCCAGGTCTCGGCCTCCAGCCAGTCGCTGGCCGAAGGGTCCAGTGAGCAGGCGGCCA
>JAFGPY010000241.1 GCA_016935955.1 Planctomycetota bacterium
CGCGTCAGTTCGAGGTGCTGCTTCTGGTCCTCGCCCACGGGCACCAGGTCGGCGCTGTAGAGCAGGATGTCGGCGGCCATCAGCACCGGGTAGTCGAACAGGCCGATGTTGATGTTCTCGCTGTGGCGGGACGACTTCTCCTTGAACTGCGTCATCCGCTGGGCCTCGCCCATGTAGGCGTAGCAGTTGAGGATCCAGGCCAGTTGGGCGTGCGTCGGCACGTGCGACTGGACGAACAGCGTGCTGCGGACCGGATCGAGCCCGCAGGCCATGTACAGGGCCAGGAACTCGTAGCACCGCTGCCGCAGCACCTTGGGGTCCTGGCGGACGGTGATGGCGTGCAGGTCGACGAGCACGTAGTAGCACTCGTACTGGTTCTGCAGGGCGACCCAGTTGCGCAGGGCGCCGAGATAGTTGCCGATGGTCAGGCGGCCGGTCGGTTGGATGCCGCTGAGAATAGACGGTTTGGTCGTTTTCGCTGTCATGGCACGAAGACTATAGCCGCACGAAGACGGCAAGTCAAGGCGACCTCGCACAAGACACCGAGCGGCCGGGCGCACATAGGACTTCTTGCGAAGGCCCCTCACGGGTGGCACGCATCTGCTCGTAGATGCGTGCCGACAAGCCAGTTGCCCGCGAGCACGCGTCTACAAGTAGACGCGTGGCACCCCGGCGTTTCAGGTTGTTCGGGTTCCCTGGGCCACACACCGATCCTGAATTCCCCTACATGGTGTAGAAATACAGTATTATCTTTCGCTCCTCAGGCAGCCCGATCCCCAGCCCCTGCCGAAGGGAGCCCTGCTTGCGAAATCCCACAGGATCGCCAATGGAGACCTGTGGCACACGGAACACAAACACCCGTTTATCATTGCTTGTCATTGCATATCGAGCGGCTTCCTCAGAAAGCCACGTACAGTATGGAATCTCTGCGTCGCGCCGCCCCTTAGAGACGTCCAGACCCGACAGGGCCTTGTCAAACTGATCGCTCTCCTCATACGTCAGTTCTGCCAGCAGATACCAGTCACTCGGCCCAGGCACTCGCGAACTCCCGCCAGTCGTAACCGAGACTGTGCACCACTTGGCCTGTACTCCTTGTAGGTCCACTGTCACGAACTTGCTCAACTCTTCTACGGACTCTGAGTATGCCCCTTCGGGTTCAGACCCATGCATGCCACACCCATGGCTCCATACAGAAGCCACTGCGCAAAACAACACGACCCATTTCAACTTCCACCCACGCATCGCGGTTTGCCTGATGCCGCCCACTTGGAATCCTCCTCATGCTCTCGGCTCTGATCGGTTGGTGCATCAATGCCACAACCTGAAAACGCCTATTTGCGCTGTTGGGAATGCCCGCCCCCGCAAGCATGGCGAATGCCAGTGCCCTCTTCGCGGGCACGGCAGGCCGTGCCCCTACGCCTGCAGCGGGCAAGTCAGGGCGACGGGTGCCGCGCGGCGTACCAGGGGTAAACGGCGCGGGCCAGGTCGGCGCTGAAGGCCCGGGCCTCGGAGGCCGTCATGTGCGACTCGTCGGCCACCTCGTAACCGCCGGGCCGCAAGTCGCGGTCGCCGTCGATCACCAGGACGCCCTCGAGCCGGCCGAGGACGGTCATCGGGTCGAACCGCTTCAGCAGGAGTTCGATCTCGCGGCGGGCCAGCGGCCCGAGCGGCATGCGGACAAGGACAATCTGGCAGCTCTTGCGGCGGCGGATGTCCTGGAGCATGTCGGCGTAGCGTTGCCAGCGAGCGACGATGGCCGGATCGGGCGGACGCGCGACGGACTTGGCCGTTGCGGCCTCCAGCCGCTCGACCGCGCGGCGGCGAGCCTCGCGGACGCGCTCGATGCGGAAGCCCCCGTCGTCGTAGTGGGCCTCGTTCCAGCCGTCGTCGTGGTAGATGAATTGCCGCGTGGTCATGTTGCCCGTCAGATAGGCCACGACCGTGCGGAATCGGTGCAGCACCATGTGCCGGTCGATCCAGATGCCGAGGCTATTGTTGATACGGTCCAGGAGCACCACGCGGCCGGCTTTGCGGAGGGTCTTCTCCTCCATGGCCGACAGCGGCGTGGCCACGTCGAGTTCCATGATCAGGATGTCGCGCTTGTAGGGCGACCGCTCCTCGACCAGGGCCCCTGCCCCGGCCGTGTGGCCGTCGAGACCCAGATTCAGCGACGACGAGCGCCCGCCCAGTCGCCCGACCTCGGCGTCGAAGTCGTCGGGCGAGAAGCCCAGGTTCACGCGACTGGAACCGTAGAAAGCCACCGCCAGGCGGTCGCGCGGCGGCTCGCCCGTGGCCAGCTCGTACCACGTCAGGGCGGTCTTGGGCGCGTAGACGAACCCCATCTGCCGTATGGCGGCGTCGGCGACCGCCAGCGGCACGACGGCTGCGGCCAGCGCCAGGATCACCAGGCGCCATCCGCCGCGAACGGGGATCGGTCGCTCAAAACTGGAAATAGATGAACTCAACCGACTGGGCTCCCAAGAGAATCGCAGCCACAACGAGCAATCCGGTCACGACGGCCAGCACGGGCGCCGGCACGCGCTCGACGACTTGCTCAAGCGACCGCTCGCGCCGCCAGGTGTGCCAGCCGACGGCCAGCGCCGTCGTGGCCAGGACGAAGGCCAGATTGAGCGGCGCGTGCTGCACGACGTTCCAGTTCAGACGGTCCAGAAGCAACATCCGCGAAACCATGGTCAGGCTCGTGTGCAGGTCGGGC
>JAFGPY010000242.1 GCA_016935955.1 Planctomycetota bacterium
ACATCGTCGGCCTGACGGGCAAGCGCAAGCCCCGAGCCCTGTTCATCCCGACCGCCAGCGGCGACGCCGAGCGATACGTCGAGACGTTCGAAGCCGTCTACGGCAAGCGGCTCGGTTGCCGGGTGGAGACCCTGCGGCTGCTGACGGCGCCGCCGTCGCGGCGCGAGATGAACCGCATGATCGCCGCGGCCGACCTTGTCTACGTCGGCGGCGGCAACACGCTGCGCATGATGCGCCGCTGGCGAGTTACCGGCGCGGACCGCGCGCTGATTGCGGCTGCAAAGCGCGGCACCGTCATGTCGGGCCTCAGCGCCGGCGCCATCTGCTGGTTCGCCTACGGCAACAGCGATTCGCGGGCGTTCTCAGGCAAGGAATCGTGGTCACACATCCGCGTCCGGGGGCTGGGGCTCGTGCCGTTGCTGTACTGTCCGCACTACGATTCCGAAAAACGCCACAAGCCGCTGCGGGCCATGGTGGCCGCACACGGAGGACCGGCTGTGGCTTGCGACGACTGTACGGCCCTGGAAATCTCCGGCGATTCCTACCGCATCCTGTCGGCGAGAAAGGGTCAACAGGCCCGCCTGCTCTGCAAGGAAGACGGCACGGTGCGCGTCAACCCGCTCGCGACCGGCTCGTGCCGCGGCGCCTTCCGCCCGCTGGGCGACCTGCTCGACGGCCGCTGAGTCGTCCATCCCCTCCCACACGTCGGCCGCCAGGCACTATCTTGACGTACGCCAAAGCTGCTATAATCAGAAAATGGCTCCTGTGCAGCCGTGTCAGCCGGCCCGGAAGAAGGCCACAGGGTAAGGCATGTCTTTCTGCGTCACAGAGTGCCGACAGAGTTTCGCGTCGGTCGACAAAGCATATCAACCGGACAGTCGGACGGTCGCAGTCGACTTCTCTTGAGCGAAGGGAGCGATGTCATGAGTATGTTGAGCGAGTTCAAGGAGTTCGCCGTCAAGGGTAACGCCGTGGACCTGGCCGTCGGCATTGTCATCGGCGGCGCGTTCGGCAAGATCGTCACCTCGCTGGTCAACGACGTGGTCATGCCGCCGGTGGGCATGCTTCTGGGCAAGATGGACTTCTCGGAACTGGCGATCACCATGAAGGCGGCGTCGGTCGACGCAGCCGGCAAGGAAATCCCAGCCGTGGTTCTCCGCTACGGACTGTTCGCCAACTCGATCCTCGATTTCCTGATCGTCGCCTTCGTCATCTTCATGGCCGTGAAGGCCATGAACAAGCTGCGACGCGAGAAGAAGCCCGAGGCCCAGGCGACGGCCTGACGCGATTGCCGCGACGATCAGAGTCGGCACTCCATCTCGTACCAACTCCAGGCCTCGTCGAGGTCCATGTGCTTCTCGCGGGCCTGCGCCTCGACGATCGTCCGCCAGCGCTCGTCCGACGGCCGGTCGACGTGGCTCCTCGTCACGCGGAAACCCGCCTTCTCCCAGAAGGCCTTGCCGCCAATGCCGTACTCGCCGTACATGAAGTCGATGTCCGCGTGAGCGTGGACCACGATGCGTTTCCAGCCGTGGTCGCGAGCCCACTCGACCAGGGCTCGGACCAGCTTCTGCCCGACGCCGCGACGAGCGCCCGACTCCTCCGCGGTGCGGTAACGCTTCGTCCCGTCCGCTTCGGCCACGAGGTCCGGTGCGCCGCCCTGGGCCGGATAGAGCCCCAGGGAACCGCTCCCCCGGCCGGCGAAGTACGGCCGCGACGTCATCACGCACTGAACGTAAAGGACCGTAGGGTCGGCCTCGAAACGCTCCGGCGCACCGGGCAGGTCCTTGGGCCTGGACTTCGCGAGGAGGTGCCCGATCGTCAGGGGATAGAACCGCAGTTGCCCCACCACGCGACCGTCCTCCCAGGCCAGCATCGCGCACGTGCCGTAGCGGCGGATCATCTCCCGCATGAACTCCTGGCCGGCCCGGCCCGAATACCCCTCGCTCACTCGCGCTCCCCCTGCGGTCACGGCGAGGATCGTCTCGTCCGACCACGGGTGCGGCGGCAGGGGCTGCGCGTCCTTGGCCATCTCGGCCTGGCACGCCGCCGGGTCGACCGGACCGCCGTGGAGACACCGGACGTGAATGTACTGTTCGTTCATCGGCCTGATCTCAATCATGACAGTCCTCCGCGGGTATCGTATCACGTACGCAGCCAACTCAAGCCGCGCGAACGCATGCCGTTCGCCCTAGTTGGCGACATAGGCGATCAGGTTGACGGCCATATGCGTCGCGGTGATATAGAACAGGCTGCCGGTCCACTGTCTCGACAGCCCCACCAACAACAGGCCCAGGAACGTGTACGTCAGTTGGAAGGCCACATAACCCACGGACAGGCTCAAAAGGCCGGGAAGATGGTGAAGAGAGAAGAAGACGGCAGCCAGCACGAGGGCCAATCGAATGCGGACTCGCGGGTGCACGTACGAGTCGCTCACCAGTCCGAAACGGCCGTAAAGGTAGCCGCTGAAGACCAGGTCCTGCGCTAATGGCGACACCAGCCACATCGTCATGGGGGCGTCGGCGAACGGACGCTCCGGGAGCAGCGGATAGACCACGGCGGTCGCGACGATCGGGATGCCGCATACCAACAGGACTCCCCTCCAGTGCCGGCGAACGCTGCCGAACCGCAGACCGCTGCGCCGCCACGATCCGGCGACAAGGATCAGGCCGAAAAGCAGTGAGAACAGATCGCACCACGTGGAGTATGCCGCCGCCGTCCCAACGGTGTCCGGAGACAGGTAACGGAGTATGCTCGCGAACCAGGTCGGCACAGCCAGAAACGCAGCCGTGATGATCAGCGCCAGGCAGAGTTCCTCTGCAAGTCGCGGACGATCGCAGGGCGGCTCCCACGTCCGGTCTGTAGCGGCGTTCATCGGTTGTGGCCCTCGTTGCACCAGTCGATCCCCGCGCGGCCACATTGTACTGAGGCACACAGCCAATGGACCAGCACAAAGAGCACGAGGATCGCCGATGCGGACCCAGCGGCTGCGCGGCCGCGGCCGTTCCGACGAACTTCTCCAATGGGCACAACATGTTGGGGCCGAATCGGCCGGGAAGCGGACGTGGCCCGTTATGCATGTGTGATTCTCTTCACAAAGTGCCCTCATGATTTGCTCTATCAGCCATGCGCTGCTATACTTCCACGTCTTTTGCGGGGTGAACCACCGATTTTCGCCGCCCGGTTGTTCCCTAAACACAGTCCATTTGACCGCTGAACTCGGGGAGGGACGATGTCTGCACGCTGTTTCCCTAAACTGATTGCCATGCTGATCGTCACGGTTCTGGCCTGCTCCACGGCCACGGCCGGCACACTCAACTGGGCCTCTGCCACGGACGGCGACTGGACGGATGCCGCCAGCTGGACGCCCAGCGGCCCTCCCGGGTCCAACGACGTCGCGTTGTTCAACCAGGCCTCAGGCGGCTACACGGTCGACCTGTCGACGACCACGTCGATCGACAGCATGACCGTCAAGACCGACGCCGTAACGCTGAACCTGACCGGCCAGTTGGACGTCGCCGACACCTTCCGCGTGGGTTCTATTGACGGCGAAGTGGGCAATCTGACGATCACGGGCGGAGGCCTGCTGAACATCGGTGGATGGGCCTCAGTCGGCCGCCAGGCCGGCGCCACCGGCACGTTAACGATCCAGGACGGAACGGTCAACGCCACCTCCCAATTCGACGTAGGCACTGCCGGCGACGGCACGCTGCTGATCGAGGAGAACGGCACCCTCCAGTGCGCCAAGGCGATCCTCGGCAGCTACAGTGCCGGCACAGGCGACGCCACGGTCAATGGCGGCCGATGGGAGTACAAGACCTACATGGTCGTCGGCTGGGATGGCGTGGGCAACCTGACGGTCACAAACGGCGGCACCGTCGTCGACACCAATGCCGCCAACAGCGGCGAGACGCAAATTGGCTACAAGGCAGGCAGCCGTGGTACTGTGCTTGTTGAAGGACTTGGCACCACCTGGGACAGCGGCAGCGCTGTCCGGGTTGGTGAAGAAGGCAACGGCGAGCTGACAATTCGCGATCAAGCCGTCTTCAACTGCGGCGACGCCAAAGTTGCCCTCTACTCCGGGAGCACGGGCACGGTCGTTGTCGACGCGGCGACGTGGAACATCGCCAACGACTTGTTCATCGGCGGCGTGGCCGACGCGGCCGGAGGCACCGGCATGGTGACGATCAAGGACGGCTCCGCAGTGAACGTCACCGGCCAGACTTACCTGTGGGCTACCGGCTTGCTCCACCTTCAGGGCGGCGTGCTGACCACCGATTCGCTGGACGGCAACGGCGGCGCGTTCGCTTGGACCGGCGGCCAACTGGCCGTCACCGGCACGGACGGCCTGACCATCAGCCCGAGTGATCTTCTGACGTCGGTCACGCTGACCAGCGGCAAGACCCTGACGGTGACCGACCAGCTGGTCGTGGAGTCCGGCGGCACGCTGAGCCTGGCCGGCGGCAGCTTGTCGTGCGGCCCGCTGAGACTCCAAGGCGGCACGATCACCTCGACCAACAAGGTCAACCTTGACAAGGTCGAGGTCCTAAGGGGTTATGGGTGCGTCTACGGCAAGGTCACCGGCGGCGCCGACGCGACCGTCATAGCCGGGGGCGACCTGGTGCTCGGTAACGGCGATTCCACGGACGGCTACGACATGGCGGGCACGTTGAACGTCAAGGAGTATCACGTTACCCTTCTGGACGCCAACCGCGCCACCCTGGGCATTCTGACCACGCTGGACGACGGCGGCGTCCTGACGGCCGGCAACGGACTGCGACTGGACGCGGGCAATGAGCTGATTGCCCACGGAGACGTCTTGATTCAGGGCCGCTTGCTTAACGACGGCTCGGTCGTCGGACCGACCAACGTGAACAAGGCGCTGGTCTTCAACGACAACGTCACCGGCAGCGGTTCCTACAGCGGCAACATCGAGTTCCGGCAGGACTTCCTGCCCGGCAACAGTCCGGCCATCATCAGCTTCGGCGGCGGCAACGCTTCCTTCGGCGTCCACTCGACGCTGGTCACGGAGATCTGCGGCATGGGCCAGGACGAGTTCGACCGCCTGATCGACATCAACACGCTGAACTTCGAGGGCGCGCTGCAACTGGTCTTCGATTTCACGCCCGATGCCGGCAGTTCGTTCGACCTGTTCGATTTCAGCGTCCTGACCGGCGGTTTCGGCAGCATCGAAGTACTGGGCATGAACGCGTCCCACCTGGACCTGTCGCAGCTGTCCACGACAGGCGTGGCGACGGTGGTTCCCGAACCGGGCAGCCTGAGCCTGCTGGCCATGGGCGGACTGGCGCTGCTTCGTCGTCGCCGCAGCAAGCAGGACTGACAACAGATCACGATGCGTATGACAGGGGCGTGCAGCTGCGGCTTGCACGCCCCTGCCCTTTGCCGGGAACACCCGCGGAACGAACGGTCTTGCCGTCGGTCGTTGCACGGCCGCGGCCGTGCAGCTACACTTGGCCCTGCGACTGGAGCTTTCCGGAGGAGACTCGATGAGCAGGCAACCGTTCAAGGCGGCGCTGGTGCAGATGCGGGTCGAAGGCGGTCGGCCCGAGGCCAACCTGGTCCGGGCCGCAGAGCGAATCGCCGAGGCGGCGGGCGCCGGCGCCCGGCTGGTGCTGCTGCCGGAGACCATGGACCTGGGCTGGACGGACCCGTCGGCCCGCGACCTGGCCGAGCCGGTGCCCGACGGCCGCACGTGTACCATGCTGCGTGAGGCGGCGCGGGCCAACAGAATCTATGTCTGCAGCGGACTGACCGAGCGGACGGAGGGCGCGGTCTACAATGCGGCCGTGCTTGTTGACCCGCGCGGCGAGGTGCTCCTGCTGCATCGCAAGCTGCATGAACTCGAGATCGCCCACGGCCTGTACGCCCAGGGTGATCGGCTGGGCGCGTGCCGGACGGAACTCGGTATGCTAGGCTTGGTCATCTGCGCCGACGGCTTCGCCCGGCACCAGGCCCTGACACGGTCGCTCGGTTACATGGGGGCCGAGGTGATTCTGGCACCGTGCGCCTGGGCGGTGCCGACGGATTACGACAACGTGGCCCGCCCCTACGGCGACCTGTGGCGAGAGAGCCTGGGGCCGGTGGCGGGCGACTTCTCGCTCTGGGTTCTGGCGGCCAGCAACGTAGGTGTGCTGCGCGACGGCCCGTGGGGCGGACGGCCGTGCATCGGATGCTCGATGGTCTTCGGTCCCGACGGTCACCAGGTGCTCCAGGGACCCTACGGCCCTGACGCCGAGACGATTCTCTACGTTGACGTGACGCCTACTCCGCGCCCCGCTCGCGGCCATGGCTGGGAGGACTGGTGGAAGACGAGGCCTTCGCCGCCAGCCGCGTCCTGAGACACAAATCGCAATGCAGAGGAAGAACGGAGCTGACTGTCGTGCAGTGAGCCGCAGGCCTCACTGCGGCGGCCTTGGGCCAGGATAAGTTTACTTGAAGATTATTTTCGTGCCCCTGTTTAGTGAAGCCGAAACGACAGAATTAGCTGGCACCAAGCAAAAATGACTCTAGACACCCGTTTTTCCTAATTATGCATACCATAAGACACATCGCGGCCTGTTTTGTCAACACCAGGTTTGCAAACCAGAAAAGCAACTTGACAAACAGCAGAAACGGTGCTATATAAGCTTAGTAGCATTGGGCTGGACGAGGGAATAGCCCAGATGCGAAGTTGCGGGGATTAACAACCAATACGCAGTAACAGCTCTGCTGTCGGAGCGCGCCTTTCCGCGCATGCTCCGGCAGGAAGGCTGCGATTGCCATTGGTCGTTAATCCCCTTTTATTTTGCGCCCGGACCTGTCTATAGGCACATGCCTTTGCGGGGCAGGCCAAGGCGCCTTGCGGAACCGCGGATTGAAGGAGTGTCTTATCCAGAAGCCGTGAACAACTGGTCGCCATTTGGCGCCGAATGCTGCGCGTCCTGTTAGGGGCGGGGCTCGCACGCATCTGCACTGAATGCCGGGGGACGACGCGCGGCCCAGCGCGGATCGTCCCCTTTTTGTTGACTCGCCGTCAGCTTGTTCCCATGCAAAACCAGGCCGGGTGCATCGTGTGCCCGGAGTCTCACGTTGTAAGGTTACCCTGAACTTGTGGGGGATGTACTCATGTTATCTGTGTCACCGCTGTCGCGTAACCGCGTTTTCGCGGGCACGGTGTTTGCCGTGCTGGGATGCCTCTTTGTGCTGACGCCTGCCGTACTGGCTGACCCGATCCAGGGCACTGTCTCGGCCACCGGCACGGTCACGGTCGAAGGCGCGTGGGACGGCTACCTCTGGTACCGTTACACGTACACCGTCGAGTGGAGCGGTCTCGATCACGCCCTGAGCCACATGGACCTGCTGCAACTGCCGGGCTGTGCGAACGACGATCACCTGTTCTTGTTCCCGTCGGACCTGTGCCTGCCCGACGTTGACGGCTTGTCTACGAGCGACTACTGGGAACCCGGCGACCCGGTGATCTTCACCGTGCTGTACGAGGGAACGTTCCTGCGAACGGGCGGCGACCCGAGCATGGATCCGGACGTCAGCCCGCCCGGACTGCCGGTCATCAAGTACGAGCCGCTCTGCGGCCTGTTCGAGCCCGGCAAGGACGGCGTCGGGGTGTTCTCGTTCATCTGCAACGTCATTCCGACCTACGGCACGCTGACGGACTTCGTGCTGGTCAAGCACAATGGCGACGTGGCCGTGGGCGACCTCACGGGCGCCTACCCGTCGTGCACGCCGACGCCCGAGCCGTTCACGTCGGCTCTGTTGGGGTTGGGCATGGGCGGATTGATGGTGGCTCGCGTTCGTCGCAGGAAGTAGGACATGCGACAGCAAGGACGGTTGATCGCACGGTCAGAGCCGCAGCAGTGGTGCCTGACCGTGCGTGAGCAGGAGGCGAGGGGCCTGTCGGACCTGTAGCGGCGATGCCCTTCGCCCCCGAGCGATCGGATTCCTGCGACCGGGTCTCGCTCACGGCGTCACAGGCTCGCGACGGGCTTCGCGGGCGACGATCTCCTTGAACTTCTCGCTGGCTTCGGCGTACGCTTCCGGCGGCGACCACCGGTGCCCGGACAAGGGACTCGGGAACAGGTGCTTCTCGCCCTTGAACTGGTTGACCATCGACAGGACGCCCGAGGGCCAGCAGGTGCGATCGACCAGGCCGGCGCGGATGACGGCCGTGGCCTTGGTCCGAGCCGCAAAGTGGCAGACGTCGAAATAGCGCATCGTCTGTGTCTGCTCCTGGGTGAGTTTGCGGGTGCCGACGGGCCACCCCGAAGCCCGACCCGCCTCCGGACCGGCCAGATCGCACAGGGCCGGAAGGCTGGCCGAGACAACGGTCACGCGGCTGTCGAGGCCGGCCGCCAGGATGGCTTGGGCGCCGCCCTGGCTGCTTCCGGCCGAGATGACGGTCTTGCCGTCCCACTCGGGCTGCGAGCACAGGAACTCGACGGCCCGCGCCAGCCGCAGGTACATGCCCAGGAAGTAGCACGTCTCGCGGCTGTCCATGCCCTTGAACGGATAGTCCTTCAGATCGCCGACCAGTTGCTCCTTGTAGAATTCCGCGGGCTTGCCATTGGGCAGTCCGTGGGCATTGATCTCCATGCCGAGCATGCCGTAGTGTTTCGCCCGGCCGGCCACGGTCGCTAGGTTGGCGCTGTGGGCTCCCGCGCCGTGGAAGGTGATCCAGGCGGCACACGTCTTGGGCTTGGCGTTCTTGGGGCGGGAGAAGTAGCCGCACGTTGCAACCCAGCCCGGGACGTCCAGTTGCACCTCGTAACATTCAACGTCCGCCGCCCAGGGCACGTTCGGCACCTCGACCTTCGTCAGCCGCGCGTTCATCGGCGTCTCGGCCAGCCGCTTCTTCTGGGCCGCCCAGAAGGCGTCGAAGTCGTCCGGCGCCGGCAGCGACGGAGCCAGCTTCTCGTACTCCACGGCCGCTCCGGCCTCGGCCGTGATCGTCGCCCCTTCGCTCAGCCGGCAGGTGGCCTGCAGCATCAGGCACCCCGGCTCTGATCGTTGCGTCCGGACGGGTGCGACGCCAGAGGTCAGGGCAACCGACTTCTCCTCGACCTTCTGCGTGCCGTTCAGTTCGAGGACGTAGTCGATCCTTCCTTCCTCGACAGGCTTTCCGTCGCGCGTCATGCGAACCGTGAAGACGATCGGCTCGTCGGCCTTGTAGAGACCGGTGCCACGGTCGCACGTTACGACGATTTCCCAGCCGTCCTTTGCGGCCCCCGGCGCCGCGGCGACGGCCGCCTGGCTGCATACGGCAATTACGACGACCCACAGACCCAGCAACGCAACACACCGGCGATCTCTCGTCATCATTGGATCCTCCCGACAGCGGACGGCGCCCATCATGCCACGCCCCGGACGGCATGTCAAACCTGTGAGGTAAACCCACTGGCCGGCCCGGCGTCTCGGACGAAAGCCGGGGCGGCTGCACCGGCAACGAAAGGTTTACTTTCGCGGACTTTTCTGGATAATAGGACGACCTGACGTGGGGCGTGACGCGATGAGGAGACGTGCTTGTCAACCGAACTGGTGAAGCGGCCGGGCAACGATGCGTCCGTGGAGGCGTTTTTCGCCGCCCAGCCGAGCTATCTGTTCCAGCAACCCGTCTGGCTCAAGGTGCTTGAGCCGCTGGGCTATGAGACCGCCTACTACTGTCTGGAAGAGGACGGGCGCATCCGGCTGGCCCAGCCGGCGGCGCACATGCGGCTGGGGTTCTTCCACATGCTCTACTGCGGGCTGCCCTACGGCATGGCCGCGGGCGACACCTCGCGCATGGCCGAACTGATCGAGCGGTTGCCTGCAGCGGCACGGCGCGAGGGTGCCCATCGCATCCGCATGAGCCACAACCTCTACGATCCCGAGGTGACCCTGTCGACGGGCTACGACGTCCAGGAGCACGTGCAGCAGGTGCTGCACTTCGCCGGCCGCGGCGAGGAGCAGCTCTGGAACGATTTCAAGGGTCGCGTCCGCCGCGACGTGCGGCTGGCCGAGCGCCGCGGCGTGGTCGTCGAGGAGGCCCGCGACGCGGCGGCGCGCGATGCCTTGTTCGCCATGTACAGCGCGACGATGGTTCGCAACGAATCGTTCAACGTCTGGTCGCGACCGATGATCGAACGGATGTGGGAACTGATCTGCGAACCGGGCCAGGGCGAGATGCTGCTGGCCCGCCACGAGGGCGAACCGCTGGCCGGCATCGCCACGTTCTACAGCGGCAAGCGATGTTTCTACTTCCTGGGGGCGTCCAGCGGGGCCAAACGCAGCCTGTGTCCCAACGACGCCGTGATCTGGGAGGGCATTCGCCGGGCCGTGGCCAGAGGCTGCGACGATTTCGATTTCATGATTTCCTCACGCGATGACCAGCCGCTGATCGATTTTAAGGCCAAGTGGAGCACCGACTCGCACCCGTTTCGGTTCTACGAGCGCGACCTGTCGTCGCTGCATTGCAAGGCTTGGCAACTGGCATTCAAGATCGCCCGCACGCACCTGGGCACGCAGTTGCTGCGACTGGTGAAACGCACCTGAGAGCTGCACGCGCAATTCCATGGATCGCGAGGACCTGTTGACCAACCACGCCATATCCCCGAACGACCTTGCCTGCGGTCACGCGCCGAGCCGGCGCCTTGCGGCGGCGATTATCGTCGCGGCGTCGCTGACCGTCTTCGTGGTCGGCATGTGCGGCGCGGTCACCACGGCCGACGAGGTGCACCACTATGGCTTCGCCCTGAGCTGGGCGCGACAAGGGTTGCTCGATCGCCCCACGTTCAACCCCATCTACGAGTCGGGCGAGCCGCCGGGCTACTACTACAACGGCATGCCCCTGTGGGCCGGCGGGCTGGCATCGATCTGGCAGGTCACCGGCATTCACCAGTGGATCGCTCAACTCTATCAGGCCGCATGGTTCGCCCTGCTGCTGACGATGGTCTACCTGCTCGGCCGGCGGATGTTCGATCCGCGCGGTGCGGTGGTCGCCCTGTTGATGGCCCTGAGCATGCCGCTGTTCACCGCCTTCTCGGTGCTGCTCTACGTCGACGTGCCGACCACGGCACTGGTCATGCTCTGCATGGTGCTGATTTGCGACCGCCACTACGTCTGGGCCGGACTGGCCATGGGGCTGGCCTACCTGAGCAAGCAGAACGCGTGGTTCCTGTTGCCTCCGCTGTCGCTGTGGATCGCCTGGCGCGAGACCTTCGGCGGCGAAGGCCCCTGGCCGCGGCGATTGGGCCGCATGGTCGCCGCCGGCCTGATGTTCGGCCTGCCGATGTTCCTGATCGTTCTGCCCGACGTGCTCTGGCGTCGCGCATACCTGCCGCGGGCCACCAACCCCGTACGCCTCAGCAGCATCGCCCACCGCGCCGGCGTGATCATCAGCAAGCAGCGTCTGGCCTCCAGCCTGACCGATCCGATCAACATCGGCACGTACTTCGGCGGCCTCGTCTGCCTGGCCATACCCGTCTACTTCATCCGCCGCGCCTGGAAGAAGCACGACGTCTGGATCTGGCTCTGCCTGGCACTCTACCTGGCGGCCATGACGGTGGTCTTCAGCATCAACACCGACATCCGCTACACGATGCCTGCGGCGCCGCTGCTGGCCCTGATTGCCGCCCGGGGTCTGCAGCCTCTGTGGAATCGACGATACGTCCTGCCGACCATCGGCTTGATTGCCGCCCTGCAGTTCGCGGGCGTCGTCGGATACACCATGACCTACCGCCAGCTAAGCGACTCGCAACAGGCCGTTTTCACCTACCTGCGCGAGCAGACGCCCAAGGGGACTCTCGTGCTCTATCCCGGCGAAGTCCTGGCCACCGAGGCCGAGCGGCCGCCCGTCTGGGCCAACCTGCTCGATCCCCAAACCGGACGCTGCAACCTGCCGACCTTCCTGCACAAGTACACCCCGCAGCAAATCGCCGACACGCTCCGCGGCGACGGCATCCGCTACGCCGTCGTCGAACAGGCGAAGGTCTACGACGACGCCAGGCGGCGCGAGCAGAACGGCTACCCGCAATCGTTCGTCGAGCGTCTCAAGCAGGCCCCGGGCCTCGAACTCGTGGACGGTCCCTGGCAGGGAATCCTGCTCTTCCACGTCACGGACGCCGCGCCGCCGCCAAACGGCCAAACGCCATGAACACGCACGAGCCCATTAAGGTCGCGCACCTGACCAGCTTCCACCCGCCGCACGATACGCGGGTGGGCAATCGCGAATTGCGCACCCTGGCCGCGGCCGGTTACGACGTGGTGCTCATCGCTTCCTGCGATCCGGCCGACGCCGCACGCTGCGACTTCCGCGTTCACTGCGTCCCGGTCTCCAAGACACGTTGGCAGCGTATCTGGAGCACGCTGCGACAGATTTATCGCGTCGCGATGGATGAGCGGGCCGCACTGTACCACTTCCACGACCCCGAGCTGATCCCGGTCGGCCTGGCCCTGAAGCTGCGCGGCAAGCGCGTCGTCTACGACGTCCACGAGGACGTGCCGCGACAGGTCATGACCTTCGGCTTCATTCCCCGCCTGCTGCGCCGTCCCTTGTCGTGGGCCGTCTCGCTGGCCGAGTGGGCGGCCGGGCGATGCCTCGACCGCATCGTCACTGTCACGCCGACCATCGCCGCCCGCTTCCCGGCCCGCAAGACCGTGATCGTCCACAATTACCCGCCGGCCGACGAACTGGCCGCCGCTGCACAGCAGCCCTACGCCGCGCGGCCGCAACGCGTCGCCTACGTCGGCGGCATCAGCGACAACTACGGTGTGCCGGCAATGGTCCGGGCGATGGGCCTGCTGGACGATCTGCCGGAGGCCCGCCTGGCCCTGGCCGGCAAGGCCTTCGTGCCGCCGCAACTGGAGGACGAGTGCCGCGCGATGCCCGGCTGGGCGCGCGTCGATTTCCTCGGCTGGCGGAATCGCGAGCAATTGGCCGACCTGTTCGCCGCGTCGCGGCTCGGTCTGGCCGTGCTCCGCCCGACACAGAACTACCTGGACTCATGGCCGACCAAACTGTTCGAGTACATGGCTGCAGGCCTGCCCATCGTCGCTTCGGACTTCCCCGTGTGGCGCGACCTGCTCGGTGGATACGAATGTGTGCTGTGGGTGGACCCGCTGGACTCCGAGGCGATTGCCGAGGCGGTTCGCCGGCTGCTGACTCATCCCGACGAGGCCGAAGCCATGGGCCATCGCGGACGCCAGGCCATCGAGCAGGAACTCAACTGGGAAAGCCAAGCCGCCAGGCTCCTGGACCTCTATCGCGAGTTGACCGGCAGATAGATGCCCTCACGATCCCGCCGCATCACAACCCGGTGTGCCACGGCCGGTCTTGTCCGGCCGTTCCGAAGTCCAGGAATGGTGTGCTTTACACTGACGACTGCGCCGCCTCGTGAAGCAGCGCCACCATTGATTCCATCACCGCGTCCTCGCCGAACCGTGCGGCACAGTCGGCGCGAATCGCCTCGTCGTCGTAACGGTCGCGCTGGTCGCGAAGCTCGCGCATGGCCTTGCCCAGCCCCTGCACGTCGCCGACGTCGGCCAGCAACCCGTTGCCCTCGTTGACGATGCACTCCGGCCCGCCGCACGCCGTAGCAACCACCGGCTTGCCGCAGGCCAGCGCCTCGGCCAGCACAATGCCAAACGTTTCGCTGTGGCTCGACAGGACAAACGCATCGCTGGCGATCATCTCGGCGAGCACCTGCTCGCGGCTCAGCCAACCGAGGAAATTCACCTGCAACTCGATACCCAGTTCCGCACTGAGCCGCCGCAACGAATCGGCCATCGGCCCGCTGCCGCCGATTCGCAGTCGCGTGTTCGCATCGCCGCGGAATGACGAGGCGAAGGCCCGCAGCAGGTCCTCCTGCCCCTTGATCGCGAAGAGGCTGGCCACGTGCAGAAACGTAAACGGCTGGCCGGGCTCGCGCCGGCGGATCGGCTGCTCGAAGAACGGCCGCTCGACCAGGTTGGGCACCCAGGTCCACGGGCGCGCCGCCTCGCCGATACAACGTTCGACGGCCTCGCCCAGGGCCGGACTGACGACGGTTCGCGCCGCCGCGGCGGCAAACGCCTCCCTGAGCATCGGCGCCTGCCACCGCGCGATGCGCTCCTGCTGGTAAAGCGACGCGTGCTCCGACAGGACAAACGGCACACCGTGCTTTCGGTGAATCTCCGTCGCAAGCAGGCCGGCCTGCGTGGCCACATGGGCGTGGACGACGTCGGGCCGACCGTGGTCGGCCACGTACCGCTCGACCAGCGGCCGTGCACGGTTCAGCCAGAGCTGCAGGTTCATCCGCCGCCACCCGGGGAACCAGCCGCAGGTGTAGCTACCGTAGGTCGGCACACCGTCATCGTCGCGGATCGTCATCCGGCGCGTCCGCCACAGTTCGGCAGGCAGATGGACGGCGGCAAACTGCACCGGGGCCACGACGCCGACCTTCAGACCGCGAGCCTTCAGCGCCCGGACCTGCTGGCAAAAGAAAATCCCGTTGCCCGGGTACTCGTGCGACGGGTACCAGGATGGAATCACCAGGACATGCACGTCCTCGTCGCTCCCCTGCTCTGGCGTCGTCACCGAACTCGGCGACGGATCACTTCTGCGTCTTGCGGAAATCCTGCATCACGGCCCCGTGCCGTCCCGTGAGCACCTTCACGAGTCCAACCAGCGTGCCCAGGGCATTGTAGTACGACTTGGCGTCCCAGCGTCGCAGCGCCGCCCAGCCGCGCGTCGCCATCACGCCGAGCGTCGACCAGTAGAACGGCCACTTGCGGCCGAAGTGCTTCTCGACGAAATGGTAACGGTACGTGCAATGCATCTCGCCGAAGTAGCGCATCTTCCGGGCCTCGTAGGGCGGCGGATTGTGCGTCACCCGGGCATCGCGCAGCACGAACAGCTTGTGCGTCTGGCCGACGCGATAGCTGAAATCCACGTCCTCGAAGTACGCCGTCCCGGCGAACCACTCGTCGTACTTGTAACGGTCGACCATCTCGCGCCGCCAGACGGTCGCGCCGCCGCAAAGCCATTCGGTGGGCGTCGCCTCCTCGTCCGCCCGCACGGGCGTCACGAATCCCGACGGCAGAATCGCTCCGCGCCGCCGGCTGTCGGTCCCGAACAGCCGACCAAACCACGACACCGGCAGGTGCTCGTTGTTGGTGATGTTGAACGACACGCCGCCCACGTCGTCGCCGGCCTGATCCCAGAACCGCAACAGGTTCTCGACCGTCTCGGGCTCCAGTTCGATGTCGTCGTCAAGATAGCCCACGAGCGTGGCCTCGTCGCTCACGGCGGCGATGCCGGCGTTGCGCTGACGGGTCAGGCCCGGCGGCTGCACGTGGACGTACGTGATGGGCACCGACGGATGCCGTTCGCGCAGGGCCTGCTCGATCGGCTCGTCGCTGCCGTCGACGACGATGATCTGGTGCGGCGGCACGGTCTGGGCCTCGAACGTGGCCATCAGTTTCGACAGCAGTTCGAGGCGATGCCGCGTCGGAATGATCAGAGCAAGCTTGTGCACTGCGTCTACCTCGCGGCCGGAAGCGGCCGAACACGGGCGTTGTTCAGCACCAGGCCGTCGTAATCGGCGCGAATCCGCCGCCCCAGCACGGGAATCAGGCCCGAGTGATTCTGTGGCCACGCGCCGATCGACCGCACCAGGGACGTTCGCTTGATCGGGTCGCGCTCACGCAGGTACTGGACGAACCGCCCCAGCCGGAATTGCGGCGGCGGATCGCCCGTGGGACGAATGTCGTCGAGTTGCTGCAGCGCCTCGGCGGCCATGGCGTCCAGACGATCGCCGCCCAGCGGCTCGAGGCCGCCGGCCAGGTCGTAATCCTCGCGATCGAAGGCGCTGATGACGTCCTTCATGCGGTAGACCGGCACGCCGAGTTGCCCGACGGCAGCCAGCAACGGCGGCAGGTCGCGCAGCCGCGCGGCGATCATGTCGCCGGCCTGACGGCCGTACATGGCGAACTGCGAGGCGATCCAGCCCGGCACTTCACGAACCACGAGTACAAACAGCGGGTCGACGCCCAATCGGTGCACCCACTCGTGCAGCAGCCGCAACGACTCAATCGCGTGCTCGATCGTGTAGTGGAATTCCTCAAACAGGAAGTCGTAGCGCAGCGTGTAGACGAAACGATTGACCGAGAACAAACTGCGATCTCCGGCGTCCTGCAGCGACATGATGCGACTGAATAAATTGAACCCGGCCTCAGCGTCGTATCGCCGCGACAATCGCTCCAAGTGCTCCGCGGCCGTCAGCGGCTCGCGGCAATCGGACAGCGAGTTGTACTGGAAGTTGTAGTTCGGATTCTCCGGCGGCGGGCACAGAAACGAGAGCTTCTCCGCACAGTGCCGCGCCAGGACCGTCAGGGCCGGCACACGGTCGGCGTCGTAGATCAACTGGTGACGGCCCGATTCCACCAGGCGCGACCAGATGAAGTGCGTCCCGCAGCGAGGCAGCGTCAGGAAGATCTTCACTCGTCTGTCGGTCCGCTCGTGCGGCATTGTTGGGCGATCCTCCTCAGGATTCGTCGTTCTGCCGCGAACCGATCACCTTGGCCGGCACGCCGCCGACAATGGCGTAGGGCTCGACGTCCTCGATCACGACGGCCCCGGCCGCCACCACGGCATGGTCGCCGATCGTCACGCCCGCGGTGATCACCGCATTGGCGGCAATCCACACGTCGTCGCCGATCACGATCTTGCCCGGCTTGTGTCCCTGGGTGTTGATTGGCCGCGAGGGGTCGCCGAAGACGTGATCGGCCGCGCGGATGACGACGTTCGGTCCGATCAGCACGTTGTTGCCCACGGTGATGCTCTCGTCGCGGCCGGCGCAGATGAAGACGTTGTAGTTCACGTTGACCTTGTTGCCGAAGCTGATCTGCGACGTCTCGCCCTGGGCCAGAATCTTGCAGCCCTTGGACAGCCCGACGTTGGCCCCGAAACGGATGCGGTCGAGCCCCTGGAACATCACGTCGCGATGAATGCGCAGGCCCGGCCCGCAGGCGGCCAGCCGCCGCCGCACGTCAGCCGTCTCCAGACGCAGCCAGAAGGCGCGACGGAGATGGCGAAGCTGTAGCAGGATCGAGCCGATCATGAGCCTTGCCTTGTCCCCTGGCAATTTGGGTGCCATGCCTGCTCCGCAGGCATGCGCTTCACGGTTCCCGGCCGAGGGCGGCCGGGCTACACAGGTTTCCGTTCGTTCAGCCTATTTCAGCCAGGCCTCGAACTCGGTGACGAACTGGTTGACGGCGCCGTCGGTCTGCGGGTGGCGGCAGTAATCCTTGAAGAACCGCGGCGGGATGGTCACGATGTGGGCTCCCGCCTCGAAAGCCTCGTTGACGTCCACGATGTGACGGATGCTGCCGACGATGATCTCCGAGGTGGTGTCGCTGTGGTCGAAGATCTCTCGCGTTTGGCGCACGATCTGGAACGCGTCGTGACCGATGTCGCGAATGCGGCACCAGAACAGGCTGACGAAGTCGGCCCCGGCCTGGGCGGCCATGATCGCCTGGTTGACCGTCATACAGCAGGTGCAGTTGATCTTCACACCGTTGCGATGCAACTGGTGAATGACCTTCAGTTCGTCCCAGCCGATGGGCACCTTGATGTACAGGTTCGGGTAGTCGCCGAAATGGCGGATGAACTCCTCGGCCTGCTTAATCATCTCATCGGCGTCTTTCGAGAAGACCTCGATGCTCAGCGGGATGTCGTAGTCGTGCTTCTTGATCAGGTCGATGATCTTGCGGATGTGCTCCTCGAACGAGCCCTTGCGTTCCTTGGCCATGATCGAAGGATTAGTGGTGATGCCCTTGGCGAATCCGCGCTTCAGGGCCTCGTCCAGCTCCACGAAATTGGCCGAATCGACAAAGATCTTCACGTGAGGTTCCTTTCCCTGCGAGGAGGTTCAGTTGCCCATTTCGAGAATTCGTTCATAGAGCCGCTGCTGCTCGGCGGCCGTGCGGATCAGCCGCTCTACCGTCTCAATATCGCCCGGGATGTCCACGCCCGGCGTCTCGTACGGCGTTACCACGCCCTGGATCCGCCGATCGTTCTCCAGGATCCGCAGCATGTCGCACGACTCCACGCGCTCCAGCGGCGTCTGCGGCCAAGCCGTGAACTCCAGCAGGAAGTCGCGGCGATAGGCCATGATGCCCGACTGCTTGTATAGCTTCGGCGACTCGCCCTTGCGGCGCGACGGCATGACGTTGCGGCCAAAATACAGCACCGAGCCGCTTTGCGACATCACCGTCTTGACGTAGTTCGGATTCTCCAACTCCTCGTACGTCGCCACCGGATAGATCAGCGTCGAGCACGGGCAATCATCCCGCTCGCGAACCGGACGGGCCACGTCGCTGACGCACTGCGGAAAGACGCACGGCTCGTCGCCCTGCACGTTGACGATCACGTCGGCCGCGAGCGGCCGCGCTGCCTCGGCGATGCGGTCCGTGCAACGTTCGTGCTTGTCCGAGGTCATCACGGCCTTGCCGCCATGGTCCTCGACGGCCCGCAGAATCTCCTCGTCGCACGTGGCCACAATCACGTCGTCGATGTCCTCGCACAGGCAGACGCGCCGCCGCACGTGCTCGATCATCGGCAGATCGAGAATGCGAGCCAGCGGTTTGCCGGGGAACCGCGACGATCCCATCCGCGCCGGAATGATGACAACCGTTCTCATTCTGCAATCGTCCGAAAAGTCTAGCTCGGCAACACGCCGCAATCCACGTTGATGCACTGGCCGGTCACGGCCGACGAGCCGTCGGAAGCCAGGTACAGACACAGGTCGGCCACCTCGGAGGCCAGCGGGATGCGACCCAGGGCCGCATTCTTGCTCGCGAAGTCGGCGATGAACTCGTCGAAGTCCTCGCCCTTGGCCGGCGAGTCGGCCTCGCGGAGGCTCTGGCGGAGCATCGGCGTGTCGATGTAGACCGGGCACACGGCGTTGACGCGAATGCCGCGAGTGCCTAGTTCCTTGGCCAGTGCCTGCGTGATGCCGTTGACGCCGAACTTCGACGCGCAGTACACGGAGTTGTTGGCGCTGCCGCGCTTGCCGGCCAGGCTCGACACGTTGACGATCTGGCCGTTCTGGTCGGCCTCGATGAAATGCCGCGCCGCCGCCTGGCAGCCCCAGAACGCGCCCTTGAGGTTCGTATCCACGAGCAGATCGAGGAACGCTTCGTCCACCTCCAGCAGCGGCTTCCAGATCGACACGCCGGCGCAGTTGACGTAGACGTCCAGCCGTCCGGTCCAGTTCAGCGCAGCCTCAATTAGCCGCTGATGGTCGCCGCGCTTCAGGGCGTCGGCCTTGACGAAACGGGCCTGGCCGCCGAGTTGCGGCGCCAGGTCGGTCTCGTGCCGCGCCGAGAACACCACGCGGTAGCCGTCTTCGCAGAACCGCTGGACAATGGCGGCGCCGATGCCTCTGCTGCCGCCCGTGATGATAGCCGTCCTCTGATCGCTCATGCCGCACTCCACTGTAACAAAAAACGCCCAGGTCCGCTGCACCTGAGCCGCAGGATGCCCCTCAAATGGTCATGCACGTGAAGCCGCCGTCCACGGTCACTTCGGCCCCGGTGACGAATGCGGCCGCATCGCTGGCCAGCCAGAGCACCACGCCGAGCAGTTCGTCGGGACGGCCGTAACGTTTCATCGCCGTGTGGTTCTTGATCTGGGCCTCGCGTTCGGGCGTGATGAAATGCTTCATGCTCCACTCGGTCGGGAAGAAGCCCGGGCGGATGGCGTTGACGCGGACGCCGCGCGTGCCCCACTCGCGAGCGATGTTCTGCGTCAGGTTCCTGACGCCCGCCTTGCTGACCGAATAGGTGAAGGCCTTCGACAATGGCGGACCGGCCGACGCCGAACTGATGTTGATGATCGACCCCGAGCCCTGTTCGAGCATGTGGCTGCCGAAGACCTGGCAACCGAACAGCGTGCCGCGGATGTTGACCTTCAGGATCTGGTCCCATTCCTCGGCCGTGATGTCAAGGACCGGCGTCGGCGCGTTCATGCCTGCGCCGTTGATGAGTATATCGGCGCGACCAAAGGAGTCAAGCGTGAGCTTCAGCGCCGCCTCGAACGACTCCTTGCTCGTCACGTCGATCTGTCCGGCCGCGGCCTCGCCGCCGGCGGCAAGGATCTCGTCGCGGACGGCCTCGGCCTTCTCGAGTCGCAGATCGAGCACGACCACCTTGATTCCGGCCCGGGCGTAGCCGCGAGCCATCTCGCCGCACAGGAAGCCGCCGCCGCCCGTAATGGCCGCCACCTTGCCCTTCAGGTTGAACAGATCGTCCAGGTAACTCGACATCGTTTCATCTCCGGCTAATGTGCTATGGGGTCCGTCGGGCGACGATCCAGGCGTGGCTGCTCAACCGATGGTCGGCCAGCAGGGCCTGCAACCGTCGCAACATCTCCTCGTCGTTTCGTGCGTAGATCGTCCTCAGGAATCGCGGCATCTCGTCGGGCGGCATCTGGCTGCGGATGATGTCGACGTCGAGCTTGCCGGGCGTGGTCACCTGTACGTCGGTGAAGCCAGCCCGCTCGAACAGCAGCTCGAAGCCGCGGACCGACAGAATGTTGATGTGGTTGATCGGGTAAACGTTGCGGTGCCGCTGCCACATGATCTGGATGTCGAAGCCGTCCGAGCAAAGCGTGTTGGTGAAGAAGACGCCTCCCGGCCGGCAAAGCGAACGCACCTCGCCCAGGAAGTCCAGCGGCGAGAAGACGTGCTCCAGCACCTCGAAGCAGGAGCAGAAGTCGAAGCGGTCACGGTACTCCGTGGCCTCGGCGGCAAGCCCCTGGAAGACGTCCAGGCCCTTGTCGCGGCAGACGGCCACGAAGTCGGCGTTCGGCTCCACGCCGCGAACCTCGGCGCCGGGGAAGACCTGCTGCAACTCCTCCATGTAGACGCCGTAGCCCGTGCCGATGTCGCACAGGCGGCGAAACGTCGCGGCGAACGTCGACTCCAGGGTCCGGGCGTACTCGGCCCGCGGGCGATAGACCGACGCCCGTCGCTTCTCGGCGCAGCTCGGGTAGAACTCGGTCACCCAATAGCGTGCGTTCTCGCTGGTCGAGTTGAACTCGTCCAGCAGCGACGCCGTGGGCCGCGGGCTCATGTACAGCGTGCCGCAGTTGCGGCAGATGCGAAAATGGTAGCCCTGCTTGTCGAATCCCTCGTCGCGGTCCGGGCAGTCGCAGGCCGGGCAGTTGATCTCGACGAACTCGCGCCGGCGCGACAGTGCCCGCTCGGCGTCCTGGGCGCAAAGCGCCAGATAGCGGTCCTGCACATCGCGCGATCGAATGTCCTTCTCTTTCATCAAACGCTCTCACACCGTAGGGGCACGGCCTGCCGTGCCCGCATCAACTCGCGTGGGTCCGGTGGACCCACCCTACACCTCAGCTCTATCGCCTCAATTCCTCAAGCAGGTTCTCGATGGCCAGAGTCTCCATCTCGATCCGCGTCTCGCGTGTCAGGGTCGAAATGTGCGGCGTCAGAACCACGTTGTCCATGTCGCACAGCGGCCCGTCGTAAGGCTCTTTGGGGTAGACGTCCAACCCTGCCCCGCCCAGTCGCCCGTCGGCCAGGGCCGCGGTCAGGGCCTCGTAGTCGACCACGTGCCCGCGGGCCGTGTTGACCAGGATCGCCCCGCGTTTCATGCGACCAATGGCCGCCGCGTCAACCAGCGGCGGACTGCCGGCTTCGCGCGCCGCATGCAGGCAGACGATGTCGCACGAACTCAGCAACTCGCCGAGCGAACAGTACGTCAGGCCGATCGTCTTGGCCCACGCGGCGTCCTCGTTCACGTCGCAGCCACGAAGCGTCACGCCGAGGCCGGCCAGCAATTCGGCCGTGCGGCGACCGATGCGTCCGGTGCCGACGATGCCCACGGTCTTGCCGGCCAGCATCAGGCCCGTCCGCCGCGACCACTTGTGCTGCTTCATCAGGCCGTCGTGATACGAGAGTCGCTTCAGCACGTCGAGCAGCAGGGCCAGCGTCATCTCAGCGACGGCGGCCGTCGGAGCGTCGGGCGTGTTGCGGACGACGATGCCGCGCGTGCGGCAATAGTCCAGGTCGATGCTGTCGATGCCCACGCCCACGCGGCTGATGCATTTCAGTTGTGGCAACAGGGAGAGCGTCTCGGGACGATACGGCTCGACGCCGGCCACCAGGCCCGACCAGTCGGTGCCCATGGCCAGAAGCTGCTCGGGCGTGATGCGCTTGCCGCTCGGGTTCTCGACGAACTCGAAGCCACTGTCCCGCAGCAACCGTCGCGGCGTATCGTCCTCCTCGCAGAAGGTCGAAAGCGTTACCAGGATGCGTCCCTTGTTTGCGGCCATAGTCCCCTTGCTCCAGATCAGTCTTCTACCCGCGACAGCAGGTAGGCCCTCACGCCGAACAGGTCGTCGAAGACCGGACAGTCGTGCCCCGAGAAATCGTCCACACGTTTGCGGCCCACGAAAGCCGCCCCCACGGCCTCGGCGGCGCGGAGGTCGCTCAGGCTATCGCCGATCATCATCGTCTCGGCCGGCTCGACGCCCTCGGCGGCCACCACCTCGCGGAGCACGTCGGCCTTGCGGTGCGGGGCGCCGTAGATGCGCTTGAAGTACCGCGTCAGGTTGCGGCTCTCGACGATCGGCTCCAACTCCTCCTGCGGCGTGGCCGAGACCAGGTACATCGGCACGTGCCCGCGGAACCACGACAGCAGTTCCGGCGCGCCGGGCACGAACGGGCACGAGGCGATTCGCGTCCGCGTGTACTCGCTGAACCGGGCGGCCAAACGCTCGCGGTCGGCCTCGGTGTACGGCTGCCCGAGAATCGCCGTCACGATGTGCTCGAACTTCTCGTAGCGGACCAGGTGCTTATGGTCCAGGTGATACCGCATGATGGTCTCGTGGTGTTCGGGGTGGTCGGGGAAGATCTCAACGAACGCACGGTCCTTGATCTCCTCCGATTCCACGATCAGCCCATCGAAGTCCAGCACCAGCACCTTGATCATCAGTATTCCTTGCGCCGGCCGGCCGGTCGGCGACGATCATAAGTCAACGGTCGATGTCGGCCATGGCCTTCTTGCACGATTCGCCCAGGTAGAGGATGTCGCCGCCGTAGGCGATGAAGCGGAAGCCGTCGTCAACGGCCTGGCGGAAGCGCTCGGCGTCGGGGTGGACGATGTGCATGCCCGGCGCGATGCCGCGGGCCGTGGCCGCATCGAGCACCCGCTTGCAGGCCGCAACCACCTTCGGATCGCTCAGCTTGCCGGGAACGCCCAGGGAGCCGCTGAGGTCGTAGGGGCCGATGAACACAGCGTCCACGCCCTCGACCTCGAGGATGGCGTCGATGTTGTTGACGCCGTCGATGTGCTCGACCTGGAGAATGACGATCGTCTCGTCGTTGGCCTTGGCGAAGTAGTCGGCCGAACCGAACCCGAAGTCCTGGGCCCGGCCCAGTCCGAAGCCGCGCTTGCCCTGCGGCGGGTATTTCACGGCGTCGACGGCCCGGCGGGCCTCCTCGGCCGTGTTGACCATCGGGAAGATCAGCCCGTAGGCCCCGGCCTCGAGCACGCGCTTGGCCTGCACCGGATCAATGCCGCTGAGGCGGGCCAGGGGCACGACGCTGTGCAGCTCGGTGACCGCAAAGAGGGCGTTGAGCGAGTCCAGTTCGATTGTGCTATGCTCCAGCTCGACGACCAGGAACTCGAAGCCGCACTGGCCCATGATGTCGGCCACCCAGGGGTGGCTCATGGCGATCCAACTGCCGACGACAAGCTGGTTGTCGCGGAGCTTGCGTTTGACGGGATTGCCGAAGATCTTCACGGTGCCCTCGCTTTCCTTGTGCCGCAGGCAACTACTTCTTCGTGGACTCCCACTTGTTCTCGGCCTGCATGAGCCGCGGGTCCGACACCAGCAGGTGCCAGATGACGGCCTGGAACGATTCGGCGTGCGGCGTGACGCGGTCGGGGTTAGGCGTCGGCACGACGACCACGGCATCGCCGGTCTTCTTGGTGTAGCCGCCGTCGCGGCCGACGATGCCGAGGATCCTGGCCCCGGCGGTGCGAGCCGCGTCGATGGCCTCCACGAGGTTCACGCTGATGCCGGCGTCGCGGTTGCCGCCGCCGACCGAGAAGACCAGCACGGCGTCGCCCTTGCGGACGTGGCTCGTGCGGAGCCACTCGCTGTAGATCGTGTTGAAGCCCTCGTCATTCGTGCGGGCTGTCAGCTCCGAGACGTTGTCGCTCGGGGCATAGGACTCGATGCCGACGATCTTGCGGAAATCGTTGACGGCGTGCGATGCGTTGCCGGCGCTGCCGCCCACGCCGATGATGAACAGGCGGCCCTCGTCCCTGCGAACCTCCAGCAGCACGTCGATCATCTTCTCGATGTCCGCGCGGTCAAGCGTGGCGGCGATCTTGGTCACGTCATCGAGGTACTGTGCGACATACGACATCGTGCATCTCCTCCAGAGCGTCTGTTGTGCGCGTCAACGCTTATGTAGCACGCCCGCCCTCGGGCGTGGGAACAAGTCGAAGACCTCGGCGTCCAGCTCGCCCCCGGTCGAGGGCGGCCGGGCTACATTTCTCCGGCACGCTGGCGGCAGGGCCACAATAGTGCGTCAATCGACCAGGCCGCTGTCGCGGTAGGCCGCAAAGATCAATTCCATGGCTCGCAGAGCATCGTGGCTGCCACACTGCTCAATCTTGGAGCCGGTCGTGATGGCCCGGGCGAAGTTGGCCACCTCGAGGGCCCACGAGTCGTCGCGGTCGTAGGCGAAACGCTGCTCCTCGGGGTTGCCCTGGGCGCGGGTCTCGCCGCCGAACTGCCGCTTGCCGACCGTGAGAGTTTCGCGGCCGTAGCTGCCGCTGGCCGACAGGAAGCCCTCGATCACCAGGTATCCGTCCTCGGCCCCGATCTCCAGTTTCAGAACGTGTTTCCAGAGCGTGGCCGACGAGTGCAGGATGCCGTGCTGGCCGCGATCGTTCTCGAAGACCACGAAGGCGTTGTCCTCAACCGGCACCTTCCAGTAAGAGTGTCCGCAGAAGGCCTTCACGCGGTCGAAGTCGCCGCAATAGAAGCGGAACAGGTCGACCATGTGGATGCCCTGGTCGAGCAGGATGCCGCCGCCGGAGACGGCCGGATCGTTCCGCCACGACTTCTCGTAGCCCTGGCCGCCCGATTTGCCGTAGGTCCCCTTGACCCAGAGGACGCGGCCGACGGCGCCGGAGTCGATGATCCGCCGGGCCTCCTGCATGGCCGGATGCCAACGATGGTTGAAGCCGAACATCAGCTTGCGGCCCGAGGCGGCCTCGGCGGCACGCATGGCCTGGATGTCGTCGACCGTGCGGCCGGGAGGCTTCTCGCAAAAGACGTGGCGCCCCTGCTCCAGGCAGGCGACCGTGATGTCGGGAATCAGGTTGTTAGGCACGCAGACGAAGACGGCCCCGACCGACTTGTCGGCCACGAGGTCCTGCCAGCGGTCGAACCACCGTACACTCGTTTCGCCGGCCGGCCGCCGCTCGGGCACCTCGGCCACGCCCACCAGGCGGTAGGCCGGATCGGCCTCAATCACCCGACGGCGGATGCGGCCCATGTAGCCGTAGCCGATGATTGCCGCGCCGATGGTCTTATCGCTCATGGTTCCACTCGCTCCGTCCAGGGCAATGAAGCCGCCCGAAGTCCGCATATCATCGTGAATTCGCCGCGTTTTGTAAAGAACTCTGTGGCTGCAGGTCGCGGCCCGCAGCCTACGGCTTTCTGCGAACCCAGAAACTGGTAATGCGGTGCCGCTCGGGTTCGAACATCGGCAGGGCCGCACGAACCCGCTCGGCGTGGTTCACGTGCATGTAGCGGGCCGCCCAGAGGATTTCGAACTCGTGGTTGAAGGCCAGGAAGGCCTGCAACAGGTACTGTTCGCTCCAGAACAGGCGGCTGCCTTTGACCCAGTCGGCCCAGTACTCGCAGGGCAGCAGGATATCGTGCCAGTGGACGATGGCTCCCGGCTTCAGCCGCGGCACGATGTCAAGAATCTCACGGTTGACGTCGCCGCCGATGCGGACGACGTGCGACGAGTCGACGAACAGCAAGTCGCAGTCGGCGAACTCGGCCAGGTCGACGTCCTGCACGCGCTCCGGGATCAGGCGCGACAGGCCAGGCAGGCCGTCGCGCAGGAACGCGGCCGGGTAAGGCTCGATGGCCGTCAGCTCGCAGGGGTAGCCGTCCTCGGCGTTCATCGTGCAGGCCCGCGCGGCGATGCGCGTGGAGAAGCCGCTGCCGATCTCGATCATCTTCTTCGGCTTGTGATGACGAATCATGGCGTGGAGCACAGCGGCATCGGCCAGCGACAGGCCGGAGTTCTTCGTGAACTCGACCTCGCCCGCGTGTTTCGGAAAGACCTCGTCGAGGTAAGCGGTCTGGACGTCGGCGTTCCAGTTGACGCCCGGACACTCGCTGACGCGGCGAAACAGATCGTCGGTCAGGTCGCCGGTTCGCGGAATTGGCGAATAGAAGTGCACCGGCGTCACGTGCAACCCCACGGTCTCGAACAGGCGATAGAGCGGACCGATCCCGCGAGCCAGGACATTGCGGACGATGAAGTTGCGTATGCGGCTGGCAGCCATGTCGGTGTCGTGCCTCCTTCACTGTTCGCCCCGGCCGAGGGCGGCCGGGCTACACAACGTAGGGTGGCTGCTTGCAGCCACGCGGTGACTCTTCGCGGGCACGGCAGGCCGTGTCCTACACCCGGCTGAGGGCGGCTAGGCCTGGTGCCATGGCCGCTCGCGGCCATGCAGAGTTCTTCTCCCTCATCGAGGGCGGCTCACGAGCCACCCCAATGACTTCCGCAGGGCGACACGCCTGCTCCGTCAGGCATGCCGGACCTCGATACTCTTCGCGGGCACGCCCGCGCCGTTCCCCTACACCCGGCCGGGGGCGGCCGGACTACATGCCCCCATCCGAGCCCCCCCCGAAGTACGCGCTCAGGGCCTCATCGGACGGTGGCTCGAAGTAGTCGCGGCGCACGCGGTCGGACCACTCGCGCAACTCGTCGGCGGTCATGCGTCGGGCCCGCTGCAGGCGGTTGCGCAACTCGGCGGCCGTCTCGGCCGGGTCGAGCGGATAGTCCATCCACTTCATCGGATCCAGAAAGAACGTGTTGCTCGGCACCACGCGGACCAGCGGCACACCACAGACGATGGCCTCCATCTGCGTGACCGACGTTCCGGCGGCAAGGGCTACGTCGCACTCGTGCAGGCATCGGCCTGTGGGCTCGCCGACGATCTCGACGTTCGGGTAAGCCAGTTCGTCGAGCCAGCCGCGCAGCGTCGCCTCGGGGAGCAACGGATGCGTCTTGATGCGAACGCGCCATGAGCGGTCGTCGCCTATAGCTTCGCGAAGTTTGGTCAGCATGTCGAGACTCGTGTTGCCGCAGAACGGCAACGGCACGAAGAGCCGCGGCTCGGCCGCGTCCGGTTCGCGCGCCGCCGCGGGGTAGTCCTGCACGTGAGCGAACCGCAGGGCGGCGCCAAGACGAATGCGGTCGGCCGGGAATCCGAGGCGGGCCAGCACATCGGTGTAGACGCGACCCAGGGCGACGATGCGGTCGGGCAGCGGGTGAACGTCGGCTTCCTCGGGCGCGAGTTCGGCCCCGGCCTGCCGCGAGAGCCAGACGCTGTGCTGGCAAGCGACGATGGTGCTCTCGGCGTAGTGGGCCTGCTTGGCCAGGATGAACTGTTTCTCCGGGGCATTGTTCTCGAACGGGTAGAGCATCAGGTCGATCCGCACGCCACGGCGTCGCAGTGCGGCCAGGAGTGGACGAACCAGATTGAGCCGCAAGAGCGATGGGTTGAGCACGTCCTTGCGATTCTCGTGCCGCAGGATCGGCCCGACGTCCAGCCCCTCGACCTCCACGCGGCCGAATCGCAGGCACAGGCGTCGCAGTTCGCCCGCCATGAGCCGCAACAGAGAGCACAGGCCGACGTGGTGTTGCGGCACGAGGAACTCCTGCCCCGACTTGGCCATCAACTCAAACTGCTCGCGCATCGGGCGGTCGAGGTTGAAGAACATGGGCACGACGAGCACGTCGTAGCCGCGGCTTCGCAGGTGGTCGGGCAGCGGGCCGAAGTGGCGGTCGACGTAGCGGCCGTCGGCGTCGAAGGCCCCGGAGGTAACCCAGGTTCGGATGACGGCACGCGGCCGCGACTGGTCCGACAGTTTCGGCGGCGGGAGGATGCGGCGCAGTCGCCTGACGTTCAGGAAATCGCGCACAGCCAGGGCGGCATTGACGGCCAGTTGCCCCGCATCGCGAAGCGCCATGGCGGCGCGACGAAGCAACGGGACGTTCAGCCGATAGGCGATGCCGCGACGGCGACACGCCGAGGCCACGGCCCGGGCCAGTCCGATGTCGGCACAGAGAAACAGAAGATCGTCCTGACCGGCCTCTCGGAGAAACTCGTCGGCCGCATGCAGGCAGATCACGTTGCGCATCAGGTGGGTAGCCGTGCTGCTGCGCGAGGCCACCTGCCCCGCCCACCAGAGATCGCGCGGCACTCGGCGTGCGACGTTGGCCATGTCCGCGACGAGCGGACGGTGAAGGCGAGCGTAGAGACGGTCGAATCGGCCGGTGAGGTCTTCGACGCGGATGGCCGGCCCGAAGCGTCGCCGCAGGTCGGCCGGTCGGGCGGCATCGTCGTCGAGCACCACGACGCGCTGTCGCCCGCCAGGACGCCCGGACGTCGAGTTGTCGCTCAGGGCGATCTCGATCATGACGGTCACGACTCTCCGTTCCTGAGGGTGTCGGGCGGCCGCAGGCCGACGCCCGTCATTCCGCGCAGGATGATACCCCGAATCATACCCCAACCGACGATGCGAATCCACATGACCATGTAGCCCGCGAAGAGCAGACTACGCAAGACGAGCGACGGCCAGTAGGGCAGCTTCTCGTAGAACGTCAGTCCCGACATCAGCGAGAAGAGAATCAGTCCGCCGTAGAGCAGACACAGCGGCCGCCACTGGAACGCAATGTGGTATCGCCGCTGCATGACCCAGCCGACGAGCAACGTCGAACCCAGCCCGCCGATGCACGTGGCCACGACGGCCCCGAAGGGCCCGTACTTGGGGATGAACAGGAAGTTCAGGCCGATGTTGGCGAAGTAGGAGCCGACCATCGTCATGGCCACGAACTTGGTCATCTTCAAGTAGTTGGCGACCGGGCCGGAGAGCTTGCCGAAGGCCAGCATCGAGTAGTAGACCGCCAGGATGATAATCAGCGGCACGGCATTGCGGTAGGTCGGCGGCATCAGGATGTGGACCGCTTCCTGGCAGAAGGCGACCAGGGCTGCGGCCGGGACGACGATAAGGCACACGTACTCGGTGAACAGCGAGGCCAGCGACCGCTCATCCGCATCCGGGAGTTGGAAGATGCGTTTGTTCCATCGCGGGCCGTAGACATTCTGGACGGTGGTCATGAAGACGAAGACCAGGATCGAGATGGCCTGGGCCCGGTCGTACAGCCCGACGTCGGTCATCGACTTCAGCTTGCCGATCATCTGCCGGTCGATGCAGATGTTGAGCAGGTTGACCGCCACCTTGGCCATCAGCGGCCATCCGAACGCCAGGCAGGTGCCGAGAATGCGCATGTCCGGCCGCAAGTCGGCCAGGCGGAACCGCGACACCATGGCCAGCATGACGATGAACTGAGAGGTCAGTCCGCCGAGGGCCAGCCCGGTGATGCCCATGTTGAAGCCCGCCACCAGCAGCAGCGAGCAACCGGTGTTCAACACCAGCCGCGTCAGCTCGAAGATCGACGACGCGCCGGCGCGTTCGGCGTCCTTGAAGTACTGGAACAGGATGCCGTTGACGTGGTTCAGCCCCAGGCTCGCGAAGACAATCAGCAGCAGGCCGCTCCACTGCACCGAACCGGTCTGGTACTGCGAGAGCCAGTCTCGGTAGACGATGACCGGGACGTAGATGACGGCCAGGCACACCAGCGAGAAAGTCAGCACGGTGCCGAGCAGCCGCTTCTGTTTCTCCGGCTCGCGGCCATAGGCGAAGAAGTAGCGGTTGAAGGCCGTCAGCATGCCCCAGTTCGACAGCCCGATCCCCAGCGTCGCCACGACGCCGAGCATGGCCAGAATGCCGTACTGCGTGGGCGTGATCTTGCGCGTGAAGATCGGCATCGTGGCCATCGGGAGCAGAACGCACAGCGCGTTCGTGGCCACGTAGAGGATGAGGTTCCGCAGGCGACTGGGTTGTCGTGGTGCCAAGGTCCGACCTGGTCCTTCCTTCTCGCCGGCTACGGCCGGCCGTTGCGGTGCCGCGGCTCACTGCGCCGAGGCCAGAAGCTCCCGAAAACGTTCAATAGCCCGCCCGTCCCGGAACGGGTCCAGCAGCGGCGATCCTGCCGGGATCGGATTCGAGTACGGTTCGCCGGACGACGCCTGCACGTGGAGAATCCACCGGCACAGTTCGTCGAATCCGTGCGTCATGACGCCCTCCGCCCTGGCCCAGAACGTGTGCCGATAGCGGTCGAGCGGATCGTGCCAGATAGCCGGACGGTTCGCGCTGAGGGCTTCGAACGTGGTCGACGTGAACGGGAACGAGACCACGGCGTCGCCGGCCGCCATGAGCGACGACGCGTCGACGTCGCGGGCCAGCACCTGCGCGTTGTCCATGCGGTTCAGCTCGTCGTAAACCTCCAGCAGCCGCGGACCCAGTTCCGGAGACAGCCGCAGATGAAGCTCCGGCATCTTCTTCTCTTTGACCACCACGAACACGTCCGGGCGCTCCGCGGCCAGTCGCCTGAGGTGCTCGGCGAAAGCGATGCCTTCGTCGTAGCCGGTCAGCCGGTTGACGGTGTAGGTCGACGTGTAGGCGACCACCAGGAACTTGCCCCGCGCGTCCTTGCCCGACGGAAGCAGCGACCGCATCAGCCCGTCGCGGTCGACCGGGGCCATGACGTGCGAGGCCCACAGGCAGCCCACCACCGGCCGCTCCCCGAGAAGCGAGGGGTATTCGTCGAACCAGTCGGCCAGCAGCCGGTACCAGACGACGAAATGGTTGTAGTTCAGGTAGGACCACAGCGGATGCCGCTCGCGGCACCCTTCCAGTCGCCCGACATAGTTGAGCACGTTGTTCATCGAGTCGTGATAGTACCACGTCTGGGTCCCGGCCTGGTGCAGGGCGATGTTGCGGGCGATGTGTCCCGGGTGGAAATCCGCGTAGCTGATGAAATGCCCGAGCTCGATCTCCTCGGCCGCCTTCTTCCAGCGAGCGTAGACGAGCACCGCGTTGTAGGCCAGCGTGATGAACACGCCCGCAGCCGCGCCGTGCGACCGCATTGCCGCCCAGAGCAGCGCCGCGGGAGATGCCACCGTGCCGACGAACCCTCGCCCTTGCGGCGGATCGTACACCGCGCAGCCCAGGCCGTCGAGCGCCGCCCGCTGCTCCGCCGTCAGCGGCAACAGGGGGATGAAGACCACCTCGCTCCTCTTGATGACCTGGTCGTCCACGAGGAAGTCCGCGCCGCGCCGGTCGCCGCGGAACTGCCGGCCCGGACTGACGATGGCGATACCGTAACGATAGCTTCTCCGATCGGCCCGCCGTCCGCCGCGCAGCCGGTGCCGGCACCCCGCCGCCCATTCGGCCGCAATGCGACCCAGCGACAGCAGCTTCTCTCTCCAATCGACGATCAGGGCCCGGGCATATCGCCGCCGCGAGAAACGGATATTCTCGTGCTCGTCGATCTGAATGCCGCTCTCGCCGACCAGCCGCCGCAACGAAAGGTAGAGCCGCAGATCGCTGTTGAAGTAGACCGTGACCTCGCGGCCCTCAAACAGGCGGCTGATATGCCCGAGCATGATGTTCAACGAATAGAAGTTGCCGAGCTTGTCGCAGAGCCCCTTGCGCAGAACACAGTCGCCCTTGTCCGATCCCATGGCCCGGTTGACCAGATCGATCAGCTTCCGGTGCCGCAACCTGAACTGCGGCCAGACGGCCTCGACCGTCTGAACCGCCTTATCGCTGGCCTGCGAGTAGATGTCCCAGCTCTTCAGATCCTTGGCCGGCAACAGGTCGACGCGCCCCTGGCGCAGCCACTGCTCGACCTCGGCCGGCAGCAGCGGCGGATACCATCGCCAGCGCCCTTCGTGATGGTAGGCATGGAACCGTTCGACCACCATGACCCGCCACTTGCGCCGCAGGTACCGCCTCATCCGCGCAACGTCACCACGGTCCGGGCTCTCGAAGATAACGATCCGTTCGCTCATGACCTCAGCGGCCGCTGCTCGGCCCAGCCTCCCTCAGGCGCGACATGTCAAAGTCCGGATTGACCAGACCGAGGAACACCAGGTCCATGAAACGATCTTCGAAGCGGGCCTTGTCCCTGACGCGGTAAGACTCCCGGAATCCGCCGCGACGGAACAGGTTGACGCTGTTCGCGTTCTCCTCGTAGGCCCCGGCCTCCAAATAGTGCAGCCCCATCTCACCGAACAGATAGCCCACGACGGCCGCGAGGGCCTCGCTCGCGTAACCCTTCTTCCACGCTCGCTTCGCGAAGACGCACACGCCGATCGTCGCCCGGAAATCGTGCAGGTCGATGGCCGAAACACGCATCGTGCCGATCAGCGGAGACGAATCGCCTCTGACGAACAGGCCGAACAGGATGCAGTCCGCCGCATCGCGGTTCGTGGCCACGAAACGCTCCACGGTCGCCCGCGTCTGACGCGTTCGCTTGACCGCCATCAGGTAGCGGTTCACCTCCGGATCGTTCAACCCGTTGACGTACTCGTCGGTCACGTCCTGCGGCCGCAACGGTCGCAACGTCAACCGCGAAGTTTCCAACACGGGCTCGTCGGGTCCAAGTCTCGTTGCGGACGGTTTCTCCGTGACCGCACGCCCGCCCTCGGGCGGCCGCCCGCCGTCATCGACACAGTCGCGAGCCTTCAGTGCAATGGCCAGAGCCTCGACGGCCCCGTCCAGATTTCGTTTCCAGTTCGAGCGATCCTCCGTCGCCGCGAGAATGTCGGCCAGTTGGCCGTCGAACATGGCGTCGAACGTCGCCAGTTCCGCCTGCCACAGGGTCTCGACATCGCCGGGCTCAATGCCGTAGCGCACCAGTTCGGCCCGCTCCGGATTCTTGCCGCGGCTCCGCCATTCGAGCGTCCCCCGCTCGCCGATCACCTCGATGCCGCGACTCTTCTCGCGGCGCAGATAGTCCATGTGAATCTCGGACACGGCGCCGCTCTCGTGTCGCAGACAAATGTCGGCCACGTCTTCGGCGTCCATCTCCAACTGCCCTGTGCAGGCGACCGCGGCCGTCACCTTGCGCGCAGGCCCGCTGAGCCACAGGGCCAGGTCGATGTCGTGAATGTCGTCGAGCACGACGCCCCCACCCTGATCGCGATAGGCCGCATACGTCTGCCGATAGTCCACGCCCGGACGCATGTTCGGCAGGTAATGCGAGAAGTGGATTCGCACGACACGCGCCCGGCCGATCGCCCCGGCGTCCAGGACCTCCTTCAATCGCCGCGGCCCTTCGTGGTAGCGCATGTTGCAGCCGACCCACACCAGCCGCCCGCGGCCGGCGTCGTTCAGCGAGTTCCAGTGCGCCCGCAACCGCTCGGCCCCGGCCATGTCGGCGGCCACAGGCTTCTCGACGAAGACGTGGCAGCCGCGATCCAGAGCTGCGATGGCCTGCTCGGCGTGCAGGTGCGTCGGCGTGCAGATCCAGACCATCGCCGGATCGGTCGCCCAGGCCTCGTCAATGTTCGCGAGGACCGCTCCCCCCAGGTCGCCGCCGCGCGGGGCCGGGTCGTATCCGACCACCTCGTGCCCGTGCCGCAGCAGCGTCGCTACGTGCCGCGCGCCGATCGAGCCCAGACCGAGAACCAGGTGTCTCATCCGCTTCACGCCAATCCCGTCTCCCTGGCCATCATCTCGGCCAGGCGAAAATCGAATTCGGTGTCGATGTCCACGGACCGCTCGCGCGGCATGCGGTAGCCGACCATGTTCTCGCCCTCAAGCTCGCCCGTCCGCAGGAAGGCCTCGACGCGGGCCCAGTACATCGACCCGTTGTCGACGACCACCTTGGGCTTGTCCTTCGGCTGCAGCAGGGCCACCTCCGGCCACCTCCGGCGTATGCCGCCGCGATCGTCGATGTCGAAGGCGAAGAACGGCGACTCGGCGAACTCCGTGAC
>JAFGPY010000243.1 GCA_016935955.1 Planctomycetota bacterium
CGGCACGACGTTGCCCGTGTCGCGGACCAACGTGATGGAGCGGTCGGCGATCTTCTGGGCGACCTGCTTCCCGGGCGACGCGGCGATGCGCGCCTTGGCTTCGGCGTCGTCGGCGATCGGTTTCTTGTGCAGGTTCAGCCTCGCCTTGAGTTCCAGCACGCGGCGGACGGAGGCTTCGACCTGGATCTGGTCAACCTCGCCGCGCTCGACGCACCCGACCAGGTACTCCAGGACGCGCGGCACGTTGCGGACGAACAGCAGAATATCGTTGCCCGCCTGGAGGGCCAGGCGATAGCGGTCCAGCTCGCGATAGTGGTAGCTGACGCCGCCCATGTTCAGGGCGTCGGTGATGATAACGCCCTCGAAGCCCAGCTCGCCGCGCAGCAGGTCGGTGACCAGGTAGCGGCTGACGACGGCCGGCAGTGGATTGCGCGGGTCGCCGGCCTGGGGGTCCATCGAGGGCAGGCCGATGCACGAGACCATGATGCTCATGACGCCGGCGTCGATGGCCGCCTTGAAGGGCAGGGCACTCTGTCGCCGCCACTCGGAAGGCGACAGGGGATTGACCAGCGTCATCAGGTGCTGGTCGCGATCGTCGAATCCGTCGCCCGGGAAGTGCTTGGCGCAGGCAGCCATGGCGTGGTCCTGAATGCCGCGAACGCAGGCGGCCCCGAGCCGCGCGACCTCCTCGGGCCGCCGTCCCAGGGAATCGACCTGCCGCTGGTAGTCCTTCACGGCGGCAATGTCGACGATCGGCCCGAAGGCCAGATTGTATCCGCAGGCCACGGCCTCGATCGCGGTGACCTTGCCGGCATCGTAGGCCAACTGCTCGTCGCCGACGGCCCCCATGGCCATGCGTCCGGGCAGGTGCGTGCCTTCGGGGATGCGCTCGCCGGGGCCGACCTCGAAGTCGCCCGAAATCAGCAGGGGGATCTCCGCGGCCCGCTGGGCCTCGGTGGCCACACGGCGGCACTTGGCCATCGGCCCGCCGAACATGTGTCCGCCGCCGATGCCCGTCTGGGCCACGTACTCGCCGATTCCGAGTGGCGCCGCCGTGTGCTCGGTCAGCATCGGAAACAGCAGTTGTCCGACCTTCTGCCTCAGGGATAAGTTGCCCAGGGTCTTGTCGACCCACGCCCGCTGCCCGTCACTCAACGCCTGCATCAGTCACCTCGCTCAGGTTGCCTGCCATGTGGAAGCCGGCCCGTCTTCCCATTCCAGCGCCGTCCGGACGGCGCGCTCCGGGAAGACTACCGGGTTTTTGGTCGAGAATCAATCTGTATCACAGAAAACACGCCTCAGCCGCCGAAAGGGCCGCTTTTTCGGCAGAATTAGTATTGACAGGGCGGTGACTACTGTTATACTACTGTAGTCACTTGGGAGTGCGGCCCATGTACATTCGCGTCGAAGCGTCTTCCGGAGTGCCCATCACGCGGCAGATTGCCGACCAGGTGCGGTCGCTCTGCGCCAGCGGCACGCTGCGGCCGGGCGAGCAGTTGCCCAGCGTCCGGGCTCTGGCGCGGGACCTGACGGTCAACCAGAACACAATCCTGCGGGTCTACGAACGGCTGACGGCCGAAGGGCTGTTGGAGATGCGGCACGGGGCGGGGACCTTCGTCGCCGACAGTCAGCCCGAGGGGCAGCTCCGTCAGCAGCGCGACCAGTTGCGGACCGAGGCCGAACTTCTCGTTGAGCATGCCGCGCGGCTGGGCCTGAGTGCCGACAGCGTGCGGCAGATGATCGAGGAGGCCTATCGCCGCCGTGACGGCAACGGACACGCGGACAATCGCGGCGACGCCGGCGACACCGGCAGCGACACGACGGGAAACGAGGGCAGCCAGGGCGCTGGGGGGGAGTCCGAGGAGTCGTAGTGTCGGCCGCTTAATCCCTCACATTGCTGGGGGCCTGTTGGGGTTGTACGAGCCCGCCGCACTGCGGCGGGATACGAGATGGTTTCAGGCATTCGATCCCCCAGCGTTGCTGGGGGCTTGCTGGGTGGGCGGTCGGGGAAGGCGGGGACGAGGGTCAACGTGGCGGTGCTTGGGTGGCGCTTGGGTGAAGTCGGTAGGTGAAGAGGCGATGGTTCGCCGGGAGAGTGCGACGATGGACAATCTGGTGATTGACGTTCAGCACGTCGAGAAGCGCTTTGGCCGCAACACGGTCCTGGCGGACCTGTCGTTCGGCGTCGAGGCGGGCAAGACCTACGCCTTCCTGGGCCGCAACGGTGCGGGCAAGACGACGACCATCCGCATGATGCTGGGCCTGCTCGCGCCCGACGCCGGAACGATCCGCGTCCTGGGCATGGACCCCCGGCGGGATTCGGTGGCCATCCGCGGCCGCGTGGGCTACCTGGCCGAGGACCAGCAGATGTTCGGCTGGATGCGCGTCAGCGAGATGATCTCGTTCCTGGCGCCGTTCTACCCGACGTGGGATCGTGACCTGGCGGCCAGTCTGCTGAAGCGGTTCGAGCTGTCGCCGCGAACGCGGGTCAAGCACCTGTCGAAGGGTCAGAACGCGCGGCTCGGGTTGCTGCTGGCCCTGGCCCATCGGCCTGAGCTGGTCATCCTGGACGATCCGACCCTGGGGCTGGACCCGCTGATGCGCAAGCAGTTCCTGCGCGACATTGTCACGTACCTGCAGGGCGAAGGCGTCACGGTGCTGTTCAGTTCGCACCTGCTCTACGAGGTCGAGCCGGTGGCCGACGAGGTGGCCATTCTCGATTGCGGCCGCATCATTCGCCAGGGACCGACCGATCAGTTGCGCAGCGAGGTCAAGCAACTGGTCATGCTGACGGGCGACTACGAGCGGCTCGACGAGTTGCCGCACGTGCTCGACGTGCAGCCGCGCGGCAACCAGACGGCCGTCACGGTCGAACACGTCGAGCAAGCCCTGGCTGCGGCCGAGGCCGCGGGCGTGTACCCGACGGTGGTCGAGTTGAACCTGGACGAGATCTTCGAGGCCTACGTTATCCGAACGAACGGGCGGGACCATGTGGCGGAAACTGATCTGGAAAGAGTGGTGTGAGCAGCGCTGGCGGCTGGCCTTCGGCTGCGTGCTGTTCGGCGGCTTCACGCTGATCGGCCTCTCGACGCGCATGATGGAGGACGAGATGGTCATTGCCTTTGGCCTGATCTTCGGCGCGCCGCTGATGGTCCTGCTGACGAGCATGGCCCCCCTGGCCGGCGAGCGCGAGGAAGGCACCATGGCGGTCCTCGTCGCCCTGCCGCTCAGGCCGTGGAAGATCCTGCTCGTCAAGACGCTGATGGCGGTCGCCGTCTGTCTCGCGCCGCTCGTCGTCATCCTTGCGGTGACTCTCGCCGTGGCCGGCGACCGCGAACTGACCTTCCGCCGGATTCTCGAGTTTCACGCCCTGTCCATGGGCTTCAGCGCGATGCTGCTCGTCTGGTCGCTGGCCTTCGGCGCTCGGATGGCGACCGAGGCCCGTGCGGCCCTGGTGACCCTGGCCGTCGCCGCCTTCTGGTGCATCTCGTTCATGGCCCTTGGTATGTCCCTGGACATCGTCAGGCGCGACGGGAACCATGAGGCCCTGCTGGCCTTGGGGTCTCTGCACCCGATGGGCGGCATACGCGAGGGACCGTTCCGGGCCTGCCCGACGTGGCTCTGGGCGGTGGTGCAGTCGGCGATCATGGCGGGTCTGTGGCTCTGGACGGCGCGGCGGTGGACGCGCTTGGGCGGGAGGGCGGCATGAGACGCGCGTGGAAACTTCTCTGGCGCGAGTGGCGGGAGAACCGTTGGTTCCTCTACGCAGGGTTGCTCCTGGTGCTGGTCTGGCCGCTGAGTTCTTCTTTCCAGTCCTTCTCCTGGTACGCGGACCCGCGCCAGGCCAGGATCGGCGAAGTGGCCGGCGTCACGTGCGGCGCGGTCATGGCCCTGGGCGGCCTGCTGGCCGTCATCGTCGGCGTGGCCGCCGGGTGCCGCGACATGCGCGGCCGCGTGAGCGACTTCTGGCTCTCGCGTCCGGTCGGACTCTGGAGCTGGCTCTCGGCCCGCTACCTGTCGGGCCTGGCGACCGTGCTGGCCACGGCGACCATTCCGCTCATGGCGGCCCTGACGCTTCGTCTCGCACAACTCACGGCCGACGATCCGATCAAGTACAAGTACGTCGGGGAAATCCTGACCTGTGCGTTGCTGCACGGGGCACTGCTGGCGGTGATCTACAGCCTGGCCATGTTGCTGGGGTTGCTGGTGCGGCGGCCGTCGCACGCCGCCATTCTGGCCATAGCCGCAGGCCTGCTGGTCTACTTCCTGCCGGTTCTCGTGCCGCCGCTCGGGATCATGAACTTCTGGACCTTCGTCGAGAACTATGACAGCGTGCCCGCGGTCGTCATTCCCGTGAAGGTGCCGGGCATGGCGCGATGGACCTCCGCCCAGGTCCAGGCCTCACTCGGAAACCACAAGGGCTTTGAGGTCGCCGGATGGTACTTCGGGTTGACGCCCGAGGGACTGAAGTTCATGGCCCTCGCGACGGCGGCCATCGTTGCCGCCGCCGGGGCGGTCTTCCTGGCCGCATGGCGCGGATGGCGCGTCCGCATGGACCAGAAGCTCATGGTCTGGTCGCTCGGCGGCGTGACGTTGATTCTGGTTACCTCGCTGGCCTTTCAACTGGGCTCGAACCTCGACGCCCAGTTGCGGACCAAGGTGCAGCCGCCGGGCGTCGACGGCTGGCGCGAGGTCTACGACATCCTGGCGGCCGGGGATCGCGGCGTGCTGCTGCTTCAACATCCAGGCGCCAGCGAATCGCCGCGGTACACCACCGTCTACTCGGCCGCCACGTTCGACATCTCCGGAGGCCAACTGAAGCTCGGGCCCGAGATCGACCTCGGCGATGGGCAAGCCTGGTACTCGGGACGCCGAGAGGTCACGACGGTGGTCTGGTCGCCGAAGCGCCCCGACCGTCTCTACCAGTTGCTGCGGCGTTACGAGAAACAGGAGTACCGATACGGGGACGGCCAGAAGTACTGGGCGGACGGCAAGTGCCTGGAGATGTCGCTGCGGACGCTGGCCCTCGACAGCGACCCGCCGGGCCGCCTCGTTCACACGCTCGACCTGTTGCCGCATGGAGAGGAAGTCTACTCCTTCGGGCCGGCGATGCTGATGAACGACCGCATCTATGTCTGCGGCAACATCAGCAGGCCCAAGCATCAGTTCGTCAAACTCTGCCATGTGATCGACCTGGCCGACCCTGATGAGCCGCAGACCGTCGCGACGCTGGAGTCTCCCGTTGCCGACTGGGTTGTGGGTGGCGACATGAACACGCCGTGGCGGCATGCCCTCCCGGAGTTGCCGGGCCTGTCGCCGCGCGAGCGCTTCGCCGTGGTCTTCGGACTTCAGGACAGGACGGGCTACCCTGCGGCGTGGGAGGGCGACCTGCTGGTCACGGCCGACCGGCAGTTGAAGACCGTCCTGACCCGCCGCGTGACCTTCGAGGGCAACGCCGTCAGCATCGAGGCGCTGGGCGAGCGGCGACCCACGCCCCTGGAATCCTGCCTCGGACAGCTCAGGAACTACGGCGTGCTTCGCGGCAACTATTACTATGCGACCTCTCACTCGCTGTCCAGCGGCGTGAGCGTCTTTGACGTGAGCGACCCCCTGCGTCCGCGTCGCGTGGCCTTCTACGCCGGCGGCTACGGCGGCATGTTGCCCATGGCGGTCCTGGACGACGGCCGCATCCTCCTCGGCGGCACCGAACTCCACGTCATCGAACC
>JAFGPY010000039.1 GCA_016935955.1 Planctomycetota bacterium
GACGAGATCCTGGCCAACTACGACCAGGAGGTACCCACCACTTTTCTCGGCGAGCGGGTCATGCAGAAGCTGCGTCAGATCGACCAGGTGGCCTACGTCAGGTTCGCCAGCGTGTATCGCGAGTTCAAGGACGTATCGGAGTTCGTCGACGAGATTCAACCCATGCTCCAACATCATAAGGAACCGTCGAAGGACTAGGTGGCCGCAGCCGGCGGCAAGGAAGTGGGCATCAGGCACGATCATCATAGGCCGTGAATCAGGTGTGGATGGGAGATCATCCGAGTCGCTTATCATCATAACGTCACATTCATAGTACGTGTCGGGGAGGACCAGGATTTATGCAGATTCGAGTTTGCCAGGTTCGCAAGCGTGACGGTCGCGTCGTTCCGTTCGATGACTGCAAGATTGCGGATGCCATTTTTAAGGCCGCCCAAGCCGTGGGCGGCAGCGACCGCGAGCGGGCCATGGAACTGGCCGCCGCGGTGACCGAGTTCGTCAACCGACGATACCAGGACGAAGTCCCAACCATCGAAGACATCCAGGACCTTGTCGAAAAGGTCCTGATCGAAACCGGCCACGCCCAGACGGCGAAGGCCTACATCCTGTACCGCGAGCGGCGCACCCAGCATCGCCGCCAGTTGAAGGTCCGCAAGACCGGCAACGGTCACAGCGGCGACTCGACCGACATGGCCCTGATGGTGTCGACCGGTCACGGCGACCAGATGTTGCCGTGGGACAAGGTCCGCATCGCCAAGGCCTTGATCGTCGAGGGCGGCCTGCCCGAAGAGGTGGCCCACAAGGTGGCCAAGCGCGTCGAGGAGCGCGTCTTCTCGTCGGGCATCACGCGAATCAGCACCGACCTGATCCGCGAGCTGGTCGACAACGAGCTGTTCGAGATGGGCATGACCGAACGCCTCGAGAAGCAGAAGGTCCTCGGCATGCCGAAGTACGACCTCGAGCAGTTGATCCTGTCGAAGAGCCAGGAGAACTCGAACATCACGGCCAACAACCCCGAGGCCATCAACCTGACGATCGCCGAGAACACGCTGAAGCAGTACGCCCTGGCGGAGATCTTCAGCGAGGACGTGGCCCAGGCCCACCTCGAAGGCCGCATCCACCTGCACGACCTGGGCTACCCGACGCGCGTCTACTGCTCGGGCCACAGCCTGGAGTACCTGAAGAAGTACGGCCTCGAGTTGGGCAACCTCGATACGGCCAGTGCCCCGGCCAAGCACGCTCGGACGCTGACCGGCCACCTGAACACGTTCCTGGCTTCGATGCAGGCCTACTACGCCGGGGCCCTGGGCGTGGGCTTCATCAACATTCTTTATGCGCCGTACGTCGAACACCTGTCGGACGAAGAGATCCTGCAGGAGGCCCAGCACCTGATCTTCTCGGGCAGCCAGAGCGCCTTCAGCCGCGGCGGCCAGACACTGTTCCTGGACTTCAACGTGCACACGGGCGTGCCGGCGTTCATGCGCGACACGCCGGCCATCGGCCCCAGCGGCAAGATCATGACACACGAGGACGGCTCGGAGCGGACCTACGGCGACTACGAGCCGGCGGCGCAGCGGTTCCTGAAGGCCATGCTCGACGTCTGGCGCAAGGGCGACAGCAAGGGCCGCCTGTTCGCTTTCCCGAAGTGCGACCTGCACGTGACGAAGGAATCGTTCGAGGACCCCGCGCAGATGGAGTTGCTGGAGTACGCCTGCCAGATCGCCAGCGAGAACGGCGTGCCGTATTTCGTGTTCGATCGGCCCGAGGGCGCCAACGAAAAGGACAACGTGTCGCTGTCGGCGTGCTGCCGGCTGCGGACGAAGATCGAAGACCGGCACATGATCGACCACCTGGAGTCGATGCGTTTCTGCGGTTTCCAGAACGTGACGATCAACTTGCCGCAGGCCGCCTACCGCGCCGGTCGCGGCAACATCCAGGACTTCCACGACGAGATCCGTCACGGCATGGAACTGGCCCTCAAGGCCCACCTCGAGAAGAAAGGCTTCATCGCCAAGCTGATGAGCGCGCCGCACATGCCGCTCTGGGAGATCGGCAAGAATGCCATGGACGACCGCCCGTACGTCGACCTGGAGAAGGCCACCTACATCTTCGGCCTGATCGGCCTGAACGAGGCCGTGCAGTTCCTGACAGGCCAGGAGTTGCACGAGAGCAAGGCGGCCATGATGGAAGGCTTCCGCGTCGTGGCCACGATGTTCACGGAGATCAACAAGTTCAAGCAGCAGCACGGTCTGAAGTTCACGCTCGAGGAATCGCCGGCCGAGTCGGCGTCGCGCCGCATGGCCAAGATCGACTTCCGCGACTGGCCCGAGTCGCACCAGGTGATCCGCGGCGAGCCGGAGATGGACGAGATGTACTACACCAACTCGATTCACCTGCGGCCGGACGCGCCGATCGACCTGATGACGCGGATCGAGATGCAGGCGAAGTTCCACCCGATGATCGAGTCGGGGGCCATCATCCACGCCTTCGTGGGCGAAGAGCGACCGCCGGCCGAGGGCATCATGGCCCTGGTCCGCAAGACGCACGAGAACACCAAGGCCGCCCAGTTGACCATCAGCCCCGAGTTCACGATCTGCAACGATTGCGGCAAGTGGACGCCGCGTCTGCAGAAGCATTGCGACCATTGCCAGAGTGAGAACGTGTACGGCATCACGCGCATCGTCGGTTACTTCAGCCGCATCAGCAACTGGAACAAGTCGAAGTTGGGCGAGTTGAAGGATCGGCATCGCGGCAACTACAGTCTACGCTTCCTGGGCGGATCGCCAGTGTTGGCGCCCGACCAGGTGACCAGTACGGCGGCCGCCGGCTCCTAGACGCCCGAGGTAGCGTCCACAGGAGGGGAGACGGCCGGCCGGTAGCGAATCGGGGTTCCGCGCAGGCGGAATCGGCCGTCGCCTGCCGTGTGCGGGACTGTCCCGCCCGGGTGACGCAGAGCTTGGTCTTTCTTAGTCTGGAGGAACATTATGGCGAAGAAGAAAGCGAAGAAGAAGGTTGCCAAGAAGAAGGTCGCAAAGAAGAAGGTCGCCAAGAAGAAAAAGAAAGTAGCCAAGAAGAAGTAACCGCTGTAGGCGTCGCGGTTGCGGGAATTCAAGTGCCGCCTGCGACAGATGCGGGCGGATTTCCTTGTGACCCAAGCCAGGCTGCCCAACGGCCGCTTCCGCGGGAGACATTCCTCCTTGCTCCCGGGCACCGGGAGCGGCCAGGGCAGCATTTTGGTGCTGAAACGTCTTGTCGTACGCGTGCTGCAACGGCGTTTTATCGCCGCCTCGCAAGGCGGCCTATGAGCGGGACCCCTTTGTGATGGCCAAGCCGGACGCGTAGAACGCTTTCGCCGTTCCGGCTTGGCCGATCATTTTCAATTCCCCAACCACTTGTTTTTGCCTCGCCGCCGGGTATTCTCAACCCCGTTTGACTTGTCGGCCCGTTGAAGGTATGTGGCCAGCCCCCTGTCTCTGCGTTCGGGACGGCGTGCCGCACAGGATGCCGGTCGAGCCGCCGAGCCCGATGCCCAGGAGGAGTGTTGTCATGGACGGTCCGCGTATCGCACGCGTCGAGGAGTTGCCAGCCATCATCTCGTTGGCCGACGAGGTTTTCTGCGGCGAGGGGGGCCGCAAACTGCCCATGGGCCGCTCGTTCCCTTACATGTTCAGCGAGGCCAACATCGACAACCTCTACGTCACCTGCGACCAGGGCCGGCCGGTCAGCTTCATCGGCACCGACCTGCAGGACTATGTGGCTTGCGGTTGTCGGATTCCGGCGTCTTCGATCGGCTCCGTGTGCACCGACACCCAGTATCGCGGCCGCGGCCTGTCGTCATCGCTGTTGCAGTTGGCGTATCGCCGCCTGCGCGAGAAGGGCTGCCTGATCGTCATGATCTCGGGCAGCATCAACCTGTACTACCGTACCGGCGCCGCACCGGGCGTCTTCGCCATGTGCGAGTGGACGACCGATGCGACGGCATTGCAGCGGGTCGACGATTCGTCCCTCGGCCTGGAGCCGCTCTGCGAGTCGAACCTGCACGACATGGTGGAGTTGAATTCTCGCGAACCGTTGCGTTTCGACTGGCGCGCGGATTGGATTCGCACCATGCCACTGGCCTTGCACAGCGGCGACATGGGGCGCGGCTGGATCGTTCGCCGCGGCGACAAGGCCGTAGCCGCAGCGTGCCTCGGCGTGCGAACCTACGGCGAGGATGGCTTCTCGCTGGTGGACTGGTTCGGCGACCGTAAGGCCGTGGTCGCGACGCTTGGCCGCACGCTCGCCGACGTGGGCGTCTCACGGGTCCACAGCCGCATGGTACTGCAGGACACGGACATGTTCGAGGCCCTGGCCGTCGCAGGCGTCACGCCCGAACGGAAGATTCCCTGGCGATGGCCGATCAAGGTGCTGGACTTCGCCGCCCTGCTGCGGGCACTTCGCGGGCACCTCGAACGCACGCTCGGTGACCAGGCCGACGCCATCACCGCGACTGAGTGCGGCCTTCGCGTCCGCGCCGGCGGCTGCGAGTTCGCGTCGCCCGACGAGACCACGGCCGTCCAGATGGTTTTCGCCGTACCGGAAGTCTACGAGGAGAAGATGGCCGCGTGCCCCGAGCCGGTCCGCGACTTGCTGGCCAAGGCCTTCCCGATTCCCGTGCGGCACTACGGCCTGAACTTCATCTAGTTGCTACGGCGGGTGCCATGGCGGCTCGTCCTGAGCCCGTCGAAGGGCCGTCGTTTGCCGCCATGCCGATCGCCGGGGTGGCATGGCCACGCTGGCGTGGCCATGATCCTTTCGCATGCTTCTGCAAGCAGAAGCATGGCACCCTTCATTCTCCGCGTGCGTGCGAGCTTACCCCACCCCCACCGGGGCGGCGCTGGCGCGATCACTTGTTTTGCTGGAGCATCTTGCGCGGGTCCGGCGGCGGGTGGCTCTTGATGAGTTCGTCCATGTCCTTTTTGTAGTCGGCGAACGTGTTCCGCCAGCGGATGACCTCGGCTCCGTGGAGTTTCCGCTGCTTCCATCCGCCCCAGCGCGGTTTTTCCTGCAGCACGCGGAGTGGTCCGCCGAAGTCCATGTCGCGGGCGTCCTTGCCGGCCATGAAGGCTTCTTCGATGCGGTCGTCGAACTCGGCCATGGCGGCCCACAGCATACCCCGCTTCTTGCCGTCGGGCGCCACCCACTTGGGTCGCTCGACGTCGCCTTGCAGCATGACCTGCGTCTGCGTGGCGGCCAGCCGCTTCAGGTCCGTATCGTCGATGACCACGCCCGAATGGTACGCCTCGACGAAGGCCTCGACGTCGCGGAGGTGCTGCACGGGATCCGGATTGATATACATGCTGAAGGCCATTCCGCCCACGGGCCGGAAATCGTAATCGCCCGAAGGATCCCAGAAATTCCACGTGTACGTGTCGCCCTGCTGCGGTCGCAGGCAACTCTTCTGCCACCGCAGCAGCCGCGCGGCCAACCGCCGCGGCTCGGCGTCGCCCGTCAGTTGCCACAGCTTCAGGTGCAGCCGCGCGATGTCGCTCTGGTCCGGGTGCGGCAAGGTGATATTGTCCTTCTCGCCCAGCAGCCCCGGGAAGGGCACCCAGCCGCTCTCGCCCTGCTTCATGGCCCGCGCCGGGTAGAGAAACACCGCCCGGTCGTCCGACAGGCCGACCAGCAATCCCTCCTTCTGCCATTTCGGAAGGATATCGTCCTGGATCGTCCGCACCCACGCGTCGACCTTGTCGCCGTACTTGCTCCGCAGTTCGGGCTTGTCCTTCACGAGCAGGGCCAGGTCCACGATGGCCGCACAGACACGGGCCTCCTGTCCCTGGAACGCGGTCGTGTAACCGTCGGGCCAGGTGGTCGGCCACCGTGCCGCAAAGGCCTTCGTGTCGGGACCGCTGAACCATCCCTTGCGGCCGTCGGGGTCCGTGCCGAGTTTGCCCATCAGGGCGTCGACGATCGAGACGAACCGGTCCAGCCACGCCGTGTCGCCACTGTAGCAGTAGCCCCAGAACTGCGCTTCCAGAATGGGGGCGATCCGCGTGCCGACCGCCTCGCCGAAACCGTCCTGCGCCGCCCGGGCCGCAACCTCCTGCGGTCCGTAACGAAGGACCATGCGGCGGATGTTCTCGTAGAACTTCTTCTCCTCGGCCCCGGCCTTGGTCAGGGCATGTTCCGGCGGCGGCGCGGCCTCGTCCTGGCCCCACCCGACGCCGGCCACGCACAATACGCCGATGCCCAGGACGAGTGATTGTCGCCAGAGCCTCGTCATCGTCGCGTCCTCCACGAGAACAGAGAGGAGCATGGTGCCATGGCCGCTTGCGGCCATGCCGGATGCCATGCCTGCCCCGCAGGCATGCGGAACACCGTACGGCACCCACCCAACGGCTATCGCCGCACGACCAGCTTCGGCGGTGCCATCAGGCCGCACGGCACCAACTGGTATCCATCGTACCAGTTCTGGCGGTCCAGGTACTGCCCCGGCCCGGTCCATCGCGGCCACTTCTGGTTCAGGTGGTGCGGACCGTGACTGTTGCGGCGATGGCCCAGCACCTCGATGCCCAGTTGCACCGGCCCGTCGCCTGCGGCCCGGACGGCGTCGGTCACGTCCAGCTCGTACGGCGGCCAGGGGATGATCCCCGCCTCGCGGCCGTTGACCAGGACGCGCACCGCCGTGCCGCGGAACTCCGGCGTCTGCACGATCAGCCGCTCGCCCGCGCGAAGCTTCGGACGGACCGCCCGCATGTAGCAGACCGAGCCGCCGTAGAACGCCAGACCCTGCGACGCCCAGTCGCCGATCTTCAGTGCGTTCGGCGCGGCCGTCAAAGTCACGTCGCACTTGCGGACCTTCACGCCGAAGTTGCCCAGCAGGTAAGCGATCTCGAGCCCCGGATGCA
>JAFGPY010000244.1 GCA_016935955.1 Planctomycetota bacterium
CGCTACCTGACCGACCACCTGACCGACGAGGCCGTCCGACTGATCCGCCATCGCGGCGAGCGGCCGTTCTTCCTGCACCTGTCGCACTACGCCGTGCACGTGCCGATCGAGGCCCCGGCCGACCTGATCGAGAAGTACCGCCGCAAGGCCGCACGCATGGGACTCGACCGCGTGGCGGCCCTGGTCGACGGCGAACACTTCCCCGTGCTGCACAAGAAGGACTACCGCGTGCGCCGCCGCGTCGTCCAAAGCGACCCGGCCTATGCGGCCATGATGGAGAACCTCGACACGAACATCGGCCGCGTGCTGGCCGCGCTCGATGAGCAGGGAATCGCCGACAACACGCTGGTGATCTTCACGGCCGACAACGGCGGACTGGCCACGGCCGAGGGATCGCCGACGTGCAACCACCCGTTCTCGGAGGGCAAGGGCTGGAACTACGAGGGCGGCACGCGCGTCTGCCAGATCGCTCGCTGGCCCGGCGTCGTGGCGCCGGCCACTCGTTGCACCGTCCCGGTCACGAGCACCGACTTCTACCCCACATTCCTGGAAGCTTGCGGCGCGCCGCTCGCGCCCGAGCAACATTGTGACGGCGTGAGCCTGATGCCCCTGCTGCGCGGCGGGCAGCGTCTGGATCGCGAGGCCATCTTCTGGCACTACCCGCACTACTCGAACCAGGGCGGCACGCCTGCGGCCTCGATGGTCGCCGGCGACTGGAAGCTGATCGAGTTCTTCGAGGACGGACACGTCGAGTTGTATGACCTGGCGAACGATCCCAGCGAGCACCACGACCTTGCCGCCGAGCGCGGCGACGTGGCGAATGACCTGCACGCGAAACTGAAAACCTGGCAGCGCGATGTCGAGGCGAAGATCCCTGAACCCAATCCCGACTACGCCGCCAAACTCAAACGCCCCAGCATCCCCAACAACGCCTTCATCTGACGGGCACGGAGAATGTCGTGTGGCCGTTGTAGGGGTCGCTCGCGAGCGACCCTGGACGGGCGGACCGCGTTGAATCGCCCGGGCCCCAATCGAGGGCGGCTCACGAGCCGCCCCTACGGAACCCCCTTGGTGCCATGGCCGCTTGCGGCCATGCCCAGGCGCCAGGCTTCTACCCGCCGTCAGGACCCAAGCCTGTCGAAGAGCGGAAGCATGTATGCTGTCAGTCGTCGTCAGAGTCGTCGCTCGGCGAGTCGAAATCCATCGCGTGCTGGTGCGTGCCCTTGCGGCGGTGTTTGGGGGCCTCGGGGAGGGTAACATTCGGGCCGCCCGGCCCGCCCGGGATCTGCAGGCACGACGGGTTCGGCCGGTGCGGGTCGGCCAGCAACTGCTCGACGGTCAGAATCTGCACCCTGGGATAGCTCTGGTTGTCGTAGGGCGACGTATAGAGGCCGGCACTGGCAGCCTCGGTCCGCATCGGCTGCGTGGGCTCCTCGAGGGTAACGAAGACCGCCAGTTCCGATTGTTCGCGCGACATGGTGCCCACGAGGTCGCGCACGTCGCCGGCCTTGACGTGGCCGCTCTTGACCTGCACGAGCATCTTCTTGGCCACCCAGACGCCGCGCCGCTGCTCGTCCTGGAAGAAGCGCACACCGTCGATGCCGCGGTCGGCCCCTTTCTTGGGTTTGCCGCCCGAGGGCCGCGCCCCCACCAGGCCCAGGGCCCAGAACTGGAACTGGTACGGGTCCTGCCCCGCCAGGGCGGCCGCGCCCGCGACGCTGGCCGGCTCGCCCTGCACGTCGTACTCGGGCGGCGGCGAGAACCGCGTCAGCCGGTGCTTGATCAGGTTGATCGACAGGTGCGTGACGTCGATGCCGATCCACTTCCTCGGCGGCTGGTCCGGATGCTCGCGATTGAGCGTCTCGACGGCATCGATCGTCGTCCCGCAACCGCAGAACGGATCGAGCACCACGTCCCCGGGATTGCTGGAGGCAGAGATGACGCGATGCAAGAGAGCAATGGGTTTCTGGGTTGGATACCCCATGTCTTGGTTTCCGCTGACCGGGGGAATGTCATCCCACAGGTCTTGGATACTGACCCCAGGCATTTCGTCCGCGAAGTGCACAATGCGTGGCATGCCGGTGCTTCTATGAATCAGGTTGCCCGCTCTAGCGAAGGCCGCCATATTCTCTTTTGAGTAGGCCCAATACCTTCCTCTGTAAGGAAGAACACCCTTGTATTCGACACCAGCCTTTGGTTTGAGATACTCATTGGCGAGGTCGGCCTCCCATCCGACACCCTTCCGCGCAGGCCTCTTCACGCGCCATTCGTACTCTGTGTCACCGCCCGGCTTGGCAGCCGTGCAATCAGTCTCCTTGTAGTGACGGCCATCAGCCATAACGTGCCGGTATTCTGTTTGCAGATAATCGTCTGAGTACGCGGTGTATTGCGGATTCCACGTGTAATCCTGTGACTTGGTGTAGACAAGAAGGATATCTCGTATCCTGCCGCACCGCCGCATGCCCTGTTTCGTATCGCTGTGAGCGCTCGAACGCTTCCAAGTGATCTCATTGAGGAAGTTTGTTGCACCGAAGATGCCATCAAGGACAATCTTGAGGTAGTGACTGGCGGTGGGGTCGCAGTGGAGGTAGAGGCTGCCTGTGGGTTTGAGGACGCGGCGGAGGTGGACCAGTCGGATGGCCATCTGGACGAGGTAGGCCATCATGGGCGAGGGTCGCAGGAAATCCATGAAGGTCCGCATCAGTTCCACGAGCGGCGCGGGCACGGCCGGGTCGGTGTTGATCTCCTGGAGGGCCACATTGGCGGCCATGTCCCAGGTCCAGGTGTCCTCGAAGGCCTTGATCTGTGCGGCCTCGGGGGTGCCGCCGGATTCCTTGAACAGCACGTTGTAATTCTGCTGGCTGTTGAAGGGCGGGTCCAGGTAGACCAGGTCCACGCACTCGTCGTCGAACTGCTTGAGGAAGGCCAGGTTGTCGCCGTAACAGAGCAGGTTGCGAGGCGGCCAGGCGGCGGTCATCGGGTCGCGTCCTCCAAGGTCGAAGCACGGCGGCACAGCGGCGCAACAATGCGGACACGCAGGTATGATACGCCGTGGATCATGGCCACGCAAGCGTGGCCATGCCACCCCCGCACGGAAAGCGTCAGCGCGAATGCCGTTGTAGGGGTCGCTCGCGAGCGACCCTGGCCGGGCAGACCGCGTTGCGTCGCCAGTGCCCCGTCCGAGGGCGGCTCGCGAGCCGCCCCTACAGCCGCGGGCACGCCCGTGCCGTGCCCCTGCGTCGCATGCCTGACGGAGCAGGCATGGCACCCACGGGGTGCGCTACGACAGAACGTAGGGTGGGTCCACCGGACCCACGCGGGCACGGCAGGCCGTGCCCCACCCGTCTCTCGCGCTACGACAGGTTCATCGAGAGCAGGAACTCGGCGTTGGTCTTGGTCCGCTCGAGGCGGTTGCGAAGCAGTTCCATGGCCTCGACGACGTTCATGTCGGCCAGCACCTTCCGCAGCAGGAAGATGTACTTCAACTCGTCGGGGTCGACGATCAGCTCTTCCTTGCGGGTGCCCGAGCGGTTGATGTCGATGGCCGGGAAGACGCGCTTGTCGACCAGGCGGCGGTCCAGGTGCAGCTCCATGTTGCCGGTGCCCTTGAACTCCTCGAAGATGACTTCGTCCATGCGGCTGCCGGTGTCGATCAGGGCCGTGGCCAGGATCGTCAGGCTGCCGCCCTCTTCGATGTTGCGGGCGGCGCCGAAGAACCGCTTCGGCTTCTGCAGGGCGTTGGCGTCCACGCCGCCGGACAGGATCTTGCCGGAGTGCGGCACTTCGCTGTTGTAGGCCCGGGCCAGGCGGGTGATCGAGTCGAGCAGGATGACCACGTCCTTGCCGTACTCGACCATGCGCTTGGCCTTGTCGATGACCATCTCGGCCACCTGCACGTGGCGGGAGGCCGGTTCGTCGAACGTCGAGCTGACGACCTCGGCCTTGACGTTGCGCTGCATGTCGGTGACTTCCTCGGGCCGCTCGTCAATGAGCAGGACGATCATGTAGGTGTTGGGCGAGTTCTTGGCAATGGCGTTGGCCATCTTCTGCAGCAGCACCGTCTTGCCGGTCCGCGGAGGCGCGACGATCAGGCCGCGCTGCCCCTTGCCGATCGGCGTGACCAGGTCGACGACGCGCATCTCCAGGATGTCGGGGGCCGTCTCCAGGAAGAACCGCTCGGTGGGAAAGAGCGGCGTGAGGTCGTCGAAGACGATCTTCTCGGTGACCATCTCGGGGTTTTCGTAGTTGACGGCCTCGACCTTCAGCAGGGCGAAGTAGCGTTCGTTCTCCTTGGGCGGCCGAATCTGGCCGGCCACGATGTGGCCGTTGCGCAGGCCGAAGCGGCGGATCTGCGACGGCGAGACGTAGATGTCGTCCGGGCCGGGCAGATAGTTGTAGTCGGGGCTGCGCAGGAAGCCGAAGCCGTCGGGCAGCACCTCCAGCACACCCTCGCCGAACATCAGGCCGGTCGACTGCACGCGGTTGCGCAGGATGTAGAAGATCAGGTCCTGCTTCTTCAGGCCGGCGTACTCTTCGAGGTTCTCCTTGCGGGCCACCTCGTGCAGCTCCGCCACCGTCAGTTTCTGCAGTTCGGTGATGTGCAGTTCGCCGTGCTTGGCCTCCTCGTAGCGGCCGTGGGTCTCCTCGTCGAAGATCTCGACGGCGGCCTGGGCCTCTTTGCGTTTGCGCGGCTTCCCGTTCTGCGACCGCGAGGAACGGCTCCCGTTCTTGTCTGCCATGACTCCCTACCTCATTTCAAGATTAACTCGATCCGTCGAACCGGCCTGCCGGAGCCCTATTGCCCGTAACGATGGGCCGGTCACATGTCATTGGGAAAAGCGCCGCTCGCGAAAGAGGGTAAGCAGCCGACGTGCCTCAGTGGCAAGATGGTCGAGCCCGGCCGTATTTTCAACGACCTCATCGGCCATCTCGCGCTTGCGGCTTAACGCAAACTGCCGCGCCTCCCGGCGGCGGACCTCCTCCCAGTCCCAGCCCCTGGTCCGTTGGATCCGCTCCTGACGCACGTGGTCCGGGGCTTCCACGAAGACCACGCCGTCACACAATTCGTTCATGCCGCTTTCGAACAGCAACGCGGCGTCCAGCACCACGGCCGGCGCATCGTCGCCGCTGCTGCCGGCGTCGCCGGCCCGCGCGGCGGCTTCCTGCGCACGCCGGCGAAACTCGTTCCACAGCGCCGCGCCGACGATCTCGTTCAGCCGCTCGGTCGACTGCTCGTCGGCAAAGGCAACTGCCGCCAGACGCGGACGATCGATGCGGCCGTCGTCGTCCAGAATGTTGCAGCCGAACTGCGAGACCAGGGCCCGGCGAACGTCGTTGCGGACCAGCATCTCGTGTCCCACGCGGTCGGCGTCAATCAGCGTGCAGCCCAATTCGGTAAAGGCCGCAGCCAGGGCCGATTTGCCGCTGCCGATGCCGCCAACGATGCCGATGATGGGCACTCTGCGTTCGGTCACGATCGTCCTGTTCACGTTCCCAGCAACTCGCTGAAGAAGCCCGTCGGACTTCTCAGCCCTCACGACTGAGGGCCGCTCGACACGACTCGCGACAAGCGGCCGGGCTGCAGAACCCCTCTCCACGTCATCCCCGGCCGAGGGCGGCCGGGCTACATGGAATCCTCTTCACGTCACTCGGCCATCGCCTCGCGGACGACGGCACGGGCCAACACCTCCAGCGTGTCGACGAGCGGCACGGCCACGTCGCCCGCCGCCAGGGCCAGCGGAATTTCGGTGCAACCGGCGACAAGGACCTCGGCCCCGCGCTCGACGAGTTCGGCGGCAACGACAGCCAACAACCGCGTGGCCTCGGCGTTTGGACCGACCGTCTTGACGCCGTGCGGCCCGTAGATGGCGGCCATGACGTCGGCCTGCCGCGTCGAATCGGGCACGATCATCCGTCGCCGTTCGCCCAGGCTGTTGAAGACGCCCAGCTTCAGCGTCCCGTCGGTGGCCAGCAGCCCGACGCATCGGGCCAGGTCGCACTGCTCGTTGACGGCCCGCACGGTTTCCTCGACCAGGCTCACCAGCGGCACGCCCACGGCGGCGCGGACCGGCTCGATGAAAGCGTGGGCCGTCACGCAGGGCATGGCCAGCAGTTGTGCCCCTGCCCCTTCGAGCAGTCGGGCCGACGCCGTGAGTTTCGCCACGGGCGACTCGCCGCGCTCCAGCAGGGCCTCGGTGCGGTCGGGCACGCTCGGATCGCAGTTGACGATCAGGTGCAGGTGCTCCTGGTCCGAACGGGCCGGCGTCGCACGAATGATTTTCTGAAAGAGCGTGCAGGTGGCCTCGGGCCCCATGCCGCCGATGATGCCGACCGCTCGCCGCCGGGCCGCCGTCATTTGGCCTCCCGCCAGTTGGAGCCGGTCGCCACGTCGACCTTCATCGGCACGTTGAGTTTCAGCGCCGAGGCCATCTCCTCGACGATCATCGCCTGTTCGTCCTCGACGGCCGCGGACGGCACCTCGAAGACCAGTTCGTCATGGACCTGCAGAATCAGTCGCGAGGGCCGCTGCTCGTCGTCGATGCGGCGATCGATGTTGACCATGGCCACCTTGATCAGGTCGGCGGCCGAACCCTGGAGCACGGTGTTGAAGGCCGCCCGCTCGTTGTTGGTCCAGCGCTTGGCGTCGGTGAACTTGACGCCCGTCGCCGGGCGACGGCGACCGAGGATGGTCATCACGTAGCCGTCGGTCATGGCCCGCTGAAGCACGCCGTCCATGAAATCGCGGACGCGCGTGTAGCGGGCGAAGTAGGCGTCGATGAAGTCCTGGGCCTCGCCGACCGGGATGCCCAGGTCGCGCGACAGGCCGTAAGCCGTCTTGCCGTAGATCAGTCCGAAGTTGACCGCCTTGGCCCGTCCTCGCTGGTCGGAGGTGACCTGGTCCTGCGGCACGCCAAAGATCTCCGAGGCCACGAAGGCGTGAATGTCGAAGTCGCGGGCGAAGGCGTCGAGCAGGAACGGATCCTGGCTGAAGTGGGCCAGCAGCCGCAACTCAACCTGGCTGTAGTCGGCCGACAGCAGCACGTCGCGTTTCGGATCGCCGGGCACGAAGGCGGCGCGAATGCGACGGCCCTCGTCGCTGCGAACGGGAATATTCTGCAGGTTCGGATCGCTCGAACTGAGCCGCCCAGTGGCCACGGCCGCCTGGTTGAACGAGGCGTGAATGCGGCCGGTGTCGGGATTGACCAGTTGCGGCAAGGCGTCGACGTAGGTGCCCTTGAGCTTGGCCAGCGTACGATATTCCAGCACTTTGGCTGGCAGCGGATGCTCGGGGGCCAGCGTCTCGAGTGTGAACGAGTCGGTGCTGACGCCGGTCTTGGTCTTCTTGACCGGCTTCAGGCCCAGTTCGTTGAACAGAATCTCGCCGAGTTGCTTCGGCGAATCGACGTTGAACTCGCGACCGGCCAGCTTGTGGATTTCGTCGCGGAGCGCGTCCATGCGCGTGCCGAAGTCCTTGCTCAGGTCGGCCAGCAGACCGAGGTCCAAGGCCACGCCGCGCCGCTCCATCTTCTCAAGCACGCGAACGAGCGGCATCTCGACCTTGTCGAAGAGCCGCTGCAGGTCTTCCTCGTCGGAGAAGCGTGCGGCGAAGTGCTCGTACAGCCGCCAGGTCATCTCGGCGTCTTCGGCCGCATAGAACGTGATCTGTTCCAGCGGAACCTGGTCCATGGTCTTCTGCTCGCTGCCGCGTTTCTTCTCGCCGATCAGGTCGGTGATCGGGACGGCGCGGTAGCCCAGGCGCTCCTCGGCCAGGGCGTCCAGCCCGTGGCTGCGACTGCCAGGATCGAGCAGGTACGAGGCAATCATCGTATCGAACAGCGGCCCTTTGACCTCCAGCCCCGCGGTGCCCAGGACGGCCAGGTCGAACTTCGCGTTGTGCGCGATCTTGAGCGTCTTGTCCGATCGCAGCACCGGGCCGAGCACATCGCGGACGGTGTCGAGGTCCAGATGGGTCTCGCCCTCGGGCGCCATGACCGGCACATAGGCACCGTGGCCCTGGGCCGTCGAGAAGCTCAGCCCGACGAGTCGATCACGCAACGGATCAAGACCCGTCAGTTCGGTGTCGAAGGCGAAGGCCTTGGCCTTCGCCAGCGCGGCGGCCAGGCGCTTGAGGGCGGCCGCCGTGGCAACGCACTCGAACTGCTGCTCGTGCCGCGGAGCCTCGGTCGGCCCTTCGAACTGTTCGGCCAGCTTCTTGAAGGCCAGTTGGTTGAACAGGGCGGCAACCGTCTCGTTGTCGGCCTCGCCCACGGCCAGGTCCTTGTAGGTCAGGTCGATCGGGATGTCGGTCTGGAGCGTGGCCAGCTCGCGGCTCATGCGGGCCTGGTCGGCGTGCTCGCGGAGGCTCTCGCCCATCTTGCCTTTGATCTCGTCGGCGTGGGCCAGGATCTCGTCCATCGAGCCGTACTGCTGCAAGAGGGCAATGGCCCGCTTCTCGCCGATGCCCGGCACGCCCGGAATGTTGTCGGACGTATCGCCCATCAGGCCCAGCCAGTCGGTGATCTGATCGGGCCGCAGCCCCTTCTCGGCCTCGAGCCACGCGGTGTCGATCGTCTGGTCCTTGCGGTTGTCATACATGACGACGTTGGGACCGAGCAGTTGCATCAGGTCCTTGTCGCGCGAGACGATCACCACCTGGCAGCCGTCGCGGCGGGCCTGTTCGGCGAACAGGGCCACCAGGTCGTCGGCCTCGTAGCCCGGGGCCTCGACCACGCGGACGCCCAGGGCCCGCAGGATCTCCTTGCTGCGGTCGATCTGCGGCACCAAGTCGTCGGGCATCGGCTTGCGCGTCACCTTATAGTCGGCGTAGGCCTTCTTGCGGAAAGTCTCCTCGGGCCCGTCGTAGACGGCCACCAGGTAGTCGGGCTGCTTGTCGCGGAGCACCTTGAGCACGGCCTGCACGAAACCGAAGACGGCCCCGGTGGGCTCCCCGTCGGGCGCAGTCAGGTTGGGAATCGCAAAGTACGAGGCGTACAGGTGCGAATGCGAATCGAGAATATAGAGCGTCTTGGGCATGCCGCGAGTTTGCGTTGTCGCCTGTGTGATCGTCTGCCAGTCGCCTGGCCTTGGTGGGAGTAACCGCCTGTGGCCCGCCTTCGGGCCCCGTCTCAGAGAATCCTCATGAAAGTAGGTGTCTCACCAAACGCCGGTCTCAGTACCGGCCGCCGGACAACTGTTTTCTGCGCGGGAGCGTCGTCCTAAAGGATCAGCCGTATCAGGAAAATCGCGGGACCGCAGCCCGAAAATCGCACCAACACAGAGAGGAATCACGGCGAGTCGACCGGTTTCTCATGTGGGGTGAATCGCTTGGAAAACGCATGCAGGAGCGGCGAACGCCTAAATGCCCTTGCGAGGCCGCCCGCAGACGGCCCCCTCAATCGCCCGTAAGTCTAGCCCGATTCTCCGCGGCGGTCAAGGCATATTTTTTGGTTGACAATAAATGGCCGCCGACCTACATTTAACGCCCGCTGACACCGTTATTTGCGTCCCTCGTCGGAGGTCTGTCGCGGCGACGGCCGCCAGCGGCTCAGTCCAGCACCGATGCGGTCTGTTCCCGGCGCGGAGGCCGGGTGGGCATCATACGATTCGATACCGACCGCCAGTACTTGCCGACGTACTTACTTATCGAGTATCAGGAGGCTTCCTAAATGGCCAAGCGAGTAGCCGGAAAACGGCAGGGTCTGCTTTACGGACTGATTGCCATGATCGCCGTGTCGATCATCTTTGCGGTACTGTTCTTCCTGAAGACGAGCGAACTGCAGGAGACGCGGCAGTTGTTCGATTCGAGCGCCCAGGATCTGAACAAGGTCCAGGCCGAACTGAAGAAGCTTCAGGATCGGTTGGCCAACAGCGGCGTCTCGACCAAGGGCCAGTCGCTGAAGGACCAGGTGGAAGCTCTCCTGACCGACAACAACAGGTACAGACAAGGTATCAACAACCTGGCCAACGAGATCAGCCGCGCCGCGGGAAGCGATGCCACCGGATTGGAACTGCTGAGCTACGTCAAGGGACAGATCGCCCTGTCCGAAATGGCCAAGGCGGAGGCCACGAAAACCCTGGAGATCGCCCCGAAGCTTGAGGGCGTGACCGGCATTCAGGTCGCCAGCCCGACGTCGCTCAACGAGGCCGTCAGCCTCCTCGGGCTTCACGTCAAGGCCCTCGACGAGGCCTACAAGGCTCGCCAACTGGACATTCAGAAGGCCGCACAGAACAACGAGTCGCTCCAGAGCACCCTCGACACCAACACCAAGAACGCCGAAGAGAAGTACAACCAGATGGTTCAGTCCAAGGACACCGAGATCGCCGGCCTGCGGACCAAGGTCGAAGAGGTGCAGAAGGAAAGCGACGATCGCGAGCGGCAGCGCGAGGCCCTCAAGAACGAGTTCACGAACTACAGGGTCGCCGCCGCCGAGCAGTTGCAGCTGAAGATCAACCGCCAGATCGAGCTCGAGTCGCAGATCAAGGAACTGCTCGACAAGGTCAAGCGTGAGACGACCGGCGTGGCCCAGCCCGACGGCACGATCGTCAGCCTGATGCCCGGCGAGCGAACCGGCTACATCGACCTGGCGGCCGGCGACGGCGTGTTCACCAACCTGAGCTTCGTCGTCTACGATCCGGCCGAGGTGGCCCTAGGCAAGGAGAAGGGCTACGTCAGCATCGTCAACGTCATGGACAACGCCAGCGAGGTCGTCATCACGTCGTACAAGAAGACCAACCCGATCGTCAAGGGCGACGTCATCACGAACATCGTCTACGACCGTGCCCGCCGCTTCCACTTCGCGGTGGTCGGTCACTTCGACATCGACGGCGACGGCAAGGACGACAGCCAGACCATCAAGCACCTCATCGAGCGCTTCGGCGGCAAGGTCGACGACAAGCTGAACGTCCGCTCGGACTACCTCGTGGTGGGCGACGACCCGATGTCCACGTTCAAGGCCCCGACGATCGGCGGCCTGACCGGTCAGGACAAGGTCCTCGAGGAAGAGCTCAAGGGACAGCAGAAGGCTTACGGCGAGGCGACGGACCTGGCCCAGCGGTTCTGGATCCCAGTGCTGAATCAGAATCGGTTCCTGACGCTGATCGGTGTTCGTCCGGCCGGCGAGGAATAAGTCCAACGCGTCGTCGACAATCGGCGATACGACAGATCAAGGGGCGGTTCCGTTTCGACGGGGCCGCCCCTTTCGTTTCCGGAATGCGACCACAAGGAAAGCTATACGACGTCATACAAATCTCTCGGGGTGCCCGTGATGGGTGCCATGCCCGCTCCTGTCGCAGAGCCCGAGCACTGTCGAGGGGCAGGCATGCCGAATGGCTCCCCTCTCACGCATGGCTGCGGGGCAGCCATGGCACCCAACGGAAGAATATTTACGCGTTGGTCCACACGTGACAGGCGCCGACAAGTTCAGCCAAATTGTGGAATCAGCTGTAGAGCCGCGAGGTGAGTTGTTCGAGTTCCCGGCGGCGCGGCGAATCGTCCGCCGCATCGCGAAGGGCCTGTTGCAGAATGTGGGGTTCGACGAAGATCAGCGACTCGGGATCAACGGCCGCTTTCTCGGCGGCCTTCTTCAGACGGCGTGCCTGCTTGCGCGTCAGGCCGTGTGCCTGCTGCAGTTCGTGCCACAGATGGTCGCTCGTGCGGTGGTGCTGCCCGTCGAGCTTGCGACTGAGCACGACGGCCACCACGGCAAAGCAGATGATCGCCACGAAGGCCATCGTCGTCCAGAAATCATAGGCGGAAGGCATAGCCCTGTTCCTAAGCTGAAGCCAGCAACTGTGCGGCCTTCAGGCGTACACGGTCGCTCGGGTCGCGCCGCGTCAGCAGTTCGGCCGTCCTGGCGAATCCCTGCGGCCGAACCTGCGAGAAGACCCACAACGCACTGATGCGATCGGCCTCGCCGGAGGCCAGCATGTCGCGAAGCACCTGCCGCCCTTCGGGCCTGTCGCGGCCGAGCAGAGCCATGGCCGCATTGGCTCGGACGCGACTGTTTCCGTCGCGGACAAATGGCAGGAAAACGTCGGCGTCGGCATGCCGCCGATCGAGAGCTTCCAGGGCATTGGCCCGCACCCTGGCGTCGCGCGAACCCAGCGCCGCCCGCAGTGCCGCAGCCGTTCCCTCGGATGCACTGTCGCCGACGAGCGCCACGGCAGCACTCTGCACCCGCACGTCGCTCGGATCGTCGGCCAGTTGTTGCAGCCGCTCGGCAAAGGCGTCGGCCGCCGATGCCAGGCGGATCACGTTGAGTGCGGCCTCGCGCGTGGGCGAGGCATTCTCCAGGTGCGGGTCGAGCAGGCGCGGCTGCTCGGCGAGGACCGGCCTCATGGCCCGCCCCACCTCGCGGCGGTCGGTCGCCTCCAGACGCCACCAGTGCGAGAGCAGCCGGTCCACGGACTGCTGCGACGGAGCGGCGAACAGCCCTCGCCGCACCATGTGCACCACGGCCTGCACGGCGGTGGCGACGGGCCCCTGCTCCGCCACGAGCGGCAACTCGACGGCCGCCGCCTCACCGCAATGGGCCAAGGCGTCGACGGCCATGCGACGGGCGTCGTCCTGGGCGTGTTCGACGGCCAGCGTGCGGCAAAGCACCGCCAGGCGAGCCGAAGGCATGCCGCTGCGAGCCGCAAGCGACAACAGGTTGGCCAGCAACTCGGCCGGCAACTGTTCGACGCCTTCCTGTCCGGCCGTCAGCCACGGCGCTTGCCGCAGGCGGGCCACCGCCACGTCCGAAAGCTGCGGACGGCGGCCGAACTCCCGCAGAAGCAGCCGCAACTCGGCGGGACTGAGCGGACGCTGCAACAGGGCAACCGCATCGGTTGCCAGGTCGTCGTGTTCCATGGCCCGGACCACAAAACCGAACAACTCGGGTTCGATCTGTTTGGTCAGTTCCGCCACCAGCCGCTGCCGTCTCTGGTCGCGGCGGAGCGACACGGCGCTCCAGAACCAATGGGCGGAGTCGTCGGCCAGCATGGCCACGGCCTTGAGGACGCGGGGCGTCTCGACGGCCTGGCGCAATGCGAAGGCTCGGCGAAGGGCATCGAGGATGAACTGCTTCCGCCGGGCCGACTCTTCGTTGAGTGTCGTCTCGATCGGACCGGCCAGGTCCATTTCGGTGCGCCGGAGGTTGCGGGCCCAGCGGCAGAGCAGGTCCACGGCCTCGCCGCGGACAACGGCGTCGGCGCTGCCCGTGGCCTCGGCGACGAGGTAGGCCATGCTCAGGTCGGCGGCCTGGTCCACGAGCCGCACGACGGATTGCTGCAATTGCGGCTTGCGGGAGGCCATGGCCCAGCGCATGGCCGGCCCCAGGCGGTCCATGGAGCCGAGAACCCGCTGGGCGAGCGGGTCGCTCAATCTGGCGAAATGCTCCACGAGCAGCGACTGGCGGCTGCCCCGAGTGGTAGTCAGCAGGCGATCAACGACCAGCGCGCACATGACCGGCGAACCGTGCACGAGCGCGTGGCCGAGCACGCGACGAGCGGCCCGGTTTTCGGATCGCATCAGGCAATCGACGGTGGTTTCGAATCCGCTCATAGTTCCGGATCGGACAGGGCCCGAGTGCGCAGTGAGACAGTGGCTGCAACATGCGTTACGATACTGCTATCGGTTCGCACGGGTCCGATAATTTAATTGAAATCGACGCAAAA
>JAFGPY010000245.1 GCA_016935955.1 Planctomycetota bacterium
ACCATCACGCCGCCGCGACCTTCGCCGGCCAGCCGCGCGGCCGCCTGGCCGCACTCGTAGGCCTCGTCCAGGTCGAGCTGCACGGCCCGGTCGATCGCGCTCATGCACAGCGACTCGGTAATCTGGAACTCGCCGCGCCAGCCGAACGTGTCGGCGATCATGCGGTGCAGGTTCAACGCCACGCTCGATCCGCCCATGGCCCCGTACTCGACGTTGGCGAACTTGTCCTTGGTCTGCGACGCCGAGACGGGCGTGCCGTCGGCGTACTTCAGTCCCTCGCCGCAGAAGATCGAAACGTAACCGTACCGCTTGTGTGCCGCTTCGACGTCGGCCAGGAACCGCTCGCGGTCAAACACGCGCTCGGGCAGGTAGACCAGGTGCGGCGCGTCGGCCTCCGAGCGTTTGGCCAGGGCCGATGCCGCCGTGAGCCAGCCGGCGTCGCGGCCGATGCTCTGGTAGATGACGAACTGGTCGACCTTCTGCATGTCGCGGGCCAGCCGCCCGGCCTCCAGGGCGCTCAGGGCCACGTAACGGGCCGCGCTGCCGAAGCCCGGCGTGTGGTCCGTTCCGAACAGGTCGTTGTCGACTGTCTTGGGCACACCCACGCCGACCAGATCGTACCCCTGGCTGTTCGCGTAGGCCGTCACGCGATGGATCGTGTCCATCGTGTCGTTGCCGCCGATCAGAAAGAAGTACCGGACGTCGAACTCCTGCAGCCGCTTCAGGATCAACGGGAAGTCGGCATCCTTGACCTTGTGCCGCGACGAGCCCAGGGCCGACGACGGCGTCCGCCGCAGAAGGTCGATCGTTGCCGCCGGTTCGGCCGACAGGTCGATCAGGTTGCCGGCCATCAGCCCCTCGATGCCCCACCGCATACCATAGACGCTGCGGATGCCGGCCACGTCCCTCGCGCCGTCCACGACGCCGGCCAGACTCGAATTGATGACGCTGGTTGGACCGCCCGACTGCCCGACGATCGCGTTGCCCTTCAGCATGACTGCACTCTCCTTACGAACCGTTCACGATGCTCGACGCTTGACACACGGGGGCGCGGTTTCGTAGGCTGTCGCCATGAACACGCCAATCCTGTATGCGGGTGACACCAGTCTGCAAAGCGCTGCGGCCTATCTCGGCGGCATTCTCGCTCACGCCGGCCTGGCGTTCGACTATGTGGCCAGCGACGAGCCTCTGTCGGGTGTTTTCGACAGCGCAGAACACAGTTTGTACATCATCAGCGACTACCCTGTCAAGAACCTGCGGGACGGCGATTTCGCGCGACTGGTCGGCCGCGTACGCGACGGGGCGGGGCTGCTGATGATCGGCGGATGGGAATCGTTCCACGGGGCCGCAGGGGAATATGGCGGCACGCCGCTGGCCGAGGTCCTGCCCGTGGAGATTGCCGCGGCCGACGACCGGGTCAACTCCGCGCAGCCGTGCCTGGTCGAAAAACTCTGCGACCACCCGATCGTGGCCGGCCTGCCGCTGGACCGGCCGCCGGGCGTCGGCGGCTACAACCGTGTGACGGCCAAGGCCGGTGCGACGACAATTCTGGCCGCGCGGCACTTCACCGTGTCGCGTGCGGCCGATGGCTCGTACGCCTTCACTCAGGGCGAGGCCGCGCCGTTGCTGGTGGTGGGCTCGTTCGGCAAGGGCCGCACGGCCGCCTTCGCCAGCGACGTCGCGCCGCACTGGGTGGGCGGCCTCGTGGATTGGGGCGACGGCCGCGTGGTCAGTCGCGCGCCGCAACCCGCGGCCGGCGAGGTTGAGGTGGGCAACTGGTACGCGCAACTCTTCACACAACTCGTGACGTGGACGGCCGGCGGGGCCGTCTGAGCGGCGGGCTCTATTCCCAATACCTTGTCCCTGGATTGACAGTGGAGGCATTCCACCGTGACAGCACTCCTTCTGGCCGCAACCCAGAGCGAACCCATGCCTCAGTGGGCACGTTTGTTCTTCGCCGGTTGGGCATTCTGGATCTGCATTTGCATCAGCATCGCGATATTCTATGTCTACTGCTTCTGTCGCATCTCCGCGCGAACCGGTCGCTCCTGGGCTTGGGGGTTGCTCGTGCTGGTGCCGTTTGGGGAACCGATCCTGGTGCTGATCCTGGCCTTCGGCGACTGGCCGAACGTTAAGAGGCGCGCGAAGAAGAGGAAGTGAGGGCGGCCCCGCGGCAGGGGAATAGCGGCGTCGGCCGATGATGCCATGCCGTTGTGAACTCGTCACTCAGCGCAGCCTATAGCCGCAGGGACCACTGGTTGCTGTGGTGGCCCGGCTCGTCGCGGTCGGTGAAGCGACTGACCTCGGTGCTCGGTCGCGGCCGGCCCTCGTTGTCGAAGTACGGCTCTTTCAACTCCGGCCGCACGTTCGGCAGGGCTTGGCCGGGAATCAGTCGCTTGCCGTCGCTCATACCATCCTGCGGCCGCTTGGCCAGTTCCGCGACCATCCGCGCCCGCCACTGCTCCAGCCGTTGGCGACCCTCCGGACGGTCGGCCAGATTGACGCACTCCTGCGGATCGCTCTCGAGGTCGAACAGCCACTCGCGGCCGCTCTTGGTGAACCACGTGTATTTCTCGCGGCTGCCGGCCAGGAACTGGCAGCCGCCGTCCGGCAGCCAGGGCCGCGAATGCTCGCCATGGACGTACTGTCGCCAGCCGGCCGCATCCTGCTCGCCGCGCAGGATCGGCATCAGCGAGCGGCCCTCGA
>JAFGPY010000040.1 GCA_016935955.1 Planctomycetota bacterium
CTGGAAGGCGAGCCGGTGGACTACTGCGTGGTCAGCGACGGTCGCGCCGCGGCCATGGAATCCCCCTTGGCCGAACTGGCCGTCTGCCGCGGATCGGTCGAGATGCGCCTTCTCGACGGACGCGACGGGCAGGTTCTGGCCACCGAGGCCGTGGGCGATCAGGGCACTGCGGCCACCGGACCCGAGGCCGCAAAGGGAACCTTCCAGGCCGCCGCCCGGAGCCTCCTGCTGCGCCTGCTCGACAAGGCCGAGTGCGGCTCGCCGGCCGCCACCGACAGTTCCGCCGACAAGCCCAAGAGCTGACCTTTCGCATTCCCGCCATGCCAATCAGTCCATAGACGCGGGCACGGCCCCTCGGCTGCGTTCGGGAACTGCTGCGGCGCATTGAAGCGTAGGGGCACGGCCGTAACAGATGTTGCGTCTTGGGCATGCCAGCCACAACGGCGAGGGTGCCACGCGTCTACTTGTAGACGCGTGCTCGTAGGCAACTGGCTTACCGGCACGCTTCTGCGAGCAGAAGCGTGAACCCCTTGTCCTTCCTCATGTGAAATCCTACATGGCCGCTTGACGCAGTTCACGAGTGAAGTCGAGGGGCGGCTGGGTGCCATGGCCGCTTGCGGCCATGCCGATGCCCCTGGTTGATTCCGAAACGGCTCAAGGGCAGGGCGGCGGTCTCACGCGTGGTTGCGGAGCTTCAGTTCGAGCGGGTGCGGGTGCAGGTAGACCTGGCGGAGCAGGTACTCGACCTGGTGCTTGCGGGCGTGGTGCTGCAGGAGCGTGATCGGCACCACCAGGGGCACGAGACCCGACTTGTATTGCCCGAGCACGTCGAGGAGTTCCCGCTTCTCATCGGCCGACAGGCACTCGCGCAGGTGGCCCATCATGTGCTGAAGCGCGTTGACGTGCTTGCTGACCGTGGCCGTCAGCTTCAGCGCCTGGAGCATCAGCCGCTCGTACTGGGCGAACAGGTCACTCGGCTTGAACTCCTTGGCCCGTCCGACCAGGTGGCCCATGCGGCGCATCAGCTCGGCGCTGTGCGACAACAGCAGCAACTTGTGATCGGCCTGAAAATCGACCAGCCGCCGTCGGCCGCCGCCCGCGGCCACCATGTCGCGATACCGTTTCAGGCAGAAGATGCGCTCGATGAAGTTCTCGCGCAGGACCGGATCGTGCAGCCGGCCGTCCTCTTCCACCGGCAGCAGGGGGAAATGCTCCATGAACGCCCGGGCGAACAGTCCCACGGCGACCTTGCGGCTGTTGCCGTGGGCGTCGTAGAGCTTCACCCGTTCCATGCCCGAGCTTGGCGACTTGCTCTTGAAGACGAAGCCGCAGAGGCCCTCGCGCTCCAACTCGCGGACGCGCCGAGCGGCCCAGGCGAGCATGCGGTCGGTGTGGTCGATCTTCGTCTGAATGGTCAGCAGGTGCGGAGAGTCGGCGTCGCCGGCCAGGTGCATGGCCTCGCGCGGGACCGGCAGCCCGCACTCCACCTCGGGGCAGACCGGCACCCACTCGACGTAGCGGCTGAGGGTGTCGGCGAGGAAGGCGTCGCGCTTGTGTCCGCCGTCGTAGCGGACGCGCTCGCCGAGCAGGCAGGTGCTGATGCCGAGTCGAATCTTCTCGATCGATGGCGACATGTCTGGGGCTCCTTGTGCGATGCGGCGAACGTGGGATGACGCGGGCACGGCCACTTCGTCACTTCGGCTTCGCTCAGGACAAGCAGGCCGTACCCTTGCGGCATGCCTGACGGAGCAGGCATGGCACCCGGCAACCACAAGCACGGCACCCGTCGACCCGGCCGAGGGCGGCCGGGCTACATTTCTTCAACGGGCGGCTAGACCTCGTCGTTCAGCTGGAAGGCGTCGTGAACGGCCTTCAGGGCCTTGTCGCAGTCCCCTCGGGCGATGATGCACGAGATCTTGATCTCGGACGTCGTAATCATCTGGATGTTGATCTTGCCCTCGGCCAGGGCCTTGAACATCTTCTCGGCCACGCCCGTGTGGCTTCGCATGCCCACGCCGACGATGGAGACCTTCGAGATGTTCTTGTCGAACTCGACCGCGGCGGCGCCGATCTCGGAGGCCAACCGGTGGGCCACGTCGGACACGTCGTCGGCGTCGGTCAGGGCGACGGTGAACGACAGGTCGGTCTGGCCGTCACTGGAGATGTTCTGAATGATGTCGTCGACGACGATGTTCGCCGCCGCGATCTCGTGGAATATCCTGGCGGCGATGCCCGGAGTGTCGGGGACCGCGCGGATGGTTACCTTGGCCAGCTCTCGGGTCAGTGCGGCGCCGCGTACGACGATACCTTCCATGCTCGAAACCTCCTTGGTAATCATCGTGCCCTCCGAGTCGTTGAGGCTGGAGCGCACGTGGATGGGAATGTCGAATTTCTTGCCGAACTCCACCGCTCGGCTGTGCATGACGCCCGCGCCGAGCGAAGCCAGCTCGAGCATCTCCTCGTAGCTGATGACGTCCAGTTTGCGGGCCGTCGAGACCTTGCGCGGATCGGCCGTATAGACGCCATCGACGTCCGTGTAGATTTCGCAGACGACTTCCTTCTCGCCGGCCAGCTTCATCGCGGCGGCAAGGGCCACGGCCGTGGTGTCGCTGCCCCCGCGGCCGAGCGTGGTGATGTTCTGGTTGGCATCGATGCCCTGGAACCCGGCGACGATGACGATCTTGCCCTGGGCGAACTGCTGCTTGAGCCGTTCGACGTCGACCTTCTGGATGCGGGCCTTGGTGTGCACGCTGTCGGTCACCAGGCCGACCTGTCCGCCCGTGAAGCTGATCGCTCCGTGGCCCAGGGCGTGAATGGCCATGGCCATCAGGGCGATCGAGATCTGCTCGCCCGTGGACAGGAGCTGGTCCATCTCGCGGGCCGACGGCCGGTCCGTGATCTCGCGGGCCAGGTCGATCAGCTCGTCGGTCGTCTGGCCGCGGGCCGAGACCACGACGATCACGTTGTGGCCGGCTTCGCGGGCGGCAATGGCCCGGCCTGCCGCACGGCGAATCTTCTGGGCGTCGGCGACGCTCGTGCCGCCGAACTTCTGTACGACTGTTGCCATCTGAGGAAACCTCTCTATCGTCTAAGGAAATACTCCATCAGCTCGTGGCCGACGGGAATCCGGAACCCGCTTGTCGCGGCATGCTTCTCGGTGAAGGGGCCGGCATGGACGGCCTCCATGCCCGTGCCGATGATGCCCACCGGGACGGGGTCGCTCGTGTGCGTCCGTACGTTGACCGGCGTCAGGTGATCGGGCAACACCATCAGCCGCCACTGGTCGTAGCTCGACTCCATGTGCTTCAGCAGGGGAGCGAGGATGTGGCGGTCAATTTCCTCAATGGCCTGGATCTTGTGGGCGGCGTTGCCCTCGTGGCCGCTCTCGTCGGGGGCCTCGATGTGCACGCAGACCAGGTCCACGTCGTCCAGGGCCCGGATGGCGGCCTGTCCCTTGCCGCGATAGTTCGTGTTCAGGTAGGCGTTGGCCCCCTCGACCTCGATGACCTGCCAGCCGATGGCCCGGGCGATGCCGCGGACGAGGTCCACGGCGGTAATGGCGGCGCCGCGAAGCTTGAATCGCTCCTCGAACGACTGCAGCTTGGGCCGCAGACCCTCGCCCCACAGCCAGATCTGCGTGGCCGGGTGTTCGCCGAGGTCTTGGCGGACGCGGTTGATCTCGTGGTCGGCCAGGATGCCGCGGCTGGCTTCCATCAGGCGATGCAGCTCTTCCGCCCCTTCGCCCGTCGGCAGGTGGTCCTCGATCGGCTGGCCCAGGATGTCGTGCGGCGGCGTGGTCTGAAGGCCGCTCTTGCCGTGACCGCGATGGATCAGCAGATGGCGGTAGCCGACGCCGGGGTGGAACTCCCAGTGCTCGTCGCCCAAACCCTCGGCGATGTCGCGGATCAGGGCAGCGCCCTCTTCCGTCGAGATGCCGCCGGCCGAATTGTCGACCATGGCCCCGTCGATGACCGTCACCAGGTTGCAGCGGAAGACCAGATCGTTCTTGCCCAGCGGAATGTCCTGGGCCATGGCCTCCAGGGGCGCGCGGCCGGTGTAGACCGTCGCCGGGTCGTAGCCCAGTACGCTGAGGATGGCCACGTCGCTGCCGCACGGCAACCCATCGGGCACGTTCCGGGTCGTGCCGAAGCGGCCCTCCGTGGCGACGCGATCGAACGTCGGACAATCGGCCAGTTCGAAGGGCGTTCGTCCCTGGAGCGACTCCTGCGGCAGATCGCCCGCGCCGTCGGGAATGACAATGGCGAATTTCATCACGGCCTCTCCTGGTCGATCACGCGGATCATGGCCGGTTCGCGGCGAACTGTCTCCAGGGTTTCAATTTCGGCCAGGGCCCGGCGAATGTTGCCCTCGCGGGCCAGGTGCGACATGATGATCAGCGGCACGTGCGTCGCGTCGATCGGCTCGTGCTGCAGGCAACTGGAGATCGAGATATCGTGCCGACCCAGGATGCCCGTGATCGACGCCAGGACGCCCGGCCGGTCCAGCACCTCGAACCGCAGGTAGTAGCGCGACTCGATGTCCTCGATGCCGCGGACCGCGGAGGCGGCCGCCTCGTCGAACAGGCGACGATGCTTGAAGGTGATGGCCGTGCGGCCCAGGGCCGTGTCGACCAGGTCGGCGACGACCGCCGAGGCGGTCGGCATCTGGCCGGCACCGAGACCGTAGTACAGCGTGTCGCCCACGGCGTCGCCGTGGACCGTGACGGCGTTGTACGCGCCGCCGACGTGGGCCAGCGGATTGCTCCTGGGCACGAAGGCCGGATGAACGCGGAGCGAGAGACGGCCGTCCTCGTTGCGTTCGCCGATCGCCAGCAGCTTGACGCGGTAGCCCAGTTCCAGGGCGAACTGGATATCGGCCGGCTGAATCCGCTGGATGCCTTCGCAGTAGACGTCCTCGAAGCGAACCGGCGCTCCGAAGGCCAACCAGCTGAGGATCGTCAGCTTGTGGGCGCTGTCTCCGCCCGAGACGTCGAGCGTCGGATCGGCTTCGGCGTAGCCTTTCTGCTGGGCCTCGGCCAGGGCCTGCTCGTAGGAGATGCCCCCTTCGGTCATGCTGGTCAGGATGTAGTTGCACGTGCCGTTGACGATGCCCGTGACCGCCGAGATACGGTTGGCCACCAGTCCGTCGCGGACCGACAGGATCAGCGGAATGCCGCCGGCGACCGAGGCCTCGAAGGCGATGGACCGTCCGCGCTCGGCGGCCAGCTTCAGCAGCGGCATGCCGCGCTCCGCCAGCAGGGCCTTGTTCGCAGTGACGACGTCCTTGCCGGCCTTGAGAGCCTTCTCGACGATGTCGTAGGCAATAGTTGTGCCGCCGACCAGTTCGCAGACGATGCGGATGTCGCCATCGGCCAGGACGCGGTCGAGCGAGTCGGTCAGAATGCCTTGCGGCACCTGGACGCCTCGCGGCCGGGCCAGGTCGGTGTCGCAGATATACTTCAGATTAAGGCGCAGGCCGGCCCGCGCGGCCAGGGCGTCGCCGCTCTCCAGCAGAATGCGGGCGACCCCGGTGCCGACGGTCCCGAAGCCGATGATCGCTACGTTCGCGGATTGCATGGTTTCGAAAAGCCTCTCTCCGGGTGCTGCGAGTATCGCAACATGAACCCGACAGAGTACGGACAGAAGGGGCTTTTTTCAAGCAAAAAGACCACCACGGGCGGCCGCTGCACGGGTATCATGGATCGCGACGAGGGGCGTATTTTGGACAGGCGAGTTTCCTGTTGAGAAAGGGGACATCATGCAGCGGCTGACGGGCTGGACGGTGACGGTAGTACTGCTGGGTGTGGCGATGGCGTCGTTGGGCGGCTGCACCGACCAGGGGGCCGCATGGCGACCTGTCGGGCATGCAGCCCTTGGGCCCGACCGCGAACTGCTCGTCAATCAGCGACCGCTGTTGCCCCTGATGGGTTTCTACCAGTCGGTCAAGAGCTTCGAGCATGCCGAGGTCATGGGGCTGAACGGCTACTTCATGCCCGGCAAGACGCCGGCCCGCGAGTACCTGGACGCCCTGGCGGCGCGGAAGCTCTACGGCATCGTGCTGTACGATCCTGAGGTGACCGGTCATGCGGCCCTGTTGGCCTGGCTTCAGCCGCACGAGCCCGACGCCCTGGCCGAGGGCAAACCGCGCAGCACGCCGGACGAGGTCGTTGCGGCGTACGAGGCGATTCGCAAGGCCGACCCGTCGCGACCCGTGGTGCTCGATTTCTCGCCCAACTTCATGCTCAAGGCCGAATTCGCCGAGGGCCGCAGCGAGCAGCAGAAGCGCGAGGACTATGCCGCCTACGCTCGCGGCGGCGACATCCTGACCTACAACGTCTACCCGATCTGGCTGCACAACCGGCCGGAGCGAATCAACTGGGTGGCCGAAGCCGCGGACGACCTTCGCGAGATCGTCGGTCCGGACAAACCTTTCTTCGCCATGATCGAAACCGGCAAGGGCTCGAAGGCGGTTCCGGTCGACGAGCAGCGCGACGTGTCGGTCGACGAGATTCGCGCCGAGGTCTGGATGGCCCTGACTCACGGGGCCACGGGCATCATCTACTTCACGCACCAGTTCAAGCCGTCGTTCACCGAGTTCGCGCCCGACGCCGACAAGCAGGCCGGCATCAAGGCCATCAACGCGCAGATCACCCGCCTGGCTCCGATCCTGCTCAGCGGCGCGACGCAACGGCCCGTGGTGGTTGCCTTCGTGGGCGGACTGGAGGCGAGCTGGACGGCCCGCGAGTACAAGGGACGATTGTACCTCTTCGTCCTCAATGCCGACCCCCAGCGTCGCGAGGGCAAGATCTCGATTGCCGCCGAGGGGCTGCGCGCGGGCCAGACGGTCGAGGTGATTGACGAGGGCCGCACGATCAAGGTCGACCGCGACGGCAGCTTCAGCGACACTTTCGGACCGCTCGGTCTGCACATCTACGCCATGGACGTCGCCGGCAAGTAATTGAGCGTACGGTGCCGGCGGTCTGGGGACATTGCAGCTACTCCGTGGATGCGGCTCTGGGCGCATTTCGCACCGGCACAGGCCATGCACTATTCACGGCGCGACATGGCTTTTCTTCCAGTCGCATTGCCCTGTGTGCGGCAGGGGGTACCATGCGACAACGAAAAGCGTAAATCTGGTCCGACATCAACCTTCCTTAGGGGCATCAATCCATGAAGACTCTGTTGGTCATGTTGTCTGCGGTCCTGTCGCTGTGCGTCTGGTCCGGGTGTGCCACGGCCCAGGACAAACTCGAACCGATTCAGAAGGTCGAGATCGGCGACAACGGTGAGCTTCGCGTCAACGGCAAGCCGTTCCTGCCGATCGCGGTGTGGCTCCAGAACACCGAGAACTTCCCCAGGATCCGCGAGGCCAACATCAACATCATTGGCGGATATTACTGGAACAAGGACGAGCAGAGCGGCCTCGGCGGCACCAAGAGCGTCAGCGAGTACGGCGCCAAGGTCTGGGAGGCCGGCTTCTACTTCGTGGCCTCGCACATGACCGACTGCCTCGGCTCGGTTGAGGACCTGACCTCGTCGCCCGGCCTGCTGGCGTGGATTCACGATGATGAGCCCGACCTGCCGCGCACGGAGACCGACGCGAACGTCGTGCCCGGCAAGCAGATGAAGGTCAACAACGGCACGCCCTTCGCCCGCATTGTCGACGGCGTGAATCACAGTTGGACGGTCCTGCAACCCCTGGCTGGCGGCGAGTTCACGATCGTGGCCAAGGAGCCGGTGACGGTCGTCAGCCTGGGCGTCTGGCCGACGATCTCCGAGGGGCTGGCCGTGGCCAAGGAGATGGAATTCCTGGGCGACGGCAAGTCGATCCTGAAGGTGACGCTCGAGAACAAGAAAGGGCAGCAGAAGTTCGAGCTGTCCGCGCCTGCGACGTTCAAGGAACTGACGGTCAAGGTGCTGTCGGAGTATCCGGGCGAGAACGGCTGGGGCTCGATCAGCGAGATCGAGGGCTTCAACGCCGAGGGCAAGAACCTGCTGCTCAGCAAGCCCCGCACGGTACCCAAGATGACCGTCGAGGACGTGGCCCGCGACTACAAGCTCATCAAGCAGACCGATCCGGCGCGGCCGGTGATGATGAACCTGACGGCCAAGTTCATGAAGGAGAGGCAGGAGTACGGCGACGAGGCCAAGCAGGCCATGTACCCCGGCTACATCGCCAACTGCGACCTGGTCGGTTTCGACATCTACCCGGTCTACGGCTACAACATGCCGAACAAGATCACCTGGGTGGCCGACGGCGTGAGCGAGTTGAAGGCCCTGGCCGGCCCGAAAAAGCCGGTCTATGCCTGGATCGAGACCAACAGGGGCAGCCCGTGGATCAAGGACCTCGCGAAGCAACTCGAAGTGCGGCCCGAGTACACGCGGGCCGAGGTCTGGATGGCCCTGATTCGCGGAGCCACGGGCATCGCCTACTTCACGCACCGCTGGCAGCCGGACTACGCCCAGTTCGCGCCCGAGGGGGCGATGCTCAAGGAACTGGGGCGTCTGAACGCCCAGCTCACGCGGCTGGCGCCGGCCATTCTCGCTCCGGCCGCTAAGGCCAAGGTCGCCATGACCCTGAGCGACGACCTGGCCTGTCACGTCAAGGCCACGGAGCTTGACGGCGCGACCTACATCTTCGCCCAGAACATCGACCTCGGGGCCGACGCTGCGAAGCTCAAGCAAGGACAGGACATCACCCCGCGCGGCGGCAAGGGCACGATCACGGTTGAGGGCCTGAAGGCCGGCACAAAGGTGGAGGTCATCGACGAGGACCGAGCGATCACGGCCGAAGACGGTTCGTTCAGCGACGAGTTCAAGCCGCTGGCCGAGCACGTGTACAAGATCGCCAGGTGATTGACCGCCCCACGCGGCGGCGAGCGGTGTTGAAATGACGTCAGCGGTGGTTGTCGTCCACCGCCCAGCCAGATAAGGAGAGCCGACCATGAGAATGGCGCACTATCTGTTGGCTGTCGCGGCTTGTGCCGCAATCTTCGCCGCAGCCTGTCCCGCCGTCGCCCAGGAGAAGCTGGAGCCGATCAAGAAGGTCGGCATCGGCAAGAACCGCGAGTTCATTGTCAACGGCAAGCCGTTCCTGCCGGTCATGTCGTGGGCCCAGGCCACCCGGAGCTACGGCATGCTTCGCGGCCTGGAGTTCAACACCTTCTGCGGAACCGACAAGGGCAAGCAGGCGGCCGATGCCGCCCAGGCGGCCGGCGGCTACGTCATTCCGACCTTCTCTCAGGACCTGGTGGGCAATCCTTACGTGCTGGCCTACATTCACGGCGACGAGCCGGACATGCCCGAGAAGGGCAAACCCAAACACAACGAGGACGAATTGGCCGCCTACTATAACAAGGTGCGCAAGGCCGACTCGTCGCGTCCGGTGCTGATGACCTTCACGGCCCATTTCATGTCCTCGAAGACCGACAAGTACAGCGAGTCGGTCAAGAAGAAGATCTACCCGGCGTTCGTCAAGCATTGCGACGTGGTCGGCTTCGACACCTACCCGATCTACGGCTCGGGTATGCCGTGCAACCTGTGCGACGTGGGCATCGGCGTGGCGGAACTGTGCAAGATCGCCGGGCCCAAGCGGCCGGTCTACGCCTGGATCGAGACCAGCAAGGGCAGCAAGTGGATGACCTACGAGAAGCAGCCCGACGTGCTGCCGATTCACACCCGGGCCGAGGTCTGGATGGCGCTGATCGAGGGGGCGACAGCCATCGGCTACTTCACGCACGCCTGGGCGCCGTCGTTCACGGAGTTCGCCCCGACGGCCGAGATGCGGGCCGAGCTGAAACGCCTGAACGGTCAGATCACGACACTGGCCCCGGCGATTCTGGCCGAGCCGGCCAAGGCCAAGGTCTCGATGAAGCTGAGCGGCGATCTGAACTGCCATCTGAAGGCCACCGATCTGGACGGCACGACCTACATCTTCGCCCAGAACCTCGACCTCGGGCCCAACGCCGACAAGCTCAAGCAATTCCAGCCGATCAGCCCGCGCGGCGGCAAGGCCACCATCACCGTGGCCGGCCTGGCGGCCGGGACGACCATCGAGGTCGTGGACGAGAATCGCACCATCACCTCGAAGGCCGGACAATTCGAGGACGAGTTCAATCCGCTGGCCGAGCACGTGTACAAGATCGGCAAGTGACCGGCGATCCTCCCGGCGGCTGCCGGGGCGGCGCCGGCGACGCCTGCGTGGCTGCGAGCATCGCTGATCGATCAACACGCAACGGGCGGTTCCTCTTGACGGGGGGCCGCCCGATCTTCTGCGCGGTTCGGCTGGACGTGCGGCCGCAAATGGGTACAATCTGCCGCAGCCGGCGACTCTCGCCGGTGAGCTTGGAGAGACGGCATGTACCTGGGCATCGACAGCGGATCGACGAGCACGAAGCTGGCGGTCATCGACGGCAGCGGACAGCTCCTCGCCCATCGCGTCGCCGAGACGGGACCCGATTGCGGCGAAACGGCGGCGCGGTTGTGGGACGAGTTGCGCGTGCAGGCAGACCTGTCGCCCGGGGCGGTGAAGGGAACTGTGGCCACGGGTTACGGCCGCGGGCGGATCGCCATGGCCGATCGCCGCGTCACGGAAATCACCTGCCACGCCGTCGGCGTGCACCATCTCGTGCCCGACGCCCTGAGCATCATCGACATGGGCGGGCAGGACAGCAAAGTGATTCGCCTCGACGACAGCGGCCGCGTGGAAGATTTCGCCATGAACGACAAGTGCGCCGCCGGGACCGGACGGTTCCTGGAGGTCATCGCCCGGCGGTTCAACATGACCGTGGACCAGCTCGGCGATGTGGCCGCAAGCGACGCGCCGCCGATCACCATCAACTCGACGTGCACCGTCTTCGCCGAGACGGAGGTCGTCGGCCTGCTGGCCGAGGGGCATGCGCGTGAGGCCATTCTGGCCGGTGTGCACATGGCCCTGGCTCGCCGTGTGGCGGCGATGTTCGACCAGGTAGGCGGCCGCGGTCCCGTGGCCTTCTCGGGCGGCGTGGCTCTGAATCCGGCCATGGTGCGGGCCCTTGGCAGTTGCCTGAAGACGCCCCTGGCGGTTGCGCCGCACCCGCAACTGACGGCCGCCCTCGGCGCCGCCCTCCTTGCCGCGAACCGGTGACTGCGCATAACCCACGCTGGTCCGCGACGGCCCGCTGTGCGGTGCGCAGATCAGGGGGGCCATTGGCATTCTGATTGTGTTCTATCTTGGTGGGCAAAAAAAGGGTGGAGAGTTGGAGGCCCGCCCCACCCATCATCTGATCTCGTCGGCATTCACGACCCGGCTCGTCTTCGCCGCGCCAGGATAGTCCCCGCCATGGCAACCAGAACGGCAACGGCAGCGCCGTAGAACAGCCATCTCCGGTCGCCCGTCGCGCAATGGTCGGCAGAACCGGCAGGCTGCGCGACGTCGGAATCGGGATTCTCCGGAGGAGGCTCCGCCTGGGTCTCCTGGTGCGGCTGTACGGAATCGAGTGGGACCGGCGCCAGATCGATATCGACGGCCTGCTCGTCGAGTTTCTGCTGCAGGGCGACGCCGTCGGGAGAATTCAGGAGCATCTCGCGCCACGTCTGCATCATCTCCGGCGGCGCGACGTCCTCGATGCCCTTCAGCAGCACGGCGATGGCCGCAGGGTCCTGGGTGTACGTGATCTGGTTGGTGATGCGTTGCTCAGACCACACATGAAGTGTTTGTTGCCAATGGGCCGTGAGCGCCTTCACGCGATCATCCTGGGAGACAGACGGGTTCGACGGGGGACCAATGGCGAAGAACTTGGGCCCAAGCAGGTAGCCTAATCCCTCCAACTCCTCGGCGCTTCGCTGAACCATCTCCTCGGTGCGCGTGGCCAGCCAGCGGTAAGCCTTGGCGGTCCGCTGAGCCTTCTCAAGGGCGCTGCCCGACGACAGACTGGCGTACAAGCCGGCCGCATGGATTGCCTCCCACGACATCAACTCCGGTTTGGTCAGGAAGACCTTCTCAAGCGGTTC
>JAFGPY010000246.1 GCA_016935955.1 Planctomycetota bacterium
GTCTTCGCCGACGGTCGCCTGGCCCGCATCGGCGGCGACTCGCGGCAACGGTACTGCTACTGCCAGGACTACCTGCTGCCGACGCTGGTCCTTGCGGCCGACGTGTGGAACGATCCGCTGGCGCCGCACCTGGAGGCCGGCCAACTGGAACTGATCGCCCGCGAGCAGGCGGCCAACGGCGACGGGTCGTTCCTGTCGCAACGGCTCGGGCACATCGGGACGATGTCACCGTACTACTACACGCGCCTGGAGTCCGACAAGGCGGTCTGCCTGTCGATGGCCGCCATGTGGCGGCGGCTGCGCGGCGAACTTCCTGCGGCCGCACGATCGCCGAAAGCCGCGGAGCTGGAGTTGCAGGTGGCCGGCTCGTGGGAAGAGCCCGAGCACGCCTGCCTGATGCACCGCTCGCCGACGCGACTGGTGTCGTGGTCGTGGCGGGCGTGCGAGTTTCCGCAGGGCCTCTGTCTGCCGCCGGACGACGGCACGCTGGCCGAATGGTCCGAGTGCCTGGCGGGCCGCGTGACGCCGCTGGGCGAGCAGACGCATCCCGGGGACGGCCGGTCGAAGCACACGATTGTCCGCACGATGCAGCATTCGTTCGAGGGCGGGTTCGTCACCAGCGGCACAACGACCGACGGGGCCGAGGTGGTGATGATGGAGGGGTACCGGGCCAAGGACCTGGTGGAGCATCACCTGGCCTTCGCCGCCCTGCCCGACGGGCACACGGCCCTGCGGATCGAGCTGGCCTGCAACGGGCCGCAACGGACGTACCTGGCCAATGTGCGCGGGCTGAAGCTGAACATTCAGAACGATTTGATGAACGGCGGGCGGCGAACGTGCCATGCGGCCAGCGGCTCGCACGTGCTTAAGATGGAACTGGACGGCATCGAGCGCATCGAATCATTGGCGTCGCTGTGGACCAACGTCGAGGGACGCATCGGCGTCGTCGTGGGCTACGGGAGCGAGGCCCTGGTGGTCTATCGCCCGGGCCGGCGCACGGCCGGGTACACCGGCAGCCTGCACTACGATGAATTGTGCACCGAGGCCCGGCTGGGACCGTTCGACATTGCCGCCGGGGCGATCGTGCTGGACAATGGCTGCGCGATCATCGCCTCGGTCGACGCCGAGACGACGCGAACCTGTGCCGAATCGCGGGCCGTCGTCCGGGCGGCGTGCAGCCAGCCGCAGGCCCGGGCCCTTGTGGCCGCAGGGCGGGACGGACGCACGTACCTGCTGGCGGCCAACTTCGCCCGCGAGGACGCGACGGTGACTGTGACGTTGCCCGCCGGCGTCGCGGCGACGAGCGCCGTCGACCTGGCGGATGCCCGCAGGTTGGGCGTAAAGGATTCGTCCCTGGCCGTGGAACTGGCGGCCGGAGAAGCGAGGTTGCTGCGCCTGGACACGTGAGGGCCGCACGATGATCGAGCGATTGATCGACCGTTGCCTGGTTCGCCCGCAGGACGTTCCGCCCTCGCGGCCGGACTTCAAGGTGATCGGGACGTTCAATCCTGGCGTCGCCCGGTGGCACGGCGTGACCTATCTGCTGATTCGCGTGGTCGAGACGGTGGCCGAGCAGCCGGCCGGAACGATGGCCTTCCCACGGTGGGACTTTTCGGACGACACGCCGACGCTGCATGTCGATGTCATGACGATGGACCAGCTGGACACGGCCGATCGCCGCGAGGTCCGCGACCGTCGCAGCGGCGAGGTGCGGCTGCCGTTCACGTCGCACCTGCGTCTGGCCACGAGCCGCGACGGCCTCACAGTCGATTGGATCGACCCGCAACCAACCCTTCAGCCGCAGACGCCGCTTGAGGCCTACGGACTGGAGGACGCCCGGATTACGCCGCTGGAAGGCGAAGATCGCTGCGCGATTACGTACGTCGCCCCGTCGCGGCACGGCATCGTGACCTCGTTGGCCACGACGAGCGACTTCAAGACGTTCGAGCGTCACGGCCCCATCTTCACGACCGAGAACAAGGATGTTGCGCTCTTTCCGCGCAGGATCGGCAACCACTATGCCGCCCTGCACCGGCCCGTGACGCGGACCTTGAACAACCCGCCGGAGATGTGGTTCGCCCGGTCGCCCGACCTGCAACACTGGGGCGGCCACCGCCCGATCCCGGTCGGCCACGGGCCGTGGACGGCTCGCGTGGGAGCCGGCGCGCCGCCGATTGAGGTGATCGACGGGTTCCTGGAACTCTTTCACGGCGTGCACCTGTGCGACCCGTCGGAGCGAATCGGAACGTACGGCGCCGTGGCCGCCTTGCTGGACCGCGACGAGCCGTGGCGGGTCCTGGCCCGGTCGGCCGAGCCGATCCTGCTCCCGACGGCCGACTACGAGCACCACGGCTACACGCCGAACGTCGTCTTTCCGACGGGCGCGGTGCTCGACGGCGAGCGGTTGCTGATCTACAGCGGCGCGGCAGACGAGAACTCGTCGGTCGCGGCCGTGCGGCTGAGGGACGTGTTGGATTCACTCGTCTCTGTGGGTGGTTAACCTGTTCTGGTTACTCGGAGGACACATCATGTGCAGGCGGGACGGAATCATTCTCATTCTCCTTGGGACGCTCTGCGTCGGTCACGTGTGCGGTGCCGATGGCGCGGCGAGTTCGAAGGCTGAGGCCGGCAATAAGGGCGGCAGTGAGAACACCGAACTCTACTTCAAGATCACCGCGGAAGGGCAACCGGTGGGCTCACGCCACATCAAGTCGACGAAGACGGACAAGGGGATCGTCATCGAAGACAAGCTCACGTTGAAGTACAGGGACAAGATGGCCAGCTTCCGGTCCACCGTGTCCTACACGTTGGGCGAGAAGCCGGAGCCGATCCACGCGGAAGCCAGTACGTTTATCGGTGACAAGAAGCTCATGGAGGGCACGCTGGATTTCGCGATCAGGAAGGGAGAAGACGGTCAACCGCAGAGAATGATGCAGATTAAGGTTACGGGCTTCTTCTCAAAGCGTCTTGAGGAATACTCTCCGCCGAAGGAGGCGTCCAGCGAGATGGCGTGTCCGGAGGGCTGGCCGATGTTCATGTCGGCGATGTTCTGTCTTGTACCGCAAATGGAACCGAAGGACGGCATGTTGACGGACGTGGTGAGCATGGAGTTTCCTGACGACCTGGATTTTCCCGAACTGCTCAACGCCAAGAAGGGCTACGCCGTGAAATGGATCAAGGGCGAGGACGGCACGCGCACGATCCTCATGGGGCCGCGGGCGAAAGTCGAGGACTCGTCGACCGAGTACGCCCGCCTGGTGCTGGACGCCGATGGCAAGATCAAGGAATACCGGATGGAAGAGCTTGTGCTGCAACCGTGCAGCAAGGAGGAGGCGCTGAAGGCCGCAACACCCCAGGCGCCGAGGCAGGACTGACCCGACGCCCATCTCGACGCGACCATGCCAAACGGAGGGGCCGCCACCCTTTATCGGGGAACGGATAGGGCCTGGGATCGCCGGGGGAATGGGCACAACCTTGTTTATTCTCCAGAGTTATATACAATGCCAGCCCTCGGCAAGGCCGCTTGTGGCCCTGCCGCAGGGCTGGGTTGCACCGCAGGGACCGCCCTCGCGTGGGAGGGTTCCAGCACAGAGAGACCGGGGGGGAATCCTGCGCACGGCGCAGGGCAAAGGAACGTTCATGAATTCACATTACGAGATCACGGTCGGGCCGCGCAAGGCCGACATCGTCGGCAAAGACAACCGGGCTATTCAGATGGCGCTCGACGCCGCGGCCTATCGCGGCGGCGGCACGGTGCGCGTCCTGCCCGGCGAGTATACCTGCTTCGGACCGATCCGGTTGCGGTCGAACGTTCGCCTCCAGGGGGACCGGGCAAAGACGGTCCTGAAGATGGCGCCGATCGTCAGGAGTAAGCTGGCTCTGGACGCCGACACCGGCCAGAAGGAGATCACGCCGGTCGACGCCTCGGAGTTCCAGGCGGACATGGGCGTGGTCGTGTGCGACAAGGACGGCCGCAGCCCCATGGCGACGATGCCGTTGACGATCTCGCGGGTGGCCGACGGCGTCCTTCACACGACCGACTACAACGTGCACGACATGAACGCCGAGCGCGGCGACTGCGTGGTCTCGTACTTCCCGCTGATCCACGGTTGCGAGATCGAGCACGCCTCGGTGGACGGATTCACGCTGGACGCGCGGCCCGATCGTATGGACGGTCTCGAAGCGCACTGGGGCGGCGCGATCTACCTGCGATACGCTCGCCATTGCCTGATCCGCAACGTGACGGCTCGCGGCTGCGTGGGCGACGGCATCCGTTTCGGCCGCACCGAGCATGTGACCGTCGAGGACTGCGAGGCGGTCGACAACTACCACTACGGCATCCACCCGGGCAGCCATTCGCCGTGGGCAGCCGTGCGCCGCTGCCACATTCACGGCAACGGCAGTGACGGCCTCTACCTGTGCTGGGGTGTGCGCGAGGGCGTGTTCGAGGACAACGTCATCCA
>JAFGPY010000247.1 GCA_016935955.1 Planctomycetota bacterium
GACCATGACCGAACGGGAGAACGCCTGAGCCACCGTCATGAGAGACGACCCGGAAAGGAATTTACAGAAAGAAAGTTGCTCGGCCCAAGTCCTTCTTGGAGTCACAACGCAGCTGCTCGACGCCCTCAATGCCCAAAGAACTGCGAAGCCGCATCACTTTGTCAGGCACGTCCGCTTCTGCACCAAGAATCGTGATGTAAGGCTCTGCCTGTCTTCTTCCCCACCGCCACAGCAACTGAGCAACACGTAGACTGATGGTGCGTGCAACTCCTTCCGTACTCGCCGTGTTGAAGAGGGTCTCCAATGCAAAAAATGAAGCCAGGAACGCATGGTCCTCGTTAAAACTCAACTGGCCATCATTGAACAAAGCAATGGCTCGTCCCAGTCGGGAATCAGGCGTGCTTGCCTTATGCCATGCTTGCCTCAATACCTCGTCGAATTCCTGCAACCAATCCTGGTGCTCCTGATATCCAGCATCCTCATCGGCCCTTCTGCACTCTTGGATGTACTCCTTGACACCGCTCGGGTATTCTGCTCGGCTTTCCTCGGACATGAGGTACTTCCATACAGCTTTAGCCAGCTTGTCCCTTCGCTTCGTCGCCTCTGCTTGCTTATCGTGCATCCATGCCTCGTCACAAAGCACCTGAGCCAACGAATGTAACCGAAGCACTTCATACACTCTCTGCCACACTTCGCTGAGTTGCTGTAGATCGGACTCGGTCAGAGTACTTGCTCTTCGCTCTTCTGTCCGTGGAGGCCCCGAAAGCTCACCCGATTGTCGGAACCGATGTGTGAAACCGCAGATTTGGTTCTCTCCACAGTCAAGCTGACCCTCAAAGCTGAGCGGAGCCACTATCGAGACAGAATGGACGAGTCTTGCCGCCGCAAGAAAGGCCTGTACCACTTGCGCTTCAAACTTGATGTTCAGGTTACGCAGGAGATGGGGAGCATCTTGGATTCTGCCCCCCAGATCGACACATAGTGCCCACTCCCAATCGCGCCGTATTCCTGTCATCAGCAAGAATGCAATATCCGCGTCCGTTTCCATCCCTGGTGTATTCTTCAGAATCTCATCATTCAGTTGATCTCTGACCTCTTCAGCGACCCGGTACACATGAAGCCCGAGGCCCATGTCGTAACGCGAGCCAGTCCACGAGGCTTTGAGTCCGAACAGTGGCCACACCCACCTGTACGATTCGTTTTCTATGTGATCCGGCCTATCTACCATCTGAGGTCCTCCCATGTGTCTCACCAACAAGCGGGGGCCGCGGCCACTTGCGGACATGTCATGCTTCCCTACCGCACGAAGGGCGGTTCACGAGCCAGCCCTACACAACAACTACTGCGGTGCAGCCACACCTTCTGATGGGGTGCCATGCCTGCTCCTGCAGGCATGCCGAGTACCTCACGTGTTACGCATGGCTGCGGGGCAGCCATGGTACCCTTCGGCTCCCGGCCGGGGGCGGCCGGGCTACATAGACAAGGCCATCCGGCCGCGCGGACTCTACGCCTTCTGGCGGGTTTGCTGGTCGAAGGTCGTAACCATGGCCTTCATGCGGAACCAGGTGAACAGGCTGTAGCCCACGGCGGCAACAAGGGTCCCGACGTGAACGCCGAAAATTTCGTAGACGTCGTACCAGACGCCGCCGGCTTCGTAGGTTTCCTTGAACTGCTCGGGCATGATGCAGGCGAACATGGCCAGGAAGGGACTGGCCAGGGCCGCGGCCCACCCGGCCAGGGGCACCCAAGCCGTCACGCCGCAGCAGCACGTCACGGACGCCGAGAAGCCCAGCACCACCAGGGCCGAGTACATGGCGGCCATGCCGCTGGACTTGGCTCGCAGGCTGAAGGTCATGCCGACGGTAACCATGGCGGCAGCGGCCGAGCCGGCAACGATCAGCGGATGGAGGATCGAGATCCACGGCCAGTCGCCCCAGGTGATGCGCGTGCCGCCAAAAACGGGGCCGCCGCTCGGCTTGATGCCGGCGACCCAACTCTTGGGCACAAGGTCGCCGAGGTAATGCTCCACGGGCAGCCTCGCTATCAGGAAAGCCCCTAGGGTGACCAGAAGCATCATGGCCAGAAACATGCCAAGGTAGCGGATGATGCCGAGGACCTTGCCGGTGATGAAGTAGCGCGGTGTGATGGGCGTCGAGAGCATGATGTCGAGGGTGCCCTGCTCGCGCTCGTAGCTGATGCACGAAGCGGCCAGCGTGGCCCCGACAGTCAGCATGACGAACATCTGAATGACCGTAACGACAAGAACGAACATGCGGGCGTCGGCGGCACGGAAACCCGTGACTTTCATGACGAAGATGGCATAGAGTGCCAGAACGCTGAGCAGGATGTAGAGGAACTGGACAAGGTTCCTCCGAGCCGTAGCGGTGCGCGTGGTGCGTTCGCGCCAGGCGATCGGGTTGTCCCAGACGGCGTGCGGTCTGCGGTGCCGCTTAAGATGGAAGAAGACCGCCGAGATGGCCACCAGGGCCAGCACCATGGCGAAGACCACGAGGCCTTTCAGCGCCCCGAGCCGCACGATCAGGGCGTAGCACCCGAACCCACCGATCGCGGCCCCGGCGGCGATGCCGAAGCCGATGCTGATGCGCCGGGCCAGTCGTCCGTAGCCGCGGGCCAAGCGGCGGACGAGTACGGCGGCAAAGCCGATGATCAACATGCTCAGAACCGTGCTGAATACCAGGTAGCCGTACTCGGGATAGTAGATCCAGAATTCCTTGAAGGTCACTTCGGCCAGCAGCGGCCGTTCGATCTGCCCGGCAGCCAGGGTGCTCTGGATGGCTCCGATAGGATTGAGCCAGTCGAGAGAACCCGCCGTGTAGGTGCCGCTCGTGAGCAACGGCAGGACGTTGTGGTCGAGAGCGTAGGTGCCGACGAGATAGGCAACGATGAACAGGAAGAAGCCGATCATCACCCGTCGCGTGCCGGTGTAGAGAATGCCGATGGCGATAGCCACCGACCCGGTGAGCGTGGCGCTGGTCGCGGCGATGCCGTAGCTGAGGAAGACGTCCTGCAGTTCGAAGCCACCGAAGTAATAGAGCAGCGCAAACAGGGGCAATGTCGAGAAGAGAATGGCCAGGACAAAGAAAAGCCGTGACAGCAGCGAGCCGAGGACGATCTGCAGATTCGACAGCGGCGTGGCCAGCAGGACACTGAAGGTCTCGTTGTCGCGTTCCTGGGTGATGGCTCCGACCGTGTAGATGGGAGCGAGCATGAGGATCAGGACAAGTTGGGCATAGCTGACAGCGTGAAAGAGCTTCTCGCCGAGTTCGGCCAGAGCGGCCGTGCCGCCCAGGCTGCCGCCCAGTTCGCCAAGCAAGATCGTGATCAACGTGGCGAGCATAACAACCAAATAACCGGCCCGCACCCAGACGTGGCGCGAGCGCCGCCCGGACGTCGTCAGCACGCGAAGGAAAATCGGGTTGACCTCCGGCATCTTCACAGCACGGATCCTTTCCGATGTCGCCGCATGCGGCTTTTCAGGCACGAGTCCCGGCCGCGAGGGCCGGGCCACATCTTCTCACCGACCGCTACTGCACCAGCCCCTGGGTCAACTGCATGAAAGCCGTCTCCAGGTTGGCGGGCTCTTCCTGGAACGTCAGCAACTTGTGCCCACGGTCCGTGAGCACCTTGGCCAGGAACGAGTAGTCCTCAACCTGCGTGGCCAGGGCCACCTTCAGCAGGCCGTCCTCGATACGGACCTCGGCCACGTCGCCCTGGCTCTCCAGCAGTTGCCGCGCGCGTTCCGCCTCGCCGACCACGGCGATCCTCAGGACGGTCCTCTGTCGGACCTTGCGCATGATCTCATTGATGCTGCCCTGAGCCACGAGCTTGCCCCGCTCGATGATGCCGACCTTGTTGCACAGTTCGGCCAGTTCGCTGAGGATGTGGCTGGAGATGAGGATGGTCTTGCCCATTCTCTTGAGTTCCTTGAGCAGTTCGCGGATCTCGATGCGCGCCCGGGGGTCCAGACCGCTGGCCGGCTCGTCGAGCAGCAGGACCTTGGGGTTGTGCAGCAGAACCCGGGCGATCGAGAGCCGCTGCTTCATGCCGCGGCTCAGGCCGTTGACCGGAGACGAAATCTTGACCGACAGATCGGTCAGTTCGAGCACGTCAGTGACGACGCGCTTGCGGTGCGGGTTGCGAATGCCGTAGGCCGCGGCAAAGAACTCCAGGTACTCCTGAACGAGCATGTCCTCGTAGGCGCCGAAGTAGTCGGGCACGAACCCGATCAGCGGCCGGATCTTGCGCGAGTGCATGCCGACGACATAGCCGCAGACGCGGGCAACGCCCCAGGTGGGCTGCAACAGGGTAGCCAACATGCGGATGGTCGTGGTCTTGCCCGCACCGTTGGGCCCGATGAAACCGTAGCAGTCGCCTTCCTCGACCGACAGGTGCAGGTTGTCCACGGCCAGGAAGTTGCCGTACCGTTTCGTCAGGGCGATGGTCTGTATCATGATTACAGTCTCCTGCAGGATCAGTCGCCGCCTGTTGCGGCACGGATCGGTATCACTTGTCGGAACACCACCAGACGGTCGTCGCCTTCGCTGTGGGCCGACCGGCCGTTGACCGTCAGTCCGTCGGGCACATCGAGATCGGCCATACCGACCAGCACGGCCTGACCCGCGTCGAGCACATGCGTCAGGTCCAGGGCTCGCACGACCTCCCTGCGGGAGATCAGGTCGCGGACCTTCTCGCTCATCGAGAAGCGGTTAACGCGCAGGTCCGGCGGATTGCGGCGATGCTTCTCGTAGAACGATGCCAGACGGACATCGCGGTAAACCTTGTCGGCAATGCCGCGCTGATTGACCTCGTCCGGCGTAGTCGGCATCATGCCGAACGAGGATCCCTCGTCGATGTACTTGTCGGCCCAGCGTCTCAACTCGTCGACCGTCCTTCTTGCCGTGGCCTTGTCGAGGTCGACGGTCTTGCCGGCCTTGATGCCTCCGGAGAACACGTAACAGACGTCGTCGGCAACAAGCACGGCCTCTCGAATGGTCCGGTCGCCGCCGATTAGCGTGCCAGACAAGGAGGCGGTCCCCTCACTCTGCCGCACGTCGGCCACGACGGGCAAGGGTATCCCAGCGGCTCGCCATTGGCTGGTGAAGTGCCGCGACTGGTTGCTCTTGACGGCCAGCCGCTCCAGGGCGAGGAGCGTCGTCGAGTGGCGGAACCGTCGGGTCGTCGTCGGCAACACGCCCAGACCCGTGCCACTGGGACGCAGGGCAATGGCTCCGCGCTTCGTCTGGAGAGCAACGTCGTAAAGTGCCGAATCGGGAAACCGCAGACTGTAGAGGCTGCGGCCGACCATCTCGCGACCATCGGACGGGAAGTCGGCCACGGACATCGTGCGGCAAAGCGTATCGCGATTGCGAACGGTCGAGACGATGGCGAAGCTGGCCCCGGCGGCAATCAGGCTCAGGCCCATGTAGGCCGGCCACGACCAGTGCAGCCGCTTCATGCCGCGAAGCAGAAGGTGCAGCAGCGGCCCGGCAACGAAGATGTAGCCGATGGTCATCAGGATGACCGCCCAGACGAACTGCACGGATCCGAAGCGACCGCCCGGAATGACGAACTGGTCCGGGAATTCCCCGATGACAAACGTCGAATGCCCGACTTTGTTCTCGGGCATGGGGTATTCCTTGAGCTGCTGGATTCTGGCGGACATCACGGGAGCGGCCGGCCACCTCTGCAGGGCGTCGCTCTCGCTGTCGAGCCCCACCAGGACCACGCTGCCCATGCCGACAGTGCGGCGGATAATGACCGGACGGTTGTCACACGCCAGTTCCACGCGACAACTGGGATCGACCGGCAGCATGGCGGGCACAAATAGTTCGCCCTCGATGTCCGGGGCCATGCGGCCAGCCATCAGTCGCAGGGGCTCGGCGTCCCGGATCTGCGACAGCGGCCCGAGCCGCGCCGGCAGAATTTCAGCCAACCGACTGCGGGCCATCTCCTGCCAGTTGCGATTGACGAACACCGTCAGGCGTCCGCCCTGCTCGACGAACTGGGTGATGGCCTCGATCTGGTCCTCGCGAAGGTCGCGCTCCACGCGCGGGTTGAGCAGCACGAGCGCGTCGACGCCGTCATAGCCGATGACGAGGTTCGGCAGATGGCGCGTCACAATCGGCACGGCCTGATAGTCGTGCCTGTAGGGCCTGTATTCGCTGCCATCGGTCAGGACAAGGCGCTGCAGGATGGCGCTCTGCAGACCGAGTGGCCGGCCCGACGGTCCATAGGCGATAAGGAACACGCACGTCGAATCGTCAAGGGTTCCAGCGCCCAGAGCCTGTCGGCTGAACAACTCGATCCCGTTGTCGCCGTCCAGGTAGGCCGAGGCACGGAACTGGCCTTGCCCGGGCCGCACGTAGAGCCAGAATCGCTCCTTTTCACCCTCGGCGCCGATCGATGTCAAAGTCACGGGAGCGCGAAACTCGCCGGGCTCGGTGCCCGAGGCCCCGGCCGGATAAATGGCCGCCTCGCCCTGAAACAGGATGTCCAGATTCGACTCGATCAGAACGGGCGTCCAGCAGTTGGGCCGCGCCAGGTCGCCGAAACCGTACTGGATATTCAGCGGCTGGCCCTGGGCTCGGACGGGGCTCTGGCCGGCCAGTGCCGAAGCCACAATTGCCATGGCGATCGCGACCGCCGGATGTCGTCTCCCTGATGGTCTCAAGCATGAGCTCCTTAGTCAGCCTGCTCATCGGCCGGCGCCGGGGCAACGAGTGGGGCGACCGGTTTTGGCCACACGTTGTCGGGACCCGGGTAGCGGAAGACCCAGTAGTCGGGATCGAGCACAACGCGTTGCGGCTTAAAATCAAGACGCACCACAACGCGGTTTTCTTCCTCTTCCAGAGCCACGCGACGCTCGACGTGCTCGGCCCCGTCGGCCCCGTAGAAGGCAATATCCAGCGGCATCCGCCACGGCCCTTCCGTCCCGGGCGTCTCCTGCCGCACCGTCAGCACGTACTGCCCGGAGTTCTCCGCATCGGCGACCAAGTCCGTCACAACGTAGTGCGGCAGGTCCTTCCGCCGCAGCCACTGGTCGAAGAACCAACGCAGGTCCAGCCCGCTGACCTCGTCGGCAATGCGGCGAACGTCCTCGATCGTCGAATGCTTGCCCTCGTACTCCTGGGCATAGCGGCGCATGATCGTGAAGAACTTCTCGTCGCCCAGAAGATAGCGCAGGGCGTGCAGCGTCAGGGCCCCCTTCTCGTAAACGGTCTGCCGATAGAGCGGATTGTTCATATAGCAGGAGGCCGTCGGCTGAACAAGACGCGGTAGTTGCGTGAGACCTTCAAAGTAGAACAGGCTGTACTTCTCGAGGTGCCGCGTCAGGAACTGCCGTCCGTGCAGTTTCTCGTTATACAGGGCGTCGCAATAGGTCGCGAAGCCCTCGCTGAGCCACATGCTGTAGCCCTTCTCGAACGAGATTGGAACGTGGTTGCCCCACCACTGGTGCGACAGCTCGTGGGCCAACAGGCTGACCGGTACGTCGTCGTCGCGTATGAAGTGCTCGGCCAGCATCATCATGCCGGCTGGCCCGATGCCGCCGAGTATCGCCGGCAGCTTGTTGATCGTGATCGAGATGCGCGGCTGCTTCAACGCACCGAACTTCGCTTCGTAGAAGGTCAGAATGTCGCAAGCCTGATCGGCCAACTGCTTGCCGAGGTCCCGTTTGTCGTCGGTCACGTAGGCCACGACCGTGCGGCCGTCGCTCCACGGACGCTCGATCGGCACAAACTTGCCGTAGGCGAAGTAGATGCCGAAGATCGGCGTCTGCGAAACGTAGCGCCGCACCGTTCCCTCACCCTCCGGCGCGGTCATCCGCCCTGCAGCCGACACTTCGTAGCCGGACTGCGGAAGGTGGTACGTGACGTCAGTGGTGAACATGTCGCCGTAGAGAGTCAGCGGATACCACAGGCCGGAGGCAATGGCGTAGCCGGTTTCGCCGACGCGGACGCGCATGTCGCCGCTCATCGTCTGCATGATCTTCTGCAACTGCTGCTCGTCGGGCGTTTCCCCGGTCGCAAGATCGACACCCTCCGGTACCGACTGCGGGGGCTCGAACTTGCCGGAGGCCTTGAACGTCAGCGTGCCCCCCTGCCCCTTGGCCAGGGCTCGCGGCAGACGGATGCAAGCCACCTCGCGACGGGCGCTCGACGGCGAGACCACTTCGGCCGGCGCGCCGTCGAGTTTCAGATCCGCCAGCGTCATGCCGACGTTGAACTGCAAAAGCAGTTCGGTCATATCCTCGCCATTGTTGACCAGTTCCATGCCGCCCACGACTTCCAGCGTCCCGTCGGCCGGCGAGAGACGAACGTCGAGCTTGTAGCCAATCGTGTCGACCTTCTGGGCCAGAAGGTCTTCGAACTCTTCCCAGGGGAACGGTTTGTCCAGGGCCGCATCGTAGATCGGAGCGCCGTAGTAATCCTTCTCGTACTGGCGGTCCTTCTCCTTGATCTGCTTCTGCTCGGCACTGTCGGCCTGCTGCGCATATCGCGCGCCCTTGGCCGTGCCGGGATTGCGCTGGGCGATCTTGCGGGCCATTTCGGCTGCGCGCTCCTCATCGTTCAGCTTCTTGGCGTAGATCTCGTACTGCCGTTCGTTGGCCCGCTCCACGTACTGGCTCTGCGGATACTCCTCGACCAGCCGCTTGTAGAGGACGATGGCATCCTGCGGCATCTCGGCGTCTTCGTACCATCGCCCCAGCCGAAACAGTGCCTCGTCGGTGTACTTGCCATCGGGAAACTTCTCCAGGTAGCACGTCAACCGGTTCTTGGTTTCGATCGGCGGATCCTGGATCTGGTCCTGCCACAGTCGCACGATGTGAATCAGGTCCTCCTCGACGCGCGGGCTGTCGGGATGCTGCTCGATGAACTTCTCACGCAGGTCGACGGCCTCCCTGAACAGTTTCAGCGCCGCCTCGCGGTCGTCCTTCTCGGCCAGCCCCAACTCCTCGCAGAGTTCGGCCATGCGATGCACGACAGCCTCGGCCTTGTCGCTGTCGGGATGCTTTTCGAGCAGTTCTCTGTAGCGATCCAGGGCCGCCGTCTTGTCCTTCAGAAACTCGTCGTAGATCTCCGCCACCCGCTGGCGAGCATCGTCGTGGTAGCCGTCGTCGGGGAAATCGGTCCAGACCTTCTCGTACTCTCGGATGATTTCCGTGCGTCGTTCGGCCAGTTGCTCTTCCGTCAATTCGGCCGCCTCGGCCTGGAGTTTGATTTCGGCCTGCTGGGCCTGGCGGTACTGCTGCTCGGCCGACTTCGGCTGCATCAGGTACCAAGCCAGCGCCGCCGCACCAACCAGGACCACCGCGACGCCGACTACGATCCAGAGTTTTCCTTTCATCGCACCGTCTCCCAGACCTCTGCGACCCGCCGGGCCGCCGACTCGACAACCGCTTCACGGCTTCGTCGGGCAATCGCACGGCGTGCCGCCGCAGCGCGGGCATCCGCCGGCGTACTTCTGCACGGCGTCCTCCATACGGATGCCCGACAGACTGGCCAACGTCGTCAGCCACGCCAGACAGTCGGCGAACTCCTCGCGTTTCGAGGCTTCGTCCCCCTCTCGCAGCGCCGTGGCCAGTTCGCCCACTTCCTCGATAAACCAGAGGAACGTCCCGCCCAGACCGCGACCGTGGTCGCGCTCATAGTAGATGTCCTCGATCAGCTTCTGGAACTCGCCCAGTTGCATCCAGTACTCCTTCCCATTGTCAGGCGATCCGCCGATGATAAACATACCATTCGGCCACCATCGCCGCCAGTGCCACCAGGGTCACCCAGAACCAGATTTCTTCGGTGCCGCCAGCCAGGTCGGCGCGGCCGACGATTGCTTCCCCGGCCAGGCCCCGCAACCTGGTCTGCGGCGCAATGTTCGACTCGCGAAGACTGACCAGGTTCATGGCGAAATCCAGCGGCCCGTCAGGCAGCGACGCCCGATAGAAACCGACACGCCGGGTGTCCTGCAGATCGGCTACGCCCTGTTCGGCAGTCACCTCCACGGCGGCCCCGTCGGGGCGTTCAACGCGAATCGTCGTTCCCTGGGGCGCCGATCCGAACGACCAGAGCCGGCCGCTCTGCCCGACCAGGGCCTGCCCCAATCGCTGCGTGCGGCGGGCCTCTTCCAGGAGGTTGCTCATCATCAGCACGAATCCGACCTTGCCGGGCCACGTGCTGCGGTCGATACGGAAACCCACGCAGTAGTGCCGCACGCCCGCGTGCTGCTCGTAGCCGATCAGTGTCGTGTCCTCGGACCAGACCAGCGGCACGATTCGCGGGTCGGGCTCGAAGGCCAGAGCGCTCTGCGGCGCCAGGCGAACGTCGGCAAAGTTCACGAATCGCATCACCGGATCGTCGCGCTGCCAGTCGAGGATTCGCGGATGCTCCAGCACGCCGAGCGGCCGGAAAGCCTCGAAGCCGCGCTCCGGAGCGAACACTATGAGCGTCCGGTCCGGCGGCAGCACCTCGGGCACGAAGCCTTCGAACAAGTAGAGGTCGATGGTCGCGTCGGACGGATCGTACTTCTCAGGCGTGACGTGCAGAGCCGTACAATCCGCGGCCGCAAGAAACCGCTCGACCGGTGACTGGCCAGCGGACACCAGGAGCACCTTCAGCGACCGGTTGGGACCGATGACGACGCAGGCCCGATCGTCGAGCGCCAGGGAATCCTGCCCGTCGAGGACCACCTCGTAGTCGCCCGGGACGAAATCGCGATCGAAGGTTACCCCAGACGATTGCCCGGCGACAAGCGTCAATTCGCGGGCGTCGATCGGCGACAGTTCGCCGCGGCGCAGCAGCGAGACCAGCAGTGTCCGCTCGCCCTGCGAGAAGTTGGCCACGCTGACAAAGAGCTGCCCGGCGTCGCCCTGGTGACTCGGCCGGTCGAATTGCAGACCGGTGATGGCCGCATTGTCGCCCCCGGCTCCGACGGTCAGATAGGTCAGATCGTCGGCCAGACTGTGCAGGTCGCCCGACAACTCGAGACCGGCCCCGTCGCTGACCAGGTAGACGCGACCCTGAAGGCCCGCAGCGGCATCGTCTGCCGCATCGTCGCTCTGCCCTTCGCCACCGCCAGACTCGCCCGACTGGCCGACGGTCAGGGCCGTCTGGGCCAGTTGTAGTCCCGCGGTCACATTGGATTCAGCCTCCAGCGGTTCGATGCGGCTGAGGGCTCGACGCAACAGACTCTTCTGCTCAAGGAAACCGTCCGTGACCATCTGGTCACCGGCCAGGATCATCATCCGCTGGCCGTCTTCGAGACCGTCGATCAGGTCGTCAGCCAGAACGCGAGCCCGCTCGAATCGCGTTGTGCCGCCGGGGCCGTCGGTGGCCAGCATCGAAGCCGAGACGTCGATGACCAGGACATTGCGATCGGCCAGGCGATAGGTCGACGGCATAGCCGGTCGCATCAGGGCCACCACGAGCAAGGCCAGAATCAGCATCTGCAGGATCAGCAGCAGATTGGCCCGCAGCCGCTGGAACGGCACATTGGCCTCGATGTCCTTGATGGTCTCTTGCCACAGGATAGTCGAGGGGATGACCCTCTCCTGCCGCTTCATCTTCAAGAGATAGAGCAGCACGATGGGCACGGCCGCCAGGGCCGCCAAGGCGAATAGTGGTGCAAGAAACGTCATAGCTTATGGTCTGCGCCTGTTTCGGGAACCGCCAAACGGATGCGAGTGTAGCGATACGGGGCGGCAAATGCAAGGTTCAGGCGGCTGCCGGGGCTCGTTCTGTCCATTGGGACTGCGGCGGCCCTATCAGGGTTCGTCGCTGTCGACGTCCACGTGGCGGTCAACCGGCGGAGTGCGGTAGGCGAAGGCGGCTTCGCTGAGGTCCTTGGTCAGCGTGATGTCTTTGAACTTCAGCGTGACGACGGTCTCGTTGCGGACTTGGCCCAGGTGCAGGAATCGGAAGATCATGGTGCCTGGAATGCGCTGCCCATCCACCTCCCGATAGCCGGACAACTGGCTGACAACCAGCGGTTCGCCCGACGGGCTCAGCAGCCGCACCGAGACGGGGTCGTGTTTGAGACGATCGAGATGAATCTCCTGGACCACGTAGAGCGACGAGAAGCCGCTGTTGGCCTCGGGCGGCAAGGGAGACTCGGCCAGCACCTGGATGACATCGGTCTCGGCATCGCGGCGGAACACCGCGCGGCCGTCGGCCGGCACAGCGAACATGCCCAGGGTTTCCAACAGACGGTCGGGCCGCAGGAACAACCGGTCCTGCCCTGCCCCGCCGTGGTGTCCCTTCCACTCACACGACTGCCCGGGCTTGACCCAGAACCAGTACTCGTCCTGGTTCGAGTGCAGCCCGAAGACGGCTCCGACAAACGGGACCTTGCCCTGCAGGATCAGGTTCCGCGGTTTGGCGAAGATGAAATGGCCGTCGGCCGAATAGGTCTCGCGCCCAGCCGCCTTCGTCGCCGCCGGATCGCCGCTGGATTTCGGCATGTCGACATCAATGTGACAACGGGACCACAGCCGCGTGATGGCCTCGGCGCGAGCATTGTAATCGGCGAGCAACGTGTGTCGCGACAGGAATTCCTGCTGTGGCGGTTTGGGTTCGCATCCGGCCAACAACACGCTGCACGCCGTCGCGAATGCCACGAGGAAGCAGCGAACAGGACTGCGCCGGTCACGACTCGTCACTGGATCGCTCCTCTTCGTTGCCGTTGTCGATCAGGTCGAGCAGCGTGCCGATCTCTTCGCTGACGGCGATGACAGCCTCGTCGCTCAACTGGCGGTCCATCAGTTCGTGAGTCTGCTTGGTGCGCGACTTGCGGACGAGCATGTAGCTGCGGTTGCCGCGGCGGCGAGTGCCTTCCATTTTCAGGCGGCGTTTGCGAATGAGCATCAGCCCGATAACGTAGCGGAAATCCAGCCGCGACTCGTCCTCGGTGTCGCCCAGGCGAAAGAAGACTTCCAGCAGCCGCTCGTCATCGATGACGATTCGTTTCTTCTTGGGCTCCTCAGGCTCGGGCAGTCGCGTTCGCCAGAACGCCAGCCGCTCGACGCGCTCGCCCGGCCAATGGTCCATACAGAAGTCCAGCCGCGACAGGCCGTGAGGGTGCTCCTGCGACGTCTCGACCTCGTAGAGCGCCGAGACGAACTCCTCCTGCGGCTGGAACTCGCGGCCGCAATGCTTGCACACGCGACGGCCCGATTCGATGTGGTATTCCTGTGTCATGGTTCCTCAACTGCTCGATCAGAATCGCCCAGCACTCAGCGGGCGCGGAAGAATCGCGTGCTCGTACCGCCCGGTCCGACTCGGACCGTGACCTTGGCGGCACATTTCGGACACCAGCCGACATAGGCCGTCCCGGCGGCATTGCGGTAAATCCGGGCGTACGTGTTACAGCACTCAAAATGAACGCTGATCCACGGTCGCTGCGGCCCGCGGCCCTCCGAGGCCGGCGGTTTGCCGCCCTTGAGCAACCGAGCCGCATCGTCGCTCAGATCGAGAATGTCCTCATCGTCTCGCGACATCGCCCACCAGACCTGCCTGTGAGCCCTAACCGCGACGAGCCTTGATCGCCTCCAGGCACTCCTGCCGCAGCTCACCGACCGTGTCTTGACGCTCGTCCAGTTCCTTCGTGGTCGCAGCCACCACGGCCGCATCCTCGATACCACCCAGATTGACCTCGACGTTGACCCGGCTCGCGGCGAAGGCGGCCTCGGCCAGCACAGCCGCCACCGCCACGTCGCTGAGCAGGTTCGCATTGGCGATGTTGGCCAGTTCGACAGCTGCTTCCAGCACCTGCTCGGCCAGTCGCGTCGCCGCCAGGGGCACCTGCATTGAGGCGGCCAGAGCCTTCTGAATGGCCTCGGCCCGTGCCGCTTTCTCATCGTCGGTCGCCTTGGGCAGCCGGTAGGCGTCCATCACCGCCGAGTAGGCATCCATGTCCGCGTGCATCAGCTCGACGAACTTCCCCCGGGCCTCCGCCAGCAGGACCAGGTCGGCCTGAATCCGCGGCTCAACGTCCTTGTACTTCTCCTTGCCCGTCGTGAAGTTCGCGGCCATCGAGGCCATGGTCGTCGCCAGGGCGCCGGCCAGGGCCGCCACACTGCCGCCGCCCGGCGTCGCCTTGTTTGCCGCGGCATCGTCCAGATAGTCTCTCAGCGGCCGATCCAGATAGCTGTCCAACACGTCCTCCTCGTTCTACTGCGGCGGCATGTGCTCACGCCGCACGGGAAGCTCCGCCGGCACGGTGCCGCGCATGGCTTTCAGCAACTCAGCGTCGTACGGTTTGCGGAGCATCTCGACGTCCACCGCGTCCGGTTTCGGCGTGGTGATGCAGATGACCGCCTTGTCGATGTACTTGTTGACGACGCGCCGCACGTCGTCGGCCGTCACGGCCTGCAGACGCTCGGCATACTCCTCTTCAAAATCATACCCCAATCCGTACAGTTCGTCGAGGGTCATCATCAGAGCCACCTGCTCGGGCAGTTGACGCCGCATCTGGCGGCTGCTCAGGATGGTCGACTTGGCCTGCCGCAGATCGTCCTCAGTGTACTCGTAGTCGCGGCCCGAATAGAGCAGGTCTTCCATCAGCCGCGCCACCTTCGTCGCGTTGTCCGGCTGGCAGAGGGCGTAGGCCTGGTAGCTGCCCGGCAGCAGGCCGGCCCGCCCGAAGAAATGAACCACGTAGACCAGCGACTGACCTCGCAGTGTTCCGTGCAGCCAGCCGCGCGGCATGTAGTACCCCGAGCTGACCGTGTCGAAAACGTCCATGACAATACGGTCGTCCGTCTCGTACATATCCGGGCCGCCATAGCCGACCATAATCACCGTGCCGGCCTTGTCGGTCTGGCGAACGTGGACCTCGGTGTCGGGCGCCTCGCGCCGAGCCACACTCTGCGATGGCTTGAGCGGCTCGCCCGCATTCAGCGAAGCGAACGCCTTGGCGACAAGCTCCTCGACCGCGGCCGGGTCCACGTCGCCGGCCACCGCCAGAACCATGTTCTTGCCGCAACGGGCCTTCTCGTAGAAAGCCTTCAGCGTCTCAACCGACAGCCGCGCGATGCTCTCCTCGGATCCCATCTGCGGGAAGCGGTATGGACTGTCGGTGTAGAACTCCTGGCCAAAGTAGAGCATGCATTCGCCCACAGGATCGCTCTGAGTGCTTCGCAATCCGGCCAGTTGCCGCTGCCGGGTGGACTCAAGCAGATCCGCGGAGAAAGCCGGGTTGAGCACGACGTCGGCAAAAACGTCCAGGGCCTTCTCGAAGTCCGATTTCAGTACGATCGATTCCACATAGACCGAGCTCCACCCGCTATCGGCATCGATGCGGCCGCCGATGCCGTCGTAGAACTCGGCAATCTGCTGCTCGCTGCGCGTCGTCGTGCCGCGAGTCAGGTACTGGGCAATCATCGCCGACATCCCGGCATCCTCGTCCGTCTCGAAACTCTGGCCGGCCTTCATCGCGGCGATCATGCTGACCGCCGGTTGGCCCGGGGTACGATAGATCAGCAGCGTCAGGCCACTGACCGGAAGCACCTTGCGAATCGTCGTGGGCTTCAAGCTTGCAGCCGCCCTGGCCTGGGTTTCGTCGCCGGCCTGCTTGGGCCGCACGATGGCCGTGATGCTCCTCGTGCCCTCCAGGTACTTCCTGGCCACACGCTGCACCTGGTCGGCCGTCACGGACTGGATGTTCTGCACGTAGCGGGCCGAGAAGAACGGATCGCCCAGGTGCAACTGGTCTGAGGCCAGGCTCGAGGCCTGGGCGTCGGCCGTGCGGTTTTGCATCAGGTGATTGGCCACGACCTGCGTCTTGACCTTCCGCAACTCTTCCTCGCTGGGCGGCGCGCTGCAGACGGCGGCCAGATGCTCGGCCACAGCCTCGCGAACAGCGTCCACCTTGTCGTCGTCGCAAGTGAACGAGACGACAAACTCGCCGCCGGGCCATTGCGGCGTGTAGTTCGAGGCGCTGATGCCGTAGACCAGGTTGCGTTTGGTCTTCAGATCGGCCGCCAGACGACTGCTGTCGCCGTCGCCCAGAATGCTCGCCAGAACGTCCAGCGGGTAAAGGTCGGGATCGCTCAGGCGGCAACTGTGGTAACAGACCATCACCTGGGCCAGCTTGGTGTCTATCTCCTTGACGCCCACGAGGTCGGCCACAGGCGGAACGGGCTCAGGCAGGACCACAGGCTGAACGTGCGGCCCGTCCCACGAGGCGAACGCCTTCTCGATCCGCGCCAGCATGGTGGCACCGTCCACGTCACCCGCCACGACAACGACGGCGTTCGACGGCACGTAGCGCGACTTGTAGTACTTGACCACATCGTCGCGGGTCAGCTTCTGGATGTTCTTGTAATAGCCGATGGTACGCATACCCTGCGGCATGTCAGGGAACATCAGTTCGCTCTGCAGGTAGTACAACTGCCGATCCGGCTCCGATTCGCCGGTCAGAATCTCTCGCTGCACAACCTCGAACTCGCGGTCGAATTCCGCCTGTGGAATTGCCGCGTTCATGATGTTGTCAGACAGCAGGTCGATCGCTGTGTCGATGTGCTCAGGCACAGTGCGGATGAAGTAGACCGTCCGGTCGCTGCTGGTGTAGGCGTTGGTCATCGCCCCGATGTCGGAGATGGCCTTCTGAATCTCGTCCTCGCTCCGCGTGGTCGTCGTGCCGCCACTGACCAAATGTTCGGTCAGGTGGCTGATGCCGGCGCCCAGGTACTCTCCCTCCAGAATGCCGCCGGCCCGAACCATGACGTAGACACTGGCCACGGGAGCAGCGTGGTTCTCCTTGGTGATAACGACCAGGCCGTTATCAAGCCGCTTGATGCGGACGCCCTGGGCCTCCTGAGCCACGAGGTCGCCCGCTCCGACGGTCGCGTCGCCTGCGGCTCGCACGGCCGATGCCGCCCAGACACCAATTGCGACTAAAGTCAACGCAACGATCAACCACCGATTGTGCAGAGTTTGCATCATTGTCTCCCCACGAGTTTCAGCAGGCAAATCGCCATCACGGCGGCAAAGTCCACCAATTCGTCCACGACGATCGACTCATTGGCTACGTGCTCGGTGCCCGGGTCGCCGGGACAGATGCCCACGGCCGGAATGCCCGCGGCCACAAAATGCTTGGCCACGGTCACGCCGCCCATACCAAAGGGGCGCGGCTGTTGCCCCGTTACACATTGTACGGCCGAGGACAAGGCCCGGTAGACGTCCGAGTCGGTCGAGACCTGTGTCGGCACCTCCTCGGTCAGCACCTCGATTTCGAAAATGGCCCCGCGGTACTTCTGTTCCAGACGGTCGATCACATTGCACACGGCCGCAAGCAACTCGTCGCGCTCTGTACCCGGCAGGTAGCGCATGTCAACGTGCATTTCGCACTTGCCCGGCACCATGTTGACGGCCGCGCCGCCCGTGATGACGCCGACATTCTTCGTCGGTCCCGGCGGACTGAACAGGTCGTTCGTACCGCCCGGCATGTGCCACTTGCGCAGCCACAGGGCTAGTTCGGCCATCGGATAGATGGCGCTTGATCCGGCCTCGGGCATCGAGCCATGGGCCTGGCGACCGTGGCATATAACCCTCAGAAAGAGCATGCCCTTCTCGGCCACGTCGATCGAGAGCATGTGGTCGCCGGCGTCGGGAATGATCGCCGCGTCGAGTTTGCGGAACTCCGGCCGCTTCAGCAAAAACCGCGTGCCGAACTCGCTGCCGCGCTCTTCGTCAGCGGCCCCGATCAGGACGACCTGCCCGGCCAATTCGTCCTCGTGCTCCTTGAGCAATTCGACGGCCGCCATGGACGAGGCCATCGGCCCTTTGTTGTCCTTGACGCCGCGGCCATGCACGCGGCCCTTGCGGACCATGGCCTTGAATGGATCGGTCGTCCAGCCGTCACCGGCAGGCACCGTGTCCAGGTGGCAGACAACGGCCACGCGCGGACGGCCCGTGCCCACGCGGCCGATGATGTTGGTGCGTCCCTCGGCCTTCTCCAGTTTTTCGTAGGGAATGCCGCAACGACGGAAAAATGCTTCGACCACCGCGGCGGCAAGGTGCTCGTCGCCCGGCGGGTTGACGGTCCGGGCGGCCACGAGGTCGCTCAGGGCAGCGACAATTTGGTTACGATGGCTGCGCAGTTGTGCGACGACGTCCTGGGATTCCATGGTTCCGGTCGCGCTGGGCCGGGCACGACGGCGGGGCATCTTACTGCTCGTCCCCTTCGCCGGCCTCGACTTCACTGAGGTAGGCCAATGTCCGCTCGAGTTCGCTCTTCAGATGGCGCACGCGAAGCAGGCTCCGCACCCGCGTCAACAGTTCCAGCTTGCTGATCGGCTTGCTGAGGAAATCGTCCGTGCCGGCCTCCACCGCCCGCTCGATGTCGCCCGTCTCGGTCAGAGCCGTCACCATGACGATCGGAATGTCCTGCGTCTTCTCGTCGGACTTCAGTTTGCGGCAGATTTCAAAGCCACTGACCTTGGGCATCATGATGTCCAGCAGGATCAGGTCCGGATTCTCCGACGCCACCTTATCGAGCGTCTCCTGACCGTCGTAGGCCACTGCCACGTCGCACTCGAGGTCGTCCAAGTAGGCCTGGAGCAACTCGCAGTTCTGCACGTTGTCATCGGCCACAAGAATCTTCGACCGCTTGTCCTGGTTGGTTGGCTGACTCATGCCTGCAACTCCGTCAACCCCTCATGCCTGTGACGACCCGTGTCGCCTTGCGTGATTGCGGACACGACTCACCGTGCCCCGACAGGAAATCTTACGCGCCGCCGGCAGCGCCCGGCTTGCGACTCTTGAGCATACCGTTGACCGTTTCGGCCAACCGCGGCGTCACTGTGTGACCGTCGGCCACCAACTGGGCCCGCAGGTGGCTGACCAGGACGTCGAACGACGCCGGGGCGTCGATGCCATACCAGTGCGGCATTAAGCCCATCACCAGGTTGAGCCGCTCGGCGCGGCTGATCAGCCGGTCGAAGACCGTCGCCCGGTCGTCCCAGTCGAAGCCCTGGAACACGTGCGGCATGTCAACCGAGAAACCCACGGCATAGACGTTGCCGTCAACCGTCGGGCCGACGACCACGTCGTCGACCAGCAGATCATCGAAGGCCCGGACAACAAACTCGTGCGGCAAGGTGGCCGCCGTGGGCCACAGGGCCAGCACACGGCGGTGCCCGCCACGGAAGGCCCGTTCGGCTAGGTCGATCAGCGTCTCGCCGCGGTCAGGACCCTTGCGCTCGACAAGTCGCCACTGCTTCGAGCCCATCAGGCTGACCCGCTTGCGCGACCCGCGGGGACCGTACAGCAGCAGCCGCGTGCGAACGTTCAATCCCGCATAGGCATGGCACATGTCCATGACGGAGGCGCGGTAGATCTTCGCCGCCTCGTCAGCCGTCAAGCGGCCGACCAGGTGCGTGAAGACCTGACCCGGAACCGGGTCTTGCACCACCAGCGCCAGCAACGTGGACATAGCCGTTCCTTCATAGGCGCGTGCCCTAGAACGAAACAGCGGTCCGTATCCAGACCGCCTCGAAATCGATTATAGTTGGCCCCCGGAGCCAAGTCTATCAAAAACGAACCCCCGCAGTCCGCGGGCGAGTACCGCGGGGCGTCAACGCTGCGGCACTGCCGCGAAAACGAAACAGCAACAACTCATGGCTGCGTCAATTGCCTGGTCACAGCGGCGGCAATCTCGTCGCCCGCGGCGGCGCGCTCGCGGAGAGTCTCGATAGCGGCCACCTTCGCACCATCGTCCAGCAACGCATAGAGCCGCACGGCTTCCGTGACCATCTCGGCCATGTCAATCGGCGGTCTGTCGGGAACAAGGACGGGTAGCATGGCTTCGGACATGATGCGGCTGCGGAGGAACGGCGTGTTTTGAAGGCGATCGGCATGAGCAATGCCGAGACGCATGGCGTAGTGCCAGGCAAGGTAACGCCCGAACGACGACCGGTCGTAGAGGGGCTGACGAATTATGGCGTCCTTGAGCGCTCCGTTCAACAGCGCCTCCTCGACATCGAACGGCAGCGCTTCGGCCCGGGGCAATTCGTTGACAAGGAAGAACCATGCCTGCCTCGTCGGCACGGCGGCCAGAACGGTCAGGACGTTGTCGCGATGCGGGCACGCCTGCCCTGCGGCATCGCGTCGCAGCAGAACCATGAGCAGGCTGGCGGCCACGAAGTCACCTGAGCCCGTAGCCCGGACCAGTTGGGTCACTTCGTCCGGCTGCACCGGCGAGGCGGCGGCGTTCATCCGTGCAACGGCCGCCTCAAAGATAGCTTCCGATGACAATGGCTGCATGGCGTCGGCGTATCGCGCCGCCGTCTCGGGCCATTGGTTCTTGTACCATTGCCGCAACTCGTTTGCGCGGAACAGGCGACCGAGCCTGCCCTGCCCCGATAGGTCCGGCGGCGCGGCCTTGCTCGCCGCCTCGGCTCGTGACACCAGGGACGCAAGCAGCGTGTCGGCCTGTCGGTCATCCACATCGGCCAGCAGAAGCACGTCGAGCAGTGCAGCCTCGTCGGCGTCCGCGTCGCCAAGCTCAGCGGCAAGGGCATTGCGAATCATCGCGGACGGTTCTCTTGGCACAATCTCCACCAGCCGATCCCAGGCCTGACGGTTCCCACGCTCGCCCTGCCTGACCAGCCGCAACAGCATCTCGCCTCGCGGACTCCCGGCGGCATCGCCCTGCATGGCCAGAATGTCGGCACTCGAAGGCAGTTCGTCCCACAGCGTTCCGGGCTGCGGTCCTCCGGCGGCAACCCAGCGTGCTACCAACGCGCCATACCGATCGCGGTCTTCCGAAGTCTTCGGCATACCCGTGGCCAGCTCCAGACCAGTCATGTCGGCAAGGCATCGTGCGGCCGCACGGCTCGTGGCGTTGTCGGCGGACGTCAGGGGGCCGAGCAATCGCCGAGCCACTTCGGCGTCGCGCCGCCGGGCCAGCAGGGTCGCGACGCGGGCCACGACCTCGACAGGCTGTCCGGGTTCAATGGCTCCGGCCATGACGGCACGCGAGGCCGGGGAGTCCAGACCGTTCAACCGCTCGACGGCCGCCAACCGCACGTCGACCTGCTTGTCACCCAGCATGACAAGTCCCAGAAGTTCGACGAGCCAGGGCTCGCTGCCCTCGGGATCCAGAGCCTTGACAGCTTGAAGACGCTGGGTCGCTGAGGCCGAACCGCTCAGGGCCGTGCGAGCCCGGGCCAGTTCGTTGACGTCGCTGATCGAAGCCAGAACGGCCTGCCGCCGCGCGGCAAGCAGGTCGTCCTGCGCCGACGCGGACGCAGAAGGCGGCGTCCGGGCGTCGTGTCTGCCGAACAGGTCGGGTTTCAGCACGTAGAGGATCACTGCGGCCAAGCCAACCACGATGACGCCAATCAATGTCACGACAACAACCCGCCGCAATCCCGCTTGCCTGTCCGGCGTTGGCTGGACGGCCGTTTGGGCCTCGAAGGCGGGAGTGCCGGGAAAGCGGTCGCTGGGAAACGGCGTCAGCGGTCTGGCGGATCGCAGGTCCGTCCTCCGACGGACAGCGTGGTTGCGCTGCAACTGGTTCTCGATGGCCCGCGTGATGTCATCGTGAGAGAGGCCGCCGCGTTCAGCCAGGGCCACGAGCCGCGACTCGGTTTGCTGCCGCAACACGCCGTCGAGCATCGCTCCGTGGACAACCCGCTCGAAAGCTTCCCGGCGTTGCTCGCATGCGGCGCTGTCGCCCACAGGCAGACAGCAATCGTCTGCGGCCGCAACCGTCGCATCGCGAATAATCACCGCGGACACGTCCTGCGGCAGACCGAGGCTCGCGCCTTCGCCGAGCAGCCAGGCGCGAGTGTCTGGAGTGACGCCCGCTATGGCCGCACCAAGAGCCAGACACCGCAACTCCGCGTCGCCCTGCTCCAGCGAACGATCAGGTGACGTGAGTCCGGACGGAACGGTTGTGGAGGCGTCGCCGCATGCCGCCGCGGCATCAATGTGCTCGCGAATCCGCCGCCAAGGAAGGCCCATGGCCAAGCCGGCCTCGGCCCAACAAACCCGGGCCGCACTGGACAGGCCGCGACTCGGATCGACAAACCGTTCGGCCAAGGCGACGAACTCGGGCCACTTGCGGTCGTAGAGCGGCTGGTTGTACTGTTCACGCTGCTCGGGATCGGTCAGCACACGGATGGCCTGGCCGATCTCGGCGACCAAGGCGACGGCCTCGTCGTTATCGGGGCCGCCCACGTGTGCGGCCAAGCGGTTGAGAACGTCGCGAGCCTGCCGACGAATCGTCTCGATGTCGCCCGCTAAGCCCGGCAATCCGAGCAACGCGTAGTGGTCGACGGGTCGAGGTTCCGCGGGCAGACCGAGAAGTCGGGTGTATCTGTCCGCTGCCATGAGCAGCACTCCTGAAATGCGGTCGGTCGAGTTGATGGATGAACCAGCCTATCACCCGCCGTAGGACCGTTCAAGAAAAATGGCCTGCGGACCACAGAGCCGCAAACGCGATGGGCCGGGGCGGAACCCGAAGGCCTCTACCAGATGCCGGGGATCAGACGGTAGCGGACCCGAGAGGCGTAGTCCTTGTACCCGTCGAGTTCATCCTGAAGCGTGCGGTCTTCCAGGACGGTGCGAACAACGAGCACCACGATACCGGCTGCCACCGGAATGAAGGCCCAGTAGGATCGCAGCGACAAAGGCGCGCCGCCGAGCAGAAAAATACAGGCAAGATAGAGAGGGTGCCGCACGATGGCGTAGGGACCGGCGTCGATGACCTTGTGCCCGCGGTCCGACTGGATGCGCACCGAACGCTCAGCAAATTGGTTGACGGCACACGCCCAGTCGGAAGCGACCATCCCGAGTGTAATCGGGAGATAGCCGAGCCCCATCAGCCAGAGCGGGATGGAGGACCAGCCGCACCGCGCATCAAGCCCCGCCACCACGAAGACGCCGAGAAATGAGCCCGAAAAAAGAACCAGTATCACCTTGTCCCATCGCTTGGTACCTTTGTGAATCTTGTTTCGGGCCACGAAGATGTCCGGATTCACTCGCCAAAGATACATGGAAGAGAGGACCGTGAGAGTAATAAGGACGGCGAAGAAGAGCCACCCGGCCCGCCAAGCGATTCCACCCGGCAGGAACAAGGTGATAGCCAGAAACAGCGAGAATCTGGCGAGTTGAAGTATCGCCCGCGGAAGCGTACCGACCGGGACGTTCTTCTCACTGGTTTCCATACGGCAATGATAACCCTGCGGTTGCGGTCAAGGCAACGGGCAGGCAAGACAGACGCCGGTCCGGGGGTAACAGATGCCGGCCGTAGCCCGGTCGCGGATTGCACTTGACCCCTCGAACTCTGGCCCTAGAATGCCGGGGCACGGCGCGGTCGCTCTCGAACGGTGGCCATAGCCAACAGGACAGTCCGGAGCAAGACGTGAACAACAACGGCAGGACCACCGCATTCGTCACCGGGGCCACGGGGCTGGTCGGATCGCACTTGGTGGAGCGTCTCGTGGCCGACGGACTGCACGTTCGTTGCCTGGTCCGCGCCAGTAGCAAAATCGAGATGCTGGAACAGTTGGGCGTCGAACTGGTCCTGGGCGACGTGACCGACGAGCCGGCGAAACTCCGCGAACTGATCGGCGGCGCGGCCCTGGTGTTCCATTGTGCGGCCATGGTTGACGACTGGGCCTCGCGCGAGGCCATGGTCCGAGTGAACGTCGAGGGTGTGCGGAACCTGCTGGAGGCCTGCCGCAACCTGCCGACATTGCGACGGTTCGTGATGGTCGGCAGCATGGTCGTCCTGGGCATGGGGCCGCAGATCAATTTCGACGAGACCGCCCCCATGGTCCACACCGGCGACAACTACAACTATACAAAGATCCTGGCCTTCGAGATGGCCATGAAGTATGCCCGCGAACACGGCGTGCCCGTGGTCATCTGTCGGCCGCCGTACATCTACGGCCCGCGCGACCACCAATTCTTCCCGCGCGTCTTCGAGGCTCTGAAGTCCGGCCGCTTCAAGTTCATCGGTGATGGCAACCAGCCGCTGACCCTCGTCTTCGTCCGCAATCTGGTCGAGGCCCTGGTGCTGGCGGCCGCCAAGGACGGCACCGAGGGACAGGTCTTCATGATAACCGACGGCGAGTCGGTGACCCGCCGCGAACTGGTCGAGATGGCTTGCGAGGAAATGGGGTACCGCAAACCGACCACCTGCGTACCCGTGCCCGTGGCCAAGATGCTTTTGCCGTTGGTCGAGTGGCTGGGCAAGGTCCGCAAGAAACGCCCGATCCTGAACCGCTTCCAGATGAAGTTCATGACTACGCCGATGACCTTCAACATCGCCAAGGCCCGCACCGTTCTGGGCTACGCCCCGGTCGAGCCGCCGCGTGAGAGCCTCCGCAAAACCATCCGCTGGTACCGCGACCATCACAGCGAAATGCTGCCGGGAGAGTGACCCCGAGAACACGGTGAATCGGCGAGAATGCCAGCCATGCGTCCGGCCAGAACCAATACTTATTGTGGCTGCCCACGGGGCGAGGATGCCCTCAAGTCAAGGGGTTATTCACAATCGCTTGACAATTCTGGCCTGCACTGGACGTCGCAAGGGGTGAGGGAGTCGGAATCACCTCAAAGGCAGCCTCACAAATTCTTGACACGACTTAACACATTGCGCAAACACAACCTACGCGAACACTACCAGACAGGTGAGGATCCCGCCAGGACAATCCGGCATCAGGTTTGCTAGTCCGCAACAGGGCCAAAGCCTGTTTTTGCACAGGTTATCCACGGATTCCGGTAACACTGGGGAACATGGCGCAAAAGGCAAGGGCGCAACCGGTTCGGCTACGCCCTTTCACATTCCAACTATTGCCTCGCCACTGTGGCTCTGACGGATCAGCGGGCAATACGCAGGCTGCCGCCGCCGGCCATCAGTTTGTCCACCTCGTCGCGGGTGGCCCAGTTCAGGTCGCCCGGAATCGAGTGTTTCAGGGCGCTCAGGGCCACGCCCATTTCGACCGCCTTCTTGTAGTCGCCGCTCTCGAGCCAGCCGGCTAGGAATCCGGCCGAAAAACTGTCACCAGCGCCCACGCGGTCAACGATCTCCAGGTCGTACGTCGGGGCGCCGTAGATCTTGCCGCCGGCCAGAACGATGGCCGACCAGTTATTCCGCCAGACGCTCAGGTTCTCGCGAAGGGTCACGGCCACGGCCTTGAAGCCGAACTTGTCGGCCAGCTTGCGGGCTACCTCTTCGTAGTTGTCGCCCTTGATCTTGAAGACGCGATACGTGTCTTCCTCGGTGGTGATCATGATATCGACCAAGTCGCACATCGGCTCGATCACCTTCTGGGCCTTTTCCTCAGTCCAGAGACGAGCCCGGAAGTTCAGGTCGAACGACGTGGTCAGCCCGGCCGCCTTGGCGGCCTTCAGGCCTTCGAGGGTCGCGGCGGCTGCAGCGTCGCTCAGGCCTGGAGTAATGCCGCCGGTGTGGAAATGCCTGGCTCCGGCGAAGGCTGCCTTCCACGGCAGTTCACCTGCACCGGTCATGGCGATGGCCGAGTTGGCCCGGTCGTAGACCACGGCGCTGGAGCGCGGCTTGGCCCCGAACTCCAGGTAATAGATGCCGGCCCGCGTCTTGGGCTTGGTGATGATGAACGACGTGTCCACGCCGTGCTCGCGGGTCTTGTTGATGATCATGCGGCCCATCGGATTGTCGGGTACGGCCGTCACCAGGGCCGACGACAGGCCCATCCGCTGTGCGGCCACGGCAATGTTCATTTCCGAACCGCCGACGCAGACGTCAAACACGGACGTCTGCTCCAGACGCTGAAAGTGCGGCGGGCTGAGGCGAATCATGGCTTCACCAAGGGTCACGAGGTCGGCCATTGGTAGTCTCCTTTCTGATATCGGTCACCGCGGGGCGACCATCGGCCCCCATGCGGAGCGCAGACCTTATCGCGACAATCCCGCCGCGTCAAGCCTTTGGTTACACGTTTCGCGAGTCCGTGGCCAGACGTTGCCTACGCGACCCGGCAAAGCAAGTGTGGAGCCGCTGGAAAGGAACGTTTCACAGAGAAATAGCTTTCGGCAGGATTTGGACGCGGCTAGGATTGCGTAGAAGTTGGACAGACCGGGCTTGGGCCTGAGTGGTTGCCTTGGCCGTCGCAGGGGCGCAGCGGGGGCTATGGTGTAATGCTCCTGTTGCACCCTGAGCAAGAGGGTGAAACAGAAGACAAGGAGTCTGTCATGACGGTCTGCAGATGGTACGATGGAAGTTCGGGCATGAAACGGGCCTTCGACGCGGGATTGCTCGACAGGAAATGGATCGACGACTATTGCCTCAACGGCGGCCGCGGGTGCGTCAGAAAGCGGCGATTCGAAGGCGAAGGCTACGTCTCGCCCGATTACGTGCTGCCCGACGGCACCGAAGATCCAACCCTCAAGAAGGTCTACGAGGAGAAAAGGGGGTTCTGACGGCGGGCCACGTACCGCTTCACCACTTCTCCCAATCCGGAACGTAGTGCGGGGCGTTGGACTCGCCGACGTAGCCGACCATGTGCTCCTCGTTGGTCAGGACGGTCGGTTCCACAGCGTCGACGTGCCCGTCGGCGAAACAGACATTGGCATGGCCCATGTGGCGGAAGCACAGCGTTGTGCTTGAGTTCTTGCGCCACTTACCGCTGGAGAAGGTCCAAGGCGGATCGAGCAGACAGTTGTTGGTCACCACCTGTCCGCCCCAGACCATCAGCGTGTCGGCGAACATGAAGACCTTGCCCGGCTCCTGGATCGTGTACTGCGATCGCCACGGGCGGTGCTTGATCGACTGGGCCCAGCCGGGCGTGGCCGCCGGAGAAAGGTAGTAACCGTTGTAGCCATAAGTCGTCGTAGCCACGCCGCCGGCGCCTTGCGGGACGTAGCTGCCCTCGGGCTGCGCGGGACAATCGTATAGACCGTCCGGTTGCCCAGCATCGACGTCGATGTACGGCCGCAACAGGCCGCGGCTGAAATCGGGCGGGTTCTCGTTGGTGCCCCAGAAGTACCGCGCCGGCCGTTCGCGCCACCAGGCCAGCGGCGGATAGAGGCCGCGATAGTCGGCTCCGTAGGCCAGGCAAGCCGTGCCGAGAACTCGCAGGTTGGCCCGGCACTTGACGTCCAAGGCCATGTCACGACCGTAGCGCAGGGCCGGCACCATGACTGCGAGCAGGACGGCGATGATGGAGACGACGATCAGCAACTCGACCGTCGTGAACGCGCGGCCGCGACGCGACAGTGATGACAGCCGGCATTGATCTGACGCACAAGCCAACGAAAAACCCCCGCCTGTCGTGCATGCGAGGGTCGATCCGATGACGCCGAGCGGCGGCCCGGATTCATCGGGCGCCGATCGAGAGTCGCAAGAAAGCCCCTTCACGCGTCCAGGCTCGCAGAGTCCTGTGAAGGTCGCAACGACAGGTTCCTGGCTTGCGGGTCATCCTCGGGTCACGCCTTCCCGGACTCGATGAGCCCAGTGGCTATGGGTGTGACCTCCGTCGCCGCTCACAGTGACGGCCTCGCGCCGGATTCGCACCGGCTTCCCTGCCCCGGCCGCAAACATACGGTCGAGTATCCATTAGTTTAACCCAATTCTGCCCCGGCCGCAAGGCCCATTCGGCCGAGCCCGCCAGCCGTCCTGGCAGTCTACGGAGCCAGTTCGTGGACCGTGTCGGCCACCATGCGGACGCGGGCCACGGGCGTGCCTGGAGTGATCGGGCTGCCGTAACCGAACAGAAAACGGCCGCCGTTGATCCGGCCGGCCTCCAGTTGCCGGGCGACCGCCGTTCGGACCTCGTCGTCGCTGCCGTGCTCCATCAGGCTCATGGCGTCGAGGTTGCCCACCAGGGCCATGCGGCCGTCGACTTTGCGGACGATTTCGCCGAGGTCGATGGCGTAGCCCTTCTTGCCCTCTTCCAGCGACAGGGCGTCGGCGCCACTTGCGAGCAGAACGTCCAGTCGGTCGTTTGGGTTGCCCGTGAAGTAGTAGAGGCTCTTCAGCCCAGCCTCGCGCAGGGCCGCGGTCAGGTCCTGCATGTGCGGCAAGATCAGGCGCCGGTGCTGCTCTGGCGAAATCTGGTCGCTGGCCCCCTCCTCGATCCAGATCAGTTCCACGCCCGCAGCCTTCCACGTCGCCATGCGGTTCAGCGTGCACTGAACGACGCGGCGGCACGCGTACTCGACCAGGTCGGGTTGTTCGGCGCAAGCGATCAGCAGCCCCTCGTAGCCCCAGAGCTTGAACAGCGGATCCCACGGCGACGGCAACTGCGTCCAGGGCATCTTCTCGCCGCCGAACTCCGCGAGCATGCGTCTGGGCTTGTCGCTGCGGCCGTCGGCAGCCAACGATTCGGCGGTTTCGGCAGGAGGCAACGGCAGGGCCTCGTCGATCTGCTCGCGCGACGTGAAGTCGCGATTGCGTGACCAGCCCTCGTCACCGTGGCTGACGAAACCCCCGGGCGGCGGACGCAGCAGTTCCTCGACCTCGCCGGTCACCGTGTCGATGCGCTTGGCACGCTCTGCGTCGATCCCTTCGATGCTATAGCGACGCCGGTCGTCGCGCGGGGCGCTCATCCAGAGGCGCACGCGGTCCTCGCCAGTGACGGCCAGCAGGTCGCGATGAACCTGGACCGCCATATCGATGTCCTGCGAGTGCATGCCCCACCAGGGAACGTCCGTGACGTTCTCCCACTGGTCACGCATGAAGATTTCACTGTAGCAGACGATGATTGGCGTGTGGCGGGTGCCCTGCGGCGACAGGGCGGCAAGAATTTTCTCGCGTCCGGTCATGGCGGCCTCCGCTCCGAGAGAAAGCTGGCAATTTGGACACGCGTTCGCTCCGGCCGAGGGCGGCCGGGCTACACGCCCCGCGACAGTCGTGAAACACCACTGCGGTGTCGAAGGGGCGGTCAGACCGTCTTTCGCCATTCGTCGAACCACTCGCGGCTCTCGCGCAACATCGCGGGGACATCCAGACCGTAGGGGCACCGCTCGACACATCGGCGGCATTCGGTGCATCGGTCGACGTGGGCCATGTGGCGGCTCAGCGCCCGGGCGGCAACCGCCTCGGGCATCCGCCAAGCCAGCGTGCGGGCGCGGAGAACCATCGGGATGGAGATGCCTTCGGGGCACGGCTGGCAGTAGCCGCAGGCTCGGCAGAAGACCTTGCCGATCTCGGCCTTCAGTTCCGCCATGCGGCGGCGCTCGTCGTCTGTGGGCTCGCGCGGCTCTTCGTAGAGGCGGATGACCTGCGACAGTTCGTCGAGCGTCTCGATACCGGGAATCGGCACGATGGTGGGGAATTGCTGGAGGTAACGCAGGGCCAGGTCGGCGCGGTCGATCATGCCGCCGGCGAAAGGCTTCATGCCGATGAAGCCGATGCCCAGTTCGGCGCAGTGGGTCACCAGCGACGCGGCCTCGTCGGCCACGAAATTGAGCGGCAATTGAACGGTCTCGAAGCAGCCGCTGTCGATCATCTCGGCAGCCAGTTCCACGCTGTGACTGGTCACACCGATGTGCCGCACAACGCCGCGGTCGCGCAGGCGGCAGGCCACCTCGTAGGGACCGCCCGGAGCCATCACAGCCTCCCACTTCTCGCGGTCGGCCATGTTGTGGAACTGCAGCAGGTCCAGATACTCCGTGCCCAGCCGCGCAAGACTCTCCTCCACGTGGCGGCCGAACATGGGCCCATCGGTCGATCCGTCCTTACTGGCCACGACGATCCGCTCGCGGTCCACGCGACTCAAGGCCATGCCGATACGCGGCTCGCTGTCGGGATAGGAGTACGCCGTATCGAAGAACGTCACACCAGCATCGATGGCTGCCGTGACGACTTCGACGGCCTGCTCGTCGGTCAGCCGACCGATGGGAATGCCCCCGAAGCCGACGGCACTGACCGTCAGGCCGGTGTTGCCGAGTAATACCTGTCTCACAGTCTCGAACCTTGACTTGATTCCGGCGCGATGCAGTTCGTTCAGGCGTCGCGGGCGGCGTCGTGATGCTTGGTGGTCCACCGTTGCCGCACGCCGTCAACCATGATGTAGACCGCGGGGACAACGACCAACGTCAGCAGCGTGGAGACAGCGAGGCCGAAGATGACCGCCACGGCCATGGGCCCCCACCACAGGCTGCTCTCGCTGTCGGTGTTGAAGCTCATGCCGCGGATGTCGACGTTCCAGCCAAGGGCCATGGGCGCCAGCCCGAGGACCGTCGTGATGGCCGTCAGCATCACCGGCCGCAGACGGGTGCGGCCGGCCTGGATGACGGCCTGCACGGCCTCCAGGCCGCGGTCGCGAAGCTTGTTGATGTAGTCGATCAGCACGATCGCGTTGTTGACGACGATGCCTGCCAGGGAGATCATCCCCAGCCCCGTCATGATGACGCCGAACGGCTTGCCCGTGACGGCCAGGCCGGAGAAGACTCCGATCCACGACAGAACGACCGACAGCAGGATGATCACCGGCAACAGGACAGAGTTGAACTGACTGACGAGAATCATGGCGATGACCAGCAGGGCGATGATGCCGGCCTTGAGCAGGAACGCCTGGCTCTTGTCCATGTCCTCTTTCTCGCCGCGGTAAGCGACGAAGTAGCCCGCCGGAAGCGTGTCGGTCACGCCCTTCAGGGCCTTCATGACCTCGCCGAGCACCTGGTCACTGTTGTAGCCCTTGATGACGTCGGCCGTGATGGTGATGGCCCGTCGCAAGTCAGTCCGGCGAATCGAAGCCAGCCCCGACGTGTACTCGATATGGCCGACGGCACTGAGCGGCACGGGCTGCCCGCCGGGTCCGGCGATGGTCAGGGCCTCGATGTCACTGACCCGTTTGCGGTACTGTTCGGGCAGGCGCACAACGATGTCATAGTCGTCGTTGCCGTCACGGTACTTGCTGACCTCGATGCCATTAATCGCGGCTTTGAGCGACGTGGCGATCGTCCCAGTGCTCAGGTTCATCAGGGCGGCACGCTGACGCTCGACGACGACGCGCAGCTCCGGCTTGCCGGGATCGTAATCGTCGTCCAGATCGGTCACGCCGGGAACGGACTTGACGATACCGGTGATCTTCTCACACAACGGCACCAGCACGTCGTACTCGTCGCCGCTGACCTCGATCTCGATGGGTTTGCCGGTCGGCGGCCCTTCTTCCTCGACCACCACCTGCACCTGCACGCCGGCCATGCCGCCGAGGGCTTCGCGGAGCTTCTCGATCGTGTTCCGCGACTTCACCTTCCGGTCCGTGTAATCGATGAACTGAATCGAGATGACGGCCAGGTGCGAGTCGATGCCTCCGCCGCCGCTGAAGATGTCGCCGCCGCCCTTGCCGACGTCGGTGGTCACGTGCTTGACGTTGCGCCAGGGGTCGGCCCCGTCGGTGTAGCGGTAGGCCAGAACCTTCTCCTCGATGCCGCGCGCGACCTCGTTGGTCACTTCCAAGGGCGTGCCGACGGGCAGTTCGATGTTGATGCGCGCCACCCGGGGATCGCCCTCGGGAAAGAACTCGACCTGGCCGTTCAGGGCATTGAACGCCATCACGGCCATGACGAGAAGGACGAATCCGACCAGGATGATCAGCCCGCGAACGCCGGGGACAATGGCCACGCTCAGGATGCGTTCATAGGCGTTCAGAATAGCTCGGCCGAGCGGGTTCGACTGCATGGGAGTGTCCGTATTGCCGGCCGCGGTGTTCCCCTTGATCCTCAGAAAAATCGCGCAGAGCGTCGGGTTGATGACCATGGCCACGAAGAGCGACGCCGTCAGGGCGATAATGACCGTCTTGGGCAGATAGCTCATGAAATCGCCGATGATGTCGGGCCAGAACAGCAGCGGCATGAACGCCGCCACGGTGGTCAGCGTCGAGGTGATGACCGGCCAAGCGACTTCGCTGGTGGCCTTCATCGCCGCCCGGACGCGCGTCGCGCCCTCCTGCATGTGGCGGTAGCAATTCTCGACGATGACGATGGCGTTGTCGACCAGCATGCCGACGACCAGGATCAGGCTGAACAGAACGATCATGTTCATCGTGATGCCGAGGGCCGTCAGCGCCGCGAACGTGATCATCATCGAGAACGGGATGGCCAGGGCCACCAGGACGCTGTTGCGGACACCCATGACGACCATCAGCACGATGACCACCAGGATCAGCCCGGAGAGCATGTTGTTCTCCAGGTCGGCGACCATCATGTCGACGAACTCCGACTGGTCGTTCGAGACGTCGATGCGAATAGCGTCCGGCAGCCGCTCTTCGTAGGTCCGCACGATCTCGCGGACCTGGTCGGCGATGCGAACGATGTTGGCCCCGGCCCGCTTGACGACGGCCACGGTGATGCTCTCGGTGCCGTCGAAACGGGAGTAGGTCAGGCGGTCCTCGAAGGTGTCGCGGACGACGGCCACGTCGCTGAGGTAGAGCGGCTTGCCGCCCCGGGGATCGACGATCAGATCGTAGATCTCGCGCGGGTCGGCGAACTCGCCCTCGACGCGGGCCGAGTACTTGGCGGCCGGCATGTCGATGGTGCCGCCCGAGACATTCTTGTTCTCGGCGGCAATGCGGGCGAACAACTCACTGACGGGAATGCGGTAGGCCGCCAGACGATAGGGATCGACCTCGACGCGAATCTGCCGCGTCAGGTCGCCGGTGATCTGGGCCTCCAGGACGCCGTCGATCTTCTCGATGTCGTCCTGCAGGTCCTCGGCGATCTCCTTGAGCATGACCAGACCGCCGGGGCCGTGGATGTTCAGCAACATAATCGGGAACTCCGAGACGTTGATCTCGGCGATCGCCGGCTCGTCGATGTCGCTGGGCATCTCGGGCTTGGCCTGGTCAACCTTGTCGCGGACCTTCTGCAGGGCGTCGTCGATGTCCGTATTCGGCAAAAACTTGATGGCCACGGTCGAGATGCCCTCGGTCGACGTCGAGGTAATCTCGTCCACGTCGCTGAGGTTCTTCAACTTCTTCTCGATCTCATAGGTGACCAGATTCTCGATGTCCTCGGGGGCCACGCCACTGTAGGTGGTGGTGACGATGATGATCGGAATCTGGATGTCGGGAGCGGCCTCGCGCGGCAACGTCACGTAGCTGGACGCGCCGATGACCGCGATCAGGATCATCAGCACAATCACCGTCGTGCGGTGTTTGATGGCCGTATCGGAGATAATCATTCGCCTGGGCTTCCTTCGCGGCTCGTGGCGGTCGGCGTCTCGACGGCATCCGGCGGAGCGATGGCCTGCGACGGCTTGGTCGGTTCCTTGTCACCCTCCACGACGGCCACCTTCGTGCCGTCGACGATTTCTCTCTGCCCCTTGACGATCAGGCGGTCACCCACGTTCAGGCCCGAGAGCACCTGCACGACCGCCCCGTCGAACACACCGAGCTGAACGTCGCGGGCATGGGCCACACCGTCGTTCTCGACGAAGACGCGGTAACCGTTTTCGTGCCGACGGACGCAGAAAATGTTGACGGCCACGGCGTCGCTGACCGAGCGACGGACCAGTTCGACCTTGGCGATCATGCCGGGCCGAATCCGCCCGTCGGCGTTAGCTACTTCCAGATGCACCGGAAAAGTCAGCGTGTCGGCCTCGGCCACCTGCTTGACGAAAATGACCTTGCCTTGGCGGACTTCGCCGCCTAGGGCCTCGACAACCAGGTTCATCGTCTCGCCGACGCGGACAAACGATATGTCCTTCTCGGGCACCTGAACGATAAGTTTGACGCGGGAGGTGTCGACCACGTCGCCCAGGGGAGAGCCCGGGTTCATGTACTCGCCGACCTCGGCCAGTTTGGCGTCGAAGAAACCGCTGATGGGCGACATGGCGTCGGCGTCATTGAGTTGGGCCTTGGCCAGTTCAACGGCGGCCAAGGCGGCGTCCATCTCGGCCTTGGTGCGGTCGAGTTCGTCCTTGCTGACGGCATTGTCGGCGAACATCTTCCTGGACCGTTCGTGCGTCAGAACGGCGTACTCGGCGTGTGCCTGGGCCGACGCTAGGTTGGCCTGGAGTACGGCCTTGTCGATGCCGAACAGCCGCTCGCCCTGGCGGACGGCGTCGCCCTCTTCCTTGCCGACGAAGACCAGGCGTCCGCTCGTCTCGGCCGACAGGCGAACGCTGACCCACGGCTCGATGACGCCGCGGATGGCCAGACGGTCGGTCACAACCTGAGGCTCGACGACTTGGACGGCCACGTTGGTCAGCTTCTGCGTGACCTCGGCCTGGGGCGTCTTAAAGCGAGCCTTGACGGCATCGGCCAGAGCGACCCCGAAGACAAAACCGATGGCCGGCAGCAGGACCACGAGAGCCAGCTTGACGATAAGTGAAGCAATATTGCCCTTCATACCCCACCTCATGCCACGGCGTCAATGGTCGGTAAGCTCGACGATTTTACCGTCAACAGGACGATTTTCCAAGGGGAAGCTGCCGCAATCCCGGAACGCTCCTCGTTCGAGCACCTTATCGCAGCGGCACGCTGTCATCGCATGTTGGATGCGTTAACGGATCATGAAGCTGCGAGTGCCCGCCGGAAGCGAGGCGGAACCGGCGGTCGCAGTCGTACAACAGGCTGGGCGCTTGCATGACGGCCCGGTGAGCTTACAATGGGAGCCCGTGGGAGTACTCCCCAGGAGCGCGGCGTCAGCCTATGAGCGTGATCAGCGACGAAGATCTGATGCTTCGGCTGCAGGAAGAAGATGACGGCGAGGCCTTCGCTGAGCTGTTCCGCCGTTACCGCGCCCGCATCACAAGCTACACGTGCCGACTGGTCCGCGACGTCAACGAGGGCGAGAACCTGGCCCAGGAAACGTTTCTGCGGATGCTCCAGAAGCGCAATCTGTACAACTATCCTCGGAAACTATCCACGTGGCTGTTCACGATCGCCCGCAACCTGGTCACGGATTTCCAGAAGAAGAAACGGGCCATGACCAGTGAAGCGTTCGACCTGATGGCCGACGCCCAGAGCGATTCGGACTCGTGGCGGCCGGACTTTGCGGCCATGGAAGAGGAGTCGCTGCGGATGCTGCACGGGGCCATTGAGTCGTTGCCCGCCCAGCATCGCGAGGTGCTGGTGCTACGTGCTTTCCACGACATGAGTTATCGCGAAATCGCGGAGATTGTGGACTGCCCGGAATCGACGGCCCGCAGCCGCATGGACTACGCCCTGAAGGAACTCAGGGGGCTGTGGGAGCGTATGGAGCGAAAAAAGGCGGGGAATCCGTAACGAATGGGCTGTAGATGGTCGTATTAGTGGTTGAGAAGGACCTGAGAGGTCGCCACGTCTGACAAGCCCGTTCGTACAAGGCCTGCAAGAAGAGCCGAGAGCCGACCCGATGCCCAGCGCGGCGGGTGGGTCGAGGACGTGTCGAGCAAAGGACGCACTGAACCATGAGCTGTTCGCAGTTTGAGTACCATCTTCTTTATGAGTACGCCCGCGGCACCCTGGAGGCCGATGAGGCCGCACGGGTGGCCGAGCACGTGGCCTCCTGCGCCGAGTGCCGTGAGACGGTGGACAGCCTCAGCGGACTGGGCGACGGCCTCGGCCGCCTTGAGGACGTGACGCGGCACGACCTGCCCGAAGGAACGGCCCATCGCCTGTTGCTCCAAGCGGCCCAGGAACTGTATCGGCCCGGTGGGCGCAAGCGGCTTCGGCTTTCCGACGTGCGGCATCGTCCGAGAAACGTGTTGCCCCGCCTGCTGATGCCCATTGCCGCCGCGGTGATGGTGCTCTTGGGCCTGCGTCTGGTCAGCCCTTTGTTCGAGCCGCCGCAGTACCGCGCCCTCGACTACCTGTACGCCGACGCCAAGAACGTGGCCACGGTCACGGGCATCCATGATCTGCAGCCGCAGGCTCTCAGCGCCCTGGACGAGGCCATCGCCTCGACCAATCCGAACGCCCTGCGGGTGGCGAATCTGCAACTGATCCACTACATTACGTTGCGAGCCGCCGAGCCCGATCAGATCCAGGACGTGCACTTCCTGCTGGGGTTGCTGAAAGAGGACGACCGACTGCGACCATCCGCTACGGCGACGACCGCGCCGCAAGCGACCGCCTCCCTGTGGCAGACCAGTGCCATGGCGGCTCCGAGCAGCCCGGCCCAGCATGCGGCCGACCTGATTTGCCAAGGACGCTACGATGAGGCCTACAGGTCTCTGGCCGGCAACGACGACCCGGAGGTTCAGGCCCTGGTGGCCTATGCGGCCCTGCGGTCGCTGCGATTGCCGGAGGCCCACGAGTCGATCGAGGCCTTGAAGACGTTGGGCGGCCCGGAGCACGCCATCGCGCCGCTGCTCGAAGCCGAACTGGCCATGATGGAAAACCGCTTCGACAAGGCGACCGACTACTTTGCCGCCGCGGCGAACGAGATCGACAACCGGCTCTGGTTCCAGGCCGGGTACCTGTGCAAGTACGAGATCGGCGACGACACGCTAGCGGGTCAGTACTTCGAGCGAACGGCCGACGCCGAGGTCGTCACGCATGTCTCCGTACGATTCCACGAGGACGTGGTCGTGGCCCGGCAGGAAATGGCCCTGATGCAGGAGGACTACGAGAGCTACGCCACGGGCCCGCTGCCGGCGGCCTGGAAACTCGTGCCCACGCATCCCGACGAATTCATGATCGCCGAGTTCGACGGCTCGCGAGCGTTGAAGCAGAACGAAATGGGTCATCGCGGCGGCAAACTTGTCGCCGGATTCCCCGGGTGGCACGATTACGTGATGAGCTGTGACTTCAAGGTTTTGCAGGCGGAGTTCGATCCGCAGTTGGACTTTGTGGTCTACGACCTGGGCAAGAGCCATTACGCCGTGGAGTTCAGCGACCGTGCAGCCCGGCTGCAGATCAAGACGCGACAAGAAGCGGAAGCGGTCATTCACCGCCCGGAGAGCGCGCAGTTGCGGCTGCCCACGCCGCTGCGGGCCGGCGACTGGTGGCGACTGAGCATTCAGGTCCGCAACGTCGATGACGGCACGACTCGCATAACCGCGACGGTCGCTCTTCGCGACCGACCGGACCAGCCCGCGCAGAGTTTCACCTGGACGGATCAGGCAGGCGCCGATCAGTCGCCGCAACGCAGAGGTCGGGTAGGCTTCCGCGTCGGCGGCGCCGAAGTGGCTTTCGATAACCTCGTCGTCCACGCCGACGAGCACGAGTAGCACCTGACGGGCCACCCCCCTCGCGCGTGGGTGAATCAGATGCCCGTCGAAAGGACGAAGCAGAGGCGACCAACCAGCGTGCCTCTGCTTCTCTTTTTGTCAAAACTCACAGACAGAACGGCGCGGGTGGTTTGCCGGCCGACCGTCCGTGTTCGTGGTGCACGGGCGTGACAGCCGTTACGTGTGTGCCCCTCAGGGCACTTGGGGCTCTCAGTGGCATTGTAGCCGAGCACACTGATCGTCAGGGCGCAACCCGATCTGCCTCTTCGATTAAGGCGCGGATCTCGGCCAGTTGCCCTCTGAGCGCGGCCAGACCAGGCTCCTCCATCATTCTTTGCACGGTAACGAGTGTTTCCTTGCGTGCGTTGGGAGTCATCGTACGCAGGATCGACGGGCAGGTCTCCTTCATGTACTCCAGCAGTCGCCCTCGGAGTTCCTCGCGGTAGTACTCGGGCTGGTCCACGACAATCAGGCACCCCATGACAACGTGCGCAGCACCCGCCCTGAACTTCTCCAGCCCCTCCATCCGCACGGCATAGGTGGGGTCATTCTTGTCCAGAGTCGGAAGGAACTCGTCAACCAGATCCATCCCTATGGCCATGGTGCTGAGTGTTGTTCGGGACATCTCGATCATCTCTTCATCCGCGACCTGTCCGGCGGCGAAGGCGGCCAGGTACAGCTTCGTGATCCTGTTGGCTGCTTCGGAATACCCAAGCCACAGTTGCATCCTCACCAGTATGGTCTGCGAATGATCGGTGAGGATTTGCAGGTTGCCGCAAGACGTGATGCGGTCAAAGAGCCTGCCTGACCGTTGGCTGTGACACCTGGGCAAACTGCCGGGTTGCCGCGATTCGATCGCCGCCAAGGCCTCGGCCGCCTTTTGCACATCCGCCGACAGCCAATCCCTGCCGCAATCCGGAACACCGGCCTCGATGTACTCGCCAATTGTCAGGGACTTGTCCTCCGGCACGGGGATTGCCGTCTTCACCTGATTCCCTTGCGCGTTGGTTGCCGACGTAGCCGCCGGCCGACCGCTCGACCCCGAGTTCTCGCCACAACCGGGACAGATTGACATCGCAACGCCGACGCACAGCAGAACGCTCCAAAACGACATAGAATCCACTCTCAGATGCATCACAACCGTCCTTTCTCTTGTTGAACGCCAACAATGAGACGGCGCCACCGGGCACCCTCAACTCGGCCTTGCCCGCCCGAGGGTGGCTCCCAAGCCCATGCTGACGGCTCTGGCGAAAAAAGTTTGTGTACAGCCACACGCGGCAGTCAACGCCACGTGAACCGTCTACGCCGCTGCCGCAAGGCTTCCATGACGGCGATGGTCTGCACGGTCTCGCCGACAGTCGGGCCGGGCAGTTTGCCGCCCTTGCGGACGGCGTCGAGGAAGGCGGCTATCTGGAGGTCAAAGCCGCCAAGTTGATGCAGGGCCAGACCGGGCAGGCGGACCTTCATGGCCTGCATCTTGTCGCCCGACCAGATTTCGATTCGCGAACCCGACTCGTCGCGGGCATAGTGAGCCAAGAAGCTCTTGCCGCCAGCCTGGACCGTGTAGCGTTCGAGCATGTGCCCGGCCATGGGCGAGAATTCCATCTGCACCGTGGCCCCACAGGCCATCTCCCCCTGGAGACGATAGTCGGTCACTTCGCCGGCCGGCCCGCCCGGACTGTAGATCAGGTCGAGCCGCGCGTAGTCGGACCCGGCCAGGAACCGCAGGGCATCGATAGCGTGAATGGCTGTGGTCGAGAAGTCCGGATCGCGTCGAGCCGCGCGACGGAACTGGCAACTGAGGAAACGTATCGGCCCCTTGGCTGACTTCTCGATGGCCTGCTTGAGGGCCAGGACCGACGGCGTCCAGTGACGGTTGAAGGCCACCTGGACAAGCTCTCGCCCTCCGCGCTTCGGCCGCACAGACCAAGCCAGGGCCTCGACCGCCCGACGGCTGAGAGCCGGCGGCTTTTCCAGCAACGTGGGCAATCCCGCGTCGACACAGAGCCGCGCGACCTTCGCATTGGCATCGACGTGGACCGCGACCACGGCCGTATCCAGCTTTCCCTCGCGGATCATAGCCCGCGGCGAGTCCCAGGCCCGTTCGAAGCCGAACATCGCGCGGACCTCATCGGCCTTGGCCGCATCCAGATCGCACACACCCGCCAGTACGATGCCGTGTCCCTTGCGCCCCATGTAGTCGGCCAGCGACGGACCGTGCGCCGTCCGTGCCGCCCATCCCGCTCCGAACAATCCTACTCGAATCGCCATGGTTTCTCCTTGCCTCGTATGCCGTCGCGTAGGCCGTTGTAGGGGTCGCTCGCGAGCGACCCTGCCTGGGGTGCCGCGTGTCGCGTGCCGAGAGCATCCAGGGCGGCTCACGAGCCGCCCCTACTCTGTCTCTTGGATCGCGTCTGACCCCAGGCGAACGACCTTGATTCGCCTGAAGTAACGATGGTCCACGATTCGCGCCGCCTGGAACACGGCAATGCCGCAGATCAGGCCCAGGATCGCGCCGCAGAGTTCCGGATCAATGCCCAGCAGGTCGGTCCACCACGCCCACCGCATGCCCAGTTGCAGCCCGGCCACCCCAGCCGCAATCGGCAGGCCGAGGACCAGGACGATCGACAGCCAAGGATTGGCCCGGGGCACCTCGACCGCTACCTGGTCGCCGACCTCGATACCTTCAACGCGCGGCACGTGCAGCCGCATCTCCTTGCCGCCGCCGAGCGACTCGCAGGCGTGGCACTGCTTGCAGATCTCCGGCCGCGCGGCGTCCATCCGCACGTCCATCTTCTTCCTGCCGATGCTGAGAACAACGCCGGTTTCCTTCATAGGCATCACATCAGGATAGCGGACCTCGGACTGGATTGGAAGCATTTGCCACAGCGCCGTGGACGGAAAGAGAGGCGAGAAGAATCTCCCCGAACCGGCTCACGCACTTTCGGGTCGCGGTAGGTCGGTGATCTTGGCGATGCGGTACGAGAGGCCGCTCTGGGTCACCCTCTGGTCGAGCGGCAGGAGCAGGTAGCGGCCGAGCTGGTTGTCACTGTAGAGAATGATGTGGTGGGAGTTGGGCATCTTGAAACCCATCTGCGACGGCTGGTGGCCGACGATCAGGATGTCGCAGTTGACGTGGCGGCAGAAGATGCGGGCGGCCATGTCGTCCTGGTTGCGACCCCAGAGGTAGCTGTAGAGTTGGCTCTCGCGGGTGAAATCGTCGGCGACCAACTCGCGTTCGAACAGGTCGTACTTGAAGTCCGCCAGAGCTGCAAGGTGCGGCGTCGAGTGGCTGATCCAGACGCGGTTGGGCGTCTTGATGGCCAAGGGTAAGGCCTTGAAAAAGTCGCAGTAGGCCTTTTTAACTTCGGCGGCCTGCGGGCCGTAGGCCTGCTGCAGCCCTTTCCAGAAGCTCTGCGTCAGGTTGACCGAGCCTTTGCGGAGTTGAATGCCGAGCATTTCGGCCACGTCGTGGTTGGCCAGGAGAATGTGGACGCGGTCGGGATAATCGATTTTGAGGCGTGCAGCCGCTTCGAGCAGTTGCCACGACAGGTCGCCTCCCTGGCCGTCGGTCGGCCCCCCGTGAATCACTTCGTGCAGCACAAGGTGACGATTCGGGTGATGGTCGAGATCGGCGAAGGCGATAAGCCGCTCGAAGTTGGGTCGGCACCCGTGGATGTCGCCGGTAACGAGGATTTCGCCGTGTTCGGGCAGGTAGACGACATTGCCACGACGCTTGGGATCGCGGCGAGCCAGCACGCCCGCGCGGCCCATCGCGTCGATGACCTCGCCGGCATTGCCGGAGGGAGCGTGCTGCAGATCGATGTCCCAATCGTCAACCGCCAAACAACCCACCCCTTTCTGCCGCTGCGGCGCGGCGACGGCGGACGGCAATCGTCACTGGCCCTCGCGCGGCTTGCTGCGGCACTTCTCACCCAGACGGCGGAACAGATCGCCGGCCGGGAACTTCGGACCGGGACACGACGTGGCCTCCAAATCGCTGTGCAGGAAGACGTCGGTCAGCGGAATGCCAAACCGGTCGCTTAAAGTATAGACGAGGTCGACCAGTGTGTCCATCTGCTTGGGCGTGGGCTCGCGGCGCGTGAAGTCGCCCACCAGGGCCACAGAGATGCCGTAGCGCTTCACGGTGGCCAGATCGGCGGCGCCGTTGAGGCCAGGCAAGGCTTCGCGCGTTTCGCGGTGGATGGCATCGGCCTGGCGAATCCAGCGGACGGTGGAAGCTATCCGGCCATCGGCCATGCCGTCGCCGTTGCCGATCAGGAAATGGCAGGCGATGCCGTTGGCCAGTCCCAATTGCTGGCGGTGCAGCAGGTCGAGGCTCTGGACGTCGCCTTGTTCGGTGGCCGTATGGTGCACAACGATGAACCGCCAGGGCCTCAGCATCGCCATGTCGGCCGGAAAGACAGCCGCTGGTTGCCGCAACTCGGGGCGGACGACGCCGTGCGGCGGAGGCATGACGGCCCAACAAAGCGTGACCCCGACGGCCATGGCCAGCAGGAGCGACAAGACGACCGTGGCGAGACGTTTGAGGTTCAGGCCTTCGCCGCGTTTGGCGGGCGGCTGGGTCTGGGAGACAGCGGGACTGGGAAACGACGCCGGATTGTCCAAGGTGATCCTCCGCACTGGAAGAGTCCCGCCGACTGGGCGACGGGTCTTTGACATTGAAAAAACGCCCTTATTCGCTATGCTATGGCCATGCTCGGGCCTGTAGCTCAAGTGGACAGAGCAACTGCCTTCTAAGCAGTAGGTTCCGCGTTCGAGTCGCGGCAGGCCCGCTTTGCTCAGCTGACCGTCGGCCGGATCGGCAGGAAGAAGCCTGCAACGGTATTCTTCGGCAATCCCGGCCGCTTTTTTTCAGCGTATCGGGACGGGGATCGCCTGGCAATGAAGATTGAAACGTTCACCCTCGGCTCATTCATGGTCAACTGCTTCCTGGTCACGAGCGACGACGACGGCGAGGCCGTCCTGATCGACGCTCCCGAAGAGATCGAGACGGTGTTGGACGTCTGCGATGCCCGCGGCCTGGAACCCGGCGTGCTGGTCAATACGCACGGTCACGTGGACCACATCTTCGGCAATGAGGTCGTCAAGCGGCACTGGCCCGGCATCCAGCTGGCCATTCACGCCGACGACGGGCCGAAACTCGACAGTGCCCTGCGCAACCTCTCGCTGCTGATGGGCATGAGCGTCAAAAGCCCGCCGGCCGACCGGCTGCTGACCGAAGGCGACCGCATCGACTTCGGCGATGAAAGCCTGGAGGTGCTGCATGTACCCGGCCACAGCGCCGGGGGCATCGCCTTGGTGGCTCGCCCGAAGAATAGTCCTCCGGTAGTCTTCACGGGCGACACGCTGATGGCCATGAGTGTGGGCCGCACCGATTTCCCGGGCTGCAGTTGGAGCAAACTCGAAACGGCCATCCGCGAGAAGCTGCTGACCTTGCCTGACGACACGGTCTGCTACTGCGGCCACGGTCCGACAACCACCATCGGCTTGGAACGCCGGAACAACCCGTTTTTCAATGACGATTGAGCGTATGCCCCCGCGGATGATCGCCGGCGAAGTAGGTGCCGCACGAATGTTCGGCGCTGCAGCCGGTCGGTTCAGCCCGCGGCCTGGTGGACCGCCATAAACACCAGCAGCCCGAGCCACAGTACGTACACTGCCACAGCCACCTGGAACGGACGCCGCGACGGCACGGGGACTGCCGCCGAGTCCGCCTTGTTCTCTCTGTTTCGCCGTGCGGCCAAGGGCATCACTCCGGCATGCGATCAGTGGGGCGTCTTCAGTTCGATGCGAAACGCCTGATCGAACGCTTCCTCAAAATCGTAGATGTCGTCGAAGTCGGAAATCGAGTCGGTCTCGGTCTTGCGCAGCAACTCGGCGTCGATCATCGCGTAGACGATCCGCCCAAAATCGGTCGTGCAGCGAACGTTCCACGACTCGAGCACGCGACGGGCCATGAAGCCGAACTGCTCCAGGGCCAGTTGTCGCGATCCATCACAGAGTTCGGCCCCCGTGACGTGACCCTCGCGATCCAGCATCCTGGCCGTGTAGGCCAGGGCCTCGCTGACGAATTCGTAGGCCTCTCGCGGATAACGTTCGTTGCGGCGAAGCAGTTCGCTCAGCCGCTTCTCACCGTCCGCGTCGTAGGTGGCCATCAGACGTTCCTCGCCATCACTCACTGCGATGCTCCATCGGCGCCCGGCGAACCGCCTTTGTTACCCTCGCCGCCCGAACCGCCTCTGCCGCGACGATGACTCCGACGGCCGCGACGCCGCCTGCTGCGCGGCTGGTCTTCCTTGCCGCCGCCCTGACGATCTTTCTGGGCGCCGCCTTCCCTCGGCCCGTTACCCTGCGATCCCTTGCCGCGATCCGAGCCTTTGCTCCGCTGCGATCCCCGGTCGCCACCAGACACGATGCCGAAGTCCTCGAGCACTGCTCTAGGAACGCCCAGGTCGCGATCTTTCTTCCCGCCTTCGCTGCCGGAATCGCCTGTGGAAGCGGGCCGGTCGCCGCGCGGCTTGCGACGACGACGGCCGCGACGTTTGCGCTTCGACGGCTGATCCTGCCCTGCAGTTCCGGCTTCCGAGAATGCCGGCTCCGACTCCCCCTCGTCAGAAGACGAGGCGGCGGCCTGCTGCGGCTGAACGGCCGCGGACTCGGACCTGGCCGGGCGGCGATCCTCTCGCCCACCGGAGGAACGGTCTGGACGACGTCTCTGACCCGAGTCGCCGCCGTCTGGCCTGCGGCCACCGTCGCGACCCGGACCGCCGATTCGCACCGGCTTGGCCGACAGCGCCGCCTGGTACTGCTCTTCGCTCAGGTCCCGGGCAATCAGCGCATCCACCGGCACAATCTGCGTCTTCCCGGCGATGCTCACTTTGACCAGTTGCGTCAGGATGTCCCCGCCAAGCACCTTGCCGGGCCCCATCTCGGTCTGCACGTAGCTGTTCTTGCGAGGCAGGCTCTTCTTCAGCTCGTTATAGGTCTCGTTCTCGTAACGCAGGCAACACATCAGCCGCCCGCAGCGGCCGCTGATCTTGCTGGGGTCGAGCGTGGCCTTCTGGACCTTGGCCATCTTCATCGAGATGGGCTGGAACTCCTTGATGAAGGCCCGGCAGCAGATGAACTGGCCGCAGCGCTCGTAGTCGGCCAGCAACCTGGCCTCGTCGCGGACGCCGATCTGTCGCATCTCGATCCGCGTCTGGAACTCGTGAGCCAGGTCCTTGACGAGGTCGCGGAAATCGACCCGCCCCTCGGCCAAAAAGTAGAAGATGATGCGGTCGCCGCCGAAAAGGTGCTCCACGGCGACCAGTTGCATGGGCAGCCCGCGATCGCGGATGTGCTGCTCGCAGAACTTCCGTGCCCGCGTCTCGGCCTGCAGAAGATGCTTCTCTTCCATCAGATCGTCGTGCGTGGCCACGCGGCGAATCGTCCCCATGCGGCGCAGGGGCTTGCCCTCGTAGGCCAGTTGCGGCGAGCCTTTGCACAGAACCGTGCCGATTTCAAGGCCGCGGTCGCTCTTGATGACGACCCGTGTGTGCCGCAGAATCTCGCCCGTCTTCGAACGGAACAGACCCAAGGCGTTCATCCGCCCGTAGCGAACGCATATCAAGGTCTCGCCTGGAGCGGTCTCCCGGTCGGCCTCATGGTCGCCGGACTCGTCGCCCGACGGCTGAGCCTGATCGCCCTCATGGGCACCGAGATCTGCCGCCGAGTTCTCTTGCGGCGTCTCGTCCGCGGCCCGAACGTCGCCCTGCAATGGGGCACTCGTGGGCGGCGCGGCGTCATTGGCCGCAGGCTCCCGCGCCAGGGCGACGTCGGAGGATTCACCCTGCGCGGCAGCCACCGGCTCGACCGGCGCATTCGCTGGCTGCGATGGGAGTTGGGATGAGGTCTGGTCATCAGACCGGACGGCCTCGCCGTCCTGGTTCGTATCAGTCATGCCTTTGCAGGGTCCTTCCGCGTTGTCGGAGGGCGGCAGCCACAACCACGGGCGCACTGGCCTCCGATGAAAACCACCTGATTATAGGCCCTCGCTGCCTCTGCGGCAACGATATTAGTCGTCGTCCGGCCCACGGCCCCCCGAGGGGCGATGAATCTCCACCGGGCTCGATGGCAGGCTCTCCAGAAACAGCCGCCCATAGCGTTTCGTCACGACCCGGTTGTCCAGAATGACGACGATGCCCCGATCCTGCCGCGTGCGAATCAGCCGCCCGATGCCCTGCTTCAGCCGCAGCACCGCCTCGGGAATCTGGTATTCCATGAACGGATTGCCGCCCTGGCGGCGGATTTCGTCCATGCGGGCCTCGACAACGGGCTGGTCGGGTACGGCGAACGGCAGCTTGGTGATGATCACGTTCGACAGGCTCTCGCCCGGCACGTCGACGCCCTGCCAGAAGCTCTCGGTGCCCAGGAGGACACTGTTGATGTCGCGGCGGAAGCGGTCGAGCATCGTGCTTCGCGGCAGCCGCCCGCCCTGCTGGAACATCTTGATGCCCATGGTCTTCAGTGGTTCGCGCAGTCGCTCGGCCATCTGGTTCAGCATCTTGTAGCTCGTGAAGAGCACGAAGGCCTTGCCCTCGGTCAGGCGAATGTAGTGGAGGATCCGCTCGACGGCCCGCGGCACGAAGACGGCCAGGTTGTTCGGATCGCCCAGGCCGGCCTCGACGTGGACGACCATCTGCTCGGCGAAATCGAACGGGCTGCCCAGCAGTGCCTCCAGCGGGTCGATCAGGCCCAGGCGGCTCTTGATGTATTCGAACGGCGTCTCGCTGCCGACGGCCAGCGTCGCGCTGGTCATCACGGCGCAGTCGACGTGCATGAACAGTTCGCGCCGCAGCAGGTTGCCAACGTGAATCGGATGGCAGTGCAGCGCCACGCGATCGGCGGCGCCGAAGGCCGAATCGCCGCCGCTCTCGACCCAGTAGACGGACTGCTCGCGGGCCTGCGAGACGAAGTCCGCTACGGACGCCGAGACATTCATGCAGCGATCCATGTAGCCGGCCACCTCCAGGCGGTCGTCTTCCTGCGGACAGCGCTTCAGTAGACCGCGCAGCACCGTATGAAGTTTCATCAACGCGGGTGACAGTGGATTGGGGACGACGTCCGGCTCGACGATCCGCCCGTTAGGCCGGGCCTGCTCGGCCACGTAGTCGCGGACATTGTCGAAGAACTCGCCCGAAGCGACGCCCGCAGCACGCACGGCGTCCAGAGCCTCGCTGTCGCGAAAGCCCGCCAGCACGCCGCGATTCGATTGCGGATTGTACAGGCCGTCGAGCAGGTAGCGCACCTGGCCGCTGGCCACTTCGATGCCGAAAGCATCGCTGGCCACACTTTCGAGGTTGTGGGCCTCGTCGATTACCAGCAGCGAATACGACGGCAGGAACTCATTGCCCTCGGCGCGGATCGCCAGATCGCTGAGCAGCAGCGAGTGGTTGACCACCAGCAGGTCGGCCCGCATCATCCGCCGACGCACGCGCTGGTAGAAGCACTTGCCCTCGTGCGGACACTTGCGGCCACGGCAGTTGCCTGCCTCGCTCGACACCCGCGACCAGACGCGCAGGCTCGGCTGCGGGTCCAGGTCCGACAGCGTCCCGTCCTCGGTCACGTAGGCCCATTCGACGATCTGCTTGAGCTGGGCCACGTCGTCGTCGGTCGCAAACAGCGCAGCCGCATGCTGTGTAGCCCGTTCCAGACGTCGCAGGCACAGGTAGTTGCTCCGTCCCTTGACCAGCACCGCCCGGAACTCGTCCGGCCAGACCGACTCCAGGAACGGGATGTCCTTGGCCATCAATTGTTCTTGCAGGCTGATCGTGTAGGTGGAAATGACGGCCCTGCGGCCATGGTCGGTCGCCTGGGCAAGCGATGGTACCAGGTAGGCGAAACTTTTGCCGACCCCCGTGCCGGCCTCGACCACCAGGTGGCGGTTGGCCTGCTGCGCCTTCTCAATGGCCTCCGCCATGGCCAACTGCTGCTCGCGGACCTCGTACTGCGGCATCTTTGCGGCCACAGGACCGTCCGGTCCCAGAAACTCCTTGGCGCTGATCACAGCGACCGGTCTCCCTTCGGCCGGAGCAAGCATCTGTAGCCCGGCCGTCCCCGGCCGGGGAAAATCTCAACGAACACTCACGGACACTCCGACGCCAGACGCGACGCGACCCAGGATGCGACGAAGCTGACGAAACTCGAGCACCGCGCCTTGCAGCCCTTCTGGCCGTACTCGGTTCGCCAGTCCGCGGCGCTAAAGTCGATACCGACCAGATCGTGGCAGGTCGTGTAGCTGAATTCGCGGTTGAAGGCCTCGACCAATTCGGTAACCCACTCGTTGGCCTGATCCTTTTCGGCGGCATGGCTCTTCAGGCCCAGCTTAGCCACGCCAAGCCCCAGGGCCATCGCCCCGCCGGTCACCGCGCCGCAGACGTGGCCGGTGTGACCCACGCCGCCGCCCATCCCGGTGGCCAAGACGGGAAGGCACGAACAGTCGTACCCAAGGGCCCGGGCCACGGCTGTAGCCGTCGATTCACAGCAGTTGTAGGCCTGTTGCTGGAACAGTTCTTCGGCGGCTTCACCCACGAGCTTCGGATCGGTCATCTGCTCCTCCGCAGCTGCACTCTATTTTTTGGTCTGTTCGATGCGTCCGGCCATCGGGCTCGATGCCGAGGCGTATTTTTTCTTCGGGATGCGTCCGGCGCGAGCCGCCAGGTATCCGGCCTCGCAAGCCAAGGCCATGGCCCTGGCCATCTTCACCGGGTCCTGGGCCAGGGCGATGCCCGTGTTCAGCAGCACCCCCTCGGCGCCCAGTTCCATGGCCACCGCCACGTCGCTGGCCGTGCCCACGCCGGCATCGACGATGATCGGCACATTGGCCCGCTCGATGATGATCTCGATATTGAGCGGATTCAGGATGCCCTGGCCGCAACCGATCTGACTGCCCAGCGGCATGACGCTCGCGGCACCGGCCTCCTCCAGCCGCTTGGCCATCACCGGATCGTCGCTGGTGTAACACAGCACCGTGAAGCCGTCCTTGACCAGCACTTCGAGGGCCTTGAGGGTCTCGATCGGCTCGGGCAGCAACGTCTCAGGATTGGCCAGCACTTCGAGCTTGACCCAGTCCAGGCCCAGGGCCTCGCGCGCCAGCCGCGACGTGCGAACGGCGTCCTCGGCGTTGAAGCATCCGGCCGTGTTCGGCAGCAACGTGTACTTCTTGGAGTCGATGTAGTTGAGCATCGACTCCTTGCTGGTGTCCAGTTCCACGCGCCGCACGGCCACGGTCACCACTTGGCAACCCGAGGCCTCCAAGGCCTGGGCCATCAGGGGGAACGTCGCGTACTTGCCGGTCCCGACAAACA
>JAFGPY010000248.1 GCA_016935955.1 Planctomycetota bacterium
AGGTACTCATAGAGCGAATCCAGCCGCCGCACGAACAGCAGCATGTCGTTGCCGGCGTTCAGGCAGGCCAGGTGCATCGGCAGCCGGCGCTCGTGCATGGTCAGTCCGGCCATGGTCACGGCGTCGGTCACCAGCAGGCCGTCGAATCCGAACTCGTCGCGGAGGATGCCCGTGCAGACGCTCTTGCTGACCATGACCGGCCGCGGGAAGAGCGGGTCGCCCGCCTCGGGGTCGATGCCCGGGCAGGCCTTCGGGCTGCTCATGATCGACCAGACCCCGGCGTCGATGGCCATCTTGAACGGCAGGCCGCTGGTGCGGTACCACTCCTGCCGCGACTGGTGATTGACGGCCGTGGTCAGGTGCGAGTCCAGGTCGTCGGTGCCGGCGCCGGGCAGGTGCTTGGCCGTGGCCGCCAGGCCGTGAGACTGCATGCCCTCGATCATACGGCAAGCCAGGCGGCCGACCTTCTCGGGTTCGGTGCCCAGGCAGCGGATGGTGCTGAGGTTGCCCGGGTGGATGCTCAGGTCAACGACCGGGCCGAACGACCAGTTGATGCCCGTGGCTGTGCCTTCGACGGCGATGGCCTCGCCCATGCGGTAGGCCAGCTCCTCGTCGTCGCAGGCCCCGAGGGCCAACTGGCCGGCGAACTCGGTGCTGCCTTCGACGCGCTGGCCGATGCCGCGCTCCAGGTCGGCCGTCACCAGCATCGGAATCTTCGACGCCGCCTGAATCTCCGCGATGACCTTGTGCGTCGTCTCCAGATCGCCGCCGAACATGTGGCCGCCGCCCGGCTGGTACTTCTCCACGTAGCCGCCGAAGCCGTGCGGCTCCACACTGTTGGCCGTGATCCGCGGAATCATGATCTGGCCCAGCTTCTCTCGCGTCGAGAGGCCGGCCAGCGTCTGTTCAACCCATTGTTTGTCGGCAGCGGTCAGCGTCATGGTGCTCTCCCTTGTGCTTGCGTGTCGAAGCCGCAGACCGATCGCTCGGGCCGAATCCCCCTGCGGCCGGGGAGTGCGGCCCTCCGTCCATACAGTAACGCCGCATCATAGGAGCGGCGTCGCAAAATGTCGCGGAGAAAATGGGGGCGCCACAAGCCCCCGGCATCGCCGGGGGATCGAACGGGTGTGAACCCTCGTATCCCGCCGCAGTGCGGCGGGCTTGTGCGAGGGGGGGGGCTATGTAGGATTTCGCATGAAGAGGGCCCGGGGGGTGCCATGCTTCTGCTTGTCGTAGACCCCGAGCGAAGCCGAGAGGCAGAAGCATGCCGCCAAGCCAGTTGCGCGCGAGCACGCGTCTACCCTTCGACAGGCTCAGGACCTGACGGCAAGTAGACGCGTGGCACCCTCGCAGCCTTTCGCGGGCACGGCCTCTCGACTTCGCTCCCTTCGGCGAGTTCAGGACCGGCGGGACAGGCAGGCCGTGCCCCCACGGGCTTGACGCCTCCGGTTCAGAGCCAGGCCCGCTTCTGCCGCGGGTCGAGGCCGTCGCGGTCGTCCTCGTCCACCAGGCGGTTCTCGGTCCAGCGATTGCCCAGTATCCAATCGGTGCGGCAATGACCGTCGTGCAGCCGGCCCAGGGCATCATGGTAGACGACGTGAAAGAGCATTGATCCGTTGGGAGTGAAAAAAAAGCCCCGGCCGAACGGCGCCCACGCGATGCGGATCATGCGGCCGCCCAGGCCGACGATCTCCCGCTCGACGCGCCGACGCCCCATGTTCATCGACAGGGCGAACATGCCGATGGCCAGGGAAAGGATGGTAACTGCCACCAGGGCAATGAGTACGGGTTCCATGCGTAGTCCCTCGGCACGTAAGGTAGCCGCTTGCAGGGTCACACCTTGACCCGAAGGGCAAGGTGTGCGGTCGCCGACATGTCGCACACTTTGGGGCTGCGCCCTCCAAAGTGTGAACCCTCACAGCCTTTCGCGGGCACGGCCTCTCGACTTCGCTCCCTTCGGCGAGTTCAGGACCGGCGGGACAGGCAGGCCGTGCCCCTACGGGCTTGGCATCCTCGCGGCGGCCAGGGACATCTGTCACCGCCGCAACGGCCGCGCGAGCTGGGGCGACTCGATGAGGCCGAACGTCGACACGCCGCCCTGCTGCCGCATCTCGCTCATGCCGAACAGATACGCCCTGGACCGTACGTCGCGACCGCTGCTGAGGTTCGTCATCTGCTCCTCGGTCAGCACCGTCCTGAGCCCTTCGAAGTACTGGTCGTCGAGTTCCTGGACGACCTCTCTCTGCCCGTTGCCGATGATGGCACTGATCTGGTCGCGGGCTTCGGCTTCGGCCTGCTGGTCGCCGGCGGCCTGGGCGGCGCGGACGGCCTCGAACGCGATGTTCATCCGCGCCCGCAGGTCTTCGACCTTGGCGTCGTACAGCGGCCGGTACTCGTTCGTGTAGGCGTCCACGAGTTGCCGCTGCTCGTCGGTCAACTCAAGTCGCTCCAGCCGCCGGGCCGTCGGGATGACCATCGGCCGCACGGGCTCGACCTTCAGTTCCGCCTCCTGCCCCTCGCCGAGGCGAATGGTCAACGACGTGCGGCCCTCGTCCGTCTGCGTCACGACCATGCTGGTGATCTGGCCCTCGCCCTGCGTCGCGGCGATCTGCGGCTCGTTGGCGGCCTCATTGTTCGGTGTCCCGTTTCCACCGTCGGAGGACGCGATGTCGTCCTCTGTCCGCTCCGGATAGGACGGCAGTTCAGCATCCACCGATGGCCACCGACCTCGGTTCTCGGCGGAGTACGTCTTGATTGCCTGACCCAGATCTCTGAGACTTGCTGCACAATTGGCCCTCGCTCTGGCCTTCCGGGCATCGGCAACATAGCTTCGCACCACCACGGCGACAATCCCGACCACGGCGATGCCCACGGCCAGAATGGCCACCAGCAGCACGACCCACGTCGACCTGGATTTCCGGTTCATGGTCCTTCACCTTTCCTGAACGTCTATTGTACGACAAGGGGACCGCCGGACGCGAGGGCTTTTGGAGCGGGTCAACATGCGAGGGAACAGTTGCTTCTCGATGTGGGCCAGCCCCGGCAGGGGCGTCTGGTGGCTAAGAATCTGTTTCACAGCGGGGTTCACACTTTGGAGGCCCGACGAAGTCGGGACCAAAGTGTGCGTGTCGCAGGGCACACCTTGGCGTCCCCTGCGGGGCCGCTCCAAGGCACCCACGAGTCAGGGGTTATGAAACAGCTCCTAATGATCAATCGCCGCATACGCGACTCGGAATCCGTGCCTCTGCCGCTCCGCCGCAGTTTTTTCGGGCAACAGGTTGCAAGTCCCCGGTTTCGCCGGTAGCATCGGGCGTTTGCAGGCACGCGATCCGGACGGTCCGTTGCCCGGTGTCGGGGGGCGGCCGTTCGGCGATTCTGCCAGGAGACATCTGCCATGAAACTCGGTTACGTCGGTCTCGACAGTTCGCACGCCGATCAGCTCACCCGCATGGTTAACGTGGAGCCCCCGGCCGGACTTCCCGAAGCCCGGTTCACGCACATCTGGGGCCGCGACGCGGAGCGGGCCAAGGTCGTCCAGGAGAAGGGCCAGGTCCGGACCGTCTGCGCCACGATCGAGGAGATGATCGGCCAGGTGGACGGCGTGGTCGTCGGAGCCCGCGCGGGCGAGCGGCACCTTGCCGAAGCGCGGCCGCTGATCGAAGCCGGCCTGCCGATCTTCGTCGACAAGCCGCTGACGAACACGCTGGCCGACGCCCAGGCCCTGCTGGACCTGGCCGAGAAACACAAGGTGCGTCTGAGCAGCTTCTCGGGGCTGCGCGTCGTGCCGGAGGTCGTCGAGTTCAAGAAGAAGTATGCCGCGATCGACGCCGAGAAATACGGCGGCGCGATCAACGGGCACGGCGACGACACGAATCCGTACGGCGGCTGGTACTTCTACGCCGTGCACTCGATTGAGCTGCTGCTGGAGGTCTGGGGGCTGCAGAGCGGCGAACTGCTGGCGGCCGAACTCAACAACCAGTTGCACGTTCGCTGCGCCCTGGACGACGGGCAGATCGTGACGATTCAGCTCAGTGCGAAGTTTCCGCCGTTCAGCCTGATCGGCTTTATCGACCACAACACGTTCGCGACCGTTGTGCCGCTGGGCGGCATGCAGGAACAGGTCACGCGGCGCATCGTGGGTTTCTTTCACGGAGACGCGGGACTGACGCGCCGTGAGTTGCTGGCGCCCCTGGCGGTCATGGAGGCGATCCGCCAAAGCCTCAAGACGCACAAGGCGGCAAGCTACGAGGTCTGACGGCCGGATGAACAAGCCCCCGGCACCGCCGGGGGATCGAATGGTTGCAGACGTTCGTATCCCGCCGCATTGCGGCGGGCTTGTGCGAGCATGTGGAATGTAGGGTGGGTTCGTGCGGACCCACGCGGCAACGTAGGGGCACGGCCTGCCGTGCCCGTCGTGTGTGCGTCGGACGCCTTACCCCGACGCAGAAGCCGGTGACGAACCATGAGACCGACCGCAGTCCCCAAATCCATTCGCCGTCCTCGCGGCCGCACGAGCGGACCGTGGGGCGTGCGGCCCAAGGTGGCCGTCGTCTTGTAGCCGACCTGCCGACGTGTCTGTTCCGTGACGCGGCCGGCCGCCGAGGCGCCCGCGCCGACCCATTGCGACACTCAGGCAACCTACGGGGAGGCTCATCCCATGTTTCAACTCGTACTCCGCGACATCGAACAGATCGATCGCACCAGCATCCGCATTCTGAGCGAACTCGGCGTCCGCGTGGACGACGCCGCGTTGCGCGAGCAGGCCGTCCGGGCCGGCGCCCGCCCCGGACGCGACGCCGACCGCATCCGCATGAGCGAAGAGATGGTCCGCCAACTCGTGGCCCTGGCTCCGCACGAAGCCCGCTACGCCGACCTGGCCGGCAACGTGACGACGGTGGGCCTCGGCGCGCGGCCCACGTTCTGGACCGGGGCAGCGCTCAACTACGTGACCGGCCGCCAGTCCCGAGCCATCACGGCCGCGGACCTGGCCGAGTTCTGTCGCGTGGCCGACACGATCGACCCGCTGCTGGCCGTGGTCGGCACGAGCATCGAAGACGTGCCGCCCGAGTGCCGCGACTTCGTGGGCTTCCGCATCATGGCCGAGAACACGTCGAAGCACCTGCGGCCGCTGCTGTTCACGGCCCAGGGTGTCGCGCCGATCCTGGAGATGGCCCAGGTGCTGGCCGACGGCAAGCCGCTGAAGGACCGTCCGCTGGTCTCGTTCGGCTACTCGTGCCTCTGCCCGCTGCACTGGTCGCAGATTTCGATCGACCTGTGGCGAGCCACGGCCGGACACAACATCCCCGTGATGCTCAACGGCGAACCGATCGCCGGGGCCAGCAGTCCCGTGACCCTGGCCGGCGCCCTGGCCCTGGCCAACGCCGAGATCCTGGCCGGCGTGGTGCTGACGCAGTTGCTCGAGCCCGGTCGCCCGGTGATCCACAACCTGGGCTTCGCCCACGTGACCGACATGCGCAGCGGCACCTGCCTGTCGGGCACGGCCGAGTGCGGCATGCTGGCCTGGGCGGGCGCCCGCCTGGCCGCCTTCTACCGGTTGCCCTCGGCCTCGTGGATGTGCACCGATTCGTTCATCGACGACGAGCAGGCGGCTCAGGAAAAGATGCTCACGGCCTTCGCCCACGTCTCGGGCGGAGTCAACATCATCTGGGGCATGGGCCAACTGGAGAGCGAGAAGACCCTCTCGCCCGTGCAACTCGTGATGGACGAAGAGGTGGCCCGCGCCGCCCTGCGCTGGTGGGACGGGTTCAAGGTCGACGACGACGCGCTGGCCTACGACGTCATCCGCGACCACGTGGAGAAGGGCGAGGACTTCCTCGGCCACGAGCACACCTTCACGCACTTCCGCAGCGAACTGAGCCTGTCGCCGCTGATGGCCCGCAGCAGCCGCGGCACGTGGGAACAGAAGGGAGCCACGAGCCTGGCCGAGCGTGCCGCCGCGAAGGTCCGCGACATTGTGGCGTCCGATCCGCCGCAGCACTTGTCGGACCAGCAGCGCAAGGACCTCCGGGCCATCGAGCAGCGCGAACTGAAGCGCCGGGCGTAAGAAGCCGTGTCGGGTGGCCGAGGGACGCCGGTCAGGCGCCACTCAACAAGCCCCCAGCGCCGCTGGGGGATCGAACGGTTGCAGACGTTCGTATCCCGCCGCAATGCGGCGGGCTTGTGCCCGTAGCGTCTTGACGTTCCGCGTGGGTCCGGTGGACCCACTACGTGCTGGGGGCACGTCACCAACCGTGGATGAAGGAAGGACCGACGGTATACTAGGCTTTGTCTGAAAACGGCTTCGTGCCGTGGCACGGGCGTCCCGCCCGTGCGTCCCAGGGGCATCTTGCCCCTGGGCTTGGACCGCTTGCCACGGGCGTGACGCCCGTGGAACGCATGGGCAAGATGCCCATGCCACGGTCTTCAGACAGAACCTAGTCTGAACTGATAGAAAGGATCCGGCGATGGACCTGGGCATGGACATGTGGAAGTACTACGGCATCACCCACACCGACCACACGGTCATGAACCCCTTGAGTCTGGACAAGACGCGGGAGTTCGTGGGTCTCTTGCGGCTGCCGGAGGGCGGCCGCGTCGTGGACGTGGCCTGCGGCAAGGCGGAGTTCCTCTGCCTCGTAGCCGAGGCGTACGGCGTGACGGCCACGGGCATCGACCTGTCACCCTACACCATCAAGGCGGCCCGCGAGAACGTGGAAACCCGGGGCCTGGCCAACCGCATTGAGCTGCTCCACGCCGACGGCGGTGAGTACGAGCCGAATGCGCCGGAGAGTCTGGACTTGGCCTCTTGCATCGGTGCCTCCTGGGTGTACCAGAATCACAGG
>JAFGPY010000249.1 GCA_016935955.1 Planctomycetota bacterium
GGGAGCTGGGACTCGAACCCAGGGCCTACTGCTTAAAAGGCAGTTGCTCTACCGACTGAGCTACTCCCCCGGACACTCAGGGCGTCCGTCTGTCAGCGACCGTTGCACCGCAACGCCCGAGACAGGCATCAGAGCAGGGCATTATAGCCGTCCTGCAACGGCCTTTCAACGAAAACCCCCGACGCGATCTTACGGCGGCTAAAATGAACAATCATAGCGAAAATAAACCACCGACATAAACCAGCAGCGTCGAGGCCTCTTTCGGCCTCTAAATCGACTTTCGTCCTATGCCTCCAGAACCTCTTTGGTCTTGGTTTCCAGGGCCTCGTCGACCAGCTTCTCGTACTTGTGGATCAAGTCGGTCGCACTGTCCTTGCCGCCCTTGGCGTCGTCCTCGGAGATCGTCTTGGCCTTCTGCTCGCTGTCGATGGCCTTGATCGCGTCGCGGCGAACATTTCGCATCGCCACCTTCACTTCCTCGGCCATCTCTTTGAGCTGGTGGACGATCTGCTTGCGTCGTTCCTCCGACAGCGGCGGCACCTGCAGGCGGATCACCTTTCCGTCGCTGTTCGGTGTGATGCCGAGGTCCGAGGCCTGAATGGCCTTGGCAATCGTGTTGACGCTCGATGCGTCGTAGGGTTTGATGACGATCATCAGCGGGTCGGGGCAGGTGATCGTGGCCATCTGCCGCAACTCCGTCTGTGTTCCATAGTAGTCGACCTTCATATGCTCGACCAGTCCGGCACTGGCTCGCCCCGTGCGGACCGTTCGGTACTCGCCCCTGAGCCGTTCCAGACTCTTGTCCATCTTCTCTTCGGCTTCCAGTAGATGATCGTCAACGGCCATGCGGATCTCCTTCCGTCTAACTGGTTATGGTCGTTCCGATGGTCTCCCCGGCAATGACCCGCGCAATGTTCCCCGACTTCTTCAGATTGAAGACGACGATTGGAATGCGGCTGGCCATGCACATCGAAATCGCCGTCAGGTCCATCACGCCGAGTTGCTTCTCGAGGACCTCCTGGTACGTCAGGCGATCGAACTTCTCCGCCTTCGGGTCCTTCATCGGATCGGCGGTGAAGACTCCGTCAACCTTCGTGGCTTTCAGCAGCACGTCCGCTCCCAGTTCGCTGGCGCGAAGAGCGGCGCACGTGTCCGTCGTGAAGTACGGATTCCCCGTGCCGCCGGCCAGGATGATGATGCGTCCCTTCTCCAGGTGGCGGATCGCGCGGCGGCGGATGAACGGTTCGGCCACCTGTCGCATCTCGATGGCCGTCAACACCCGCGTCGGGGCACCCATGTCTTCGAGCGTGTCCTGAAGGGCCATGGCGTTGATGCACGTGGCCAGCATGCCCATGTAGTCGCCCGTAGCCCGCTTGACGTGGCCGGCATCGCTTAGCGCCTGGCCGCGGATGAAGTTGCCGCCGCCCACTACGATGGCCAGTTGCGTACCGCCCGAGGCCACGGCCTTGACCGCCTCGGCGATTCGGTTGATTTCGTCCTGATCCAGGCCCATGCCGCCTGGCTTGCAGAGTCCTTCGCCGCTGATCTTCAGGATGACTCGGCGGTACTTGGAGTCGCCCATGCCGCTTTCCTCTTTGGTGCCTCTCTCGAACATGCTGTGCACGCCGCCTACCGGGGCGACGAGCCTTCCTGCCGGGCATGGCACCCTTGGACAGGTATGCCCGGCGTCGGCGTACATTAAACTTGATTCTGCCGCCGAGTCAAGCGAAAGGCAGGGCACCGGCTCATGTCCTGTGGGCGCCCGCTTGGCGTCGGCCCCGAAGTGCCCATAAATGAAGAGCGCGGCCCGGAATCTCCGGACCGCGCTCGTTTGTTTTTCCTTGAGCTGTTCCCGCGTGCTGCAAGAACCTCGCCGTCAGTCGTCCTTACTGCTCGGGCGTCTCGCCGATGTCGAAACGCGCGAAGCGGACGATTCGCATGTTCTCGCCGATCTTGCCGATCAGGCCCTTGAGGATCTGTTCAACCGACTGCTTGTCGTCGTGCACCCATGGCTGCTCCAACAGCACGCGCTCGGCGAAGAACTTGTCCAGCTTGCCATCGATGATCTTTTCCTGGATGTTCGCGGGCTTGTCCTTGACCTGCTCGCGGGCGATCTCTCGCTCGCTCTCGACGATCTTCGCATCGACCTCTTCGCGCGACACCGCAAGCGGGCTGAAGGCGGCAATGTGCATGCACAGATCAGTGACGAACTTGCCAAAGTCCTCGTTGCGGGCCACAAAGTCCGTTTCGCAGTTCACCTGCACCAGCACGCCGACACGGTAGTTGTGGTGAATGTAGCTGCGAACCAGGCCGTTGGCCGTTGCCCGGCCGACGCGCTTCTCGGCCGTCTGAAGTCCTTTTTTGCGCAGCAATTCGACCGCCTTCTCTTGGTCGCCGGCCGCTTCCTCAAGGGCTTTCTTACACTCCATCATGCCCAGTCCGGTCGTTTCGCGTAACTTCTTCACATCTGCCGCTGAAATGGCCATCAGTCAACTTCTCCCTTGGTATCTGCAGGCTATCGATTATCGTGGCATCCGGGCACCCTCGAGGGCGCGACCGGTACGGTTCCGATTCGCGAATTTCGCGTCAGGCTTCCGACGGCTTGTCGGCCGACGGTTCCCCCTGGGTCGGCGTCTCGGCGACCGGCGGCTGGGATACGGCCTGATTCTCCGGAGCCTCGGCCGCAGCCTCTTCGGCGGCCTCGGGCTTCGCCGGGGCTTCCGGCTGCACGACCGGCCGCGGCGCGCCGCGCTCGGCCAGTTGCATCGGGTCCGGTTCGCGGCGACCTTCGTCGCGACCGCCTCGGCCGCCACGTCCGCCACGGCCACCTCGGCCGCCAGGGCCTCCGGGCCCGCCGCCCGGCCCGCCGCGCTGGCCGCCGCCGGTTCCCCGGCCGCCGCTGCGGCGACCGCGAGGCCGACGGTCAGGCGTTTTGTCTTCCGTCTCGGTGACTTCCTTCATGCGTTCCGGTGTCATCGGACGGGCGGCGCGATTGGCCATTCCTTCGGCCACGGCGTCGGCCAAGTGCTTGATGATCATTTCGATGCTGCGCATCGCATCGTCGTTGCCAGGGATGACCAGGTCGACCTCATCCGGATCGCTGTCGGTGTCCATCAGGGCCAGCGTCGGGATACCCAGCTTGCGGGCCTCGAGAATGGCATTGCGTTCACGCCGCGGATCAACCACAAATACCGCGCCGGGCAGACGGTTCATCGTGCGAATGCCGCTCAGGTTGCGTGTGATCTTGCGGACCTCGCGGTTGATTTTGGCGATCATCTTCTTGGAGTACGACTCGATCTCGCCGCTCTTCTGCAAGGCCTCGAGCTGCTCCAGGTACTTCAGCCGCTCGCGGATCGTGCGGAAGTTGGTCAGTGTGCCGCCCAGCCAGCGCTCGCTGACGTAGGGCATCTTGACGCGATCGGACTCGGCGACGACGGCCGCCTTGGCCTGACGCTTGGTAGCGACGAACAGCACGTCCTTGCCCTCGGCCACAATCTGCATCAGGAACTTCCGCGCACGGACCAGCCCCTTGATTGTCTCCTTGACGTCGATGATGTGGATCAGGTTCCGCTTACCGTAGATGTACGGCTTCATCTTGGGGTTCCAGCGGGAGACGCGGTGGCCGAAGTGAATGCCCGCGTCGATCAGTTCGCGCACAATAATCTCGCTCAAGAGTATCCTCCGTTCGATACTGGGCCTGCGTGACCGGCCATGGTGGATCCCTTTTGGGCAATGGCTCGCCATCGGGCGAGCAGGGTGTCCAGCCGACCAGCAGACGGTTAGGTAACCGACTCTGCCAACTAACGAACCCACATAATACCGCGCCCAGGCCGGCTTGTCAAGCTCTGGGAGGGCCGCCAAACCCCGCATTTTGCTGGTTTTCGGCCTTTTGAGGGGCTACATTGAGCCCTGCGGTCGCAATCCGGACGGCCGCGAGGGGAGTTGTTGCGATGTGCCAGGGAGGTGCCATGTCGGACCGAAACCCATTGCCGCCGGATGTTGTTGTGTTGCAGAACGAGACGCTACGATTGGTATTTGATCGTCGCAACGGAGCCCTGATCGGCGTGCGAGCCCTGGCCAGCGGCTGGGATATCCTCGACCGTCCGCAACTTGGCCTGTCGTTTCAGTTGCTGGTGCCCACACGTCCCATGACCGACTGGCACGCCGAAGGCCGCCGCAATAACCCGGTCTTCGGCGTCGAGCAGAAGCTGACCTCGTTGGCCGCATCCGCGGACGGCCGCTCGGCTGTCTTCGTATGGGACGGCGTGATCAGCCGGCACGCCGGGCCGCTGCCGATCAAGGTCACGGTCGAAGTGACCCTCGACGATCTTCAGGCTGTCTGGACGACCACCATCGAGAACCGCTCGGACTTCCCCGTGGAGAACGTCTACTCGCCGTACCTGGGCGACCTGCGACCACCTCCGGGCGCCGAGAGCTTCAAGACGTTCACCTTTCACTACTCCGATCCGATAGAGACCAGCCTCTGGCCGACGTTCGACAACACGCGCGGCTACTTCGGCAACGACCTGCCGATCCAGCCGATCTCGTGGACGCCGCACATGCCGTTCTGCCTGCTCAGGAGCGACGACCAGGGTCTCTATGTCGGCGTCGGATCCAGCGAGGTGGAACTGGTGAGCTTCGTTGCTGAGTTGACACCCGGGTACGACAGCGCGATGGAATCGCATGTGCCGGATACCGAGCAGATTGCCGGCAAGCCCGTGGCCACGCGTTTTGCCGCCATACATGTGCCGCACGTCATGCCCGGTGAGTCGCGGCGACTGGTGCCGATTGTCCTGCAGCCGTTTCGCGGATCGTGGCACGCCGGGGCCGACATCTATCGCCGCTGGCGACGCACATGGATGAAGGTGGCCCGACCGCCGCAATGGGCCGCCGAGCCGCACGCTTGGCTGCAGCTCCACATCAATTCGCCCGAGGACGAACTGCGAATGCGCTTCACCGACCTGGTCGAAGTCGGTCGCCAGTGCGCGCGCCACGGCATCAAGGCCATTCAGCTTGTCGGCTGGAACGACGGCGGCCAGGACCAGGGCAACCCGTCACACGACCCCGACCTGCGGCTGGGCACATTCGACGAACTGCGGCAAGCCATCGAGGAGATTCACAGTCTGGGCGTCCGCGTGGTCCTGTTCGCCAAGTTCACTTGGGCCGACCGCGGCACCGAGGCCTACCGCACCACCTACCGGCACATGGCCATCAAGGATCCCTACGGCGACCCCTACGTCTACAGCGGCTACCAGTACCAGACGATGACCCAGTTTCTCAACATCAACACGAAGCGGCTGGTGCCGATGTGCTTTCTGGACGAGCGGTACGTGGATGTCTGCCGCGAGGAGTTCGACAAGCTGGTCCGCCTCGGCGCCGCGGGCATGCTCTACGATGAGTCGCAGCACCACATGCCGGCGTTCCAGTGTTTCGCCACCGACCATGGGCACCGCTACGGGGCCCACGTCTACGCCAGGGACCGCGAGTTCGTCCGCGAGTTGCAGAAGCGTGCCCCGGTCGACTTCCTCGTCGCCGGCGAGGCCTGCTACGACTGGGAGTTCGAGGCCTACCAGCTCTCGTACTTCCGCACCTGGAACGCGCGGCACGTGCCTCTGTGGCGCTACCTGCTGCCCGAGGCCCAGATCATGACCGCCGTCTGTGGTTTCAACGACCGCAACATGATCAACCAGTGCCTGCTTTATCGCTATGTGATGAGCTACGAGCCGTTCAACTTCAAGGGCCTGCCGGACGATTTCCCCCAGACGATCGAGTACGGCAAACGGATGGATACCCTGCGGACGGAGCTTCGCGACTGGTTCTGGGACGGCGAGTTCCGCGACACGCTGGGGGCTTCGGTGGCGGTTAATGGGCGGCCGCATCATCCCTAC
>JAFGPY010000041.1 GCA_016935955.1 Planctomycetota bacterium
ACGCAGGACTGACGTGCAGGTGTCCGTGGGCCGGGTTGCGGAGCGACCCGAAAGGACAGTGGGATGAATCCAGTGGCACGGAAGTGGGACCTCACGGTGCGTGCAGGCATAGTGATGTGCTGCGCGCTGTTTCTATGCGCCGCCGCAGCAACGGCCCAGACCGGTGACGGTGCCGCCGCGGGCGCCTCGCCCGAGGTGGCTACGCCCTCGACCAGTGGGGCGCTGAAGGTCGGCCTGCCGCCGGCGGGCGGCGACATTCCGCGGGCCGAGAGTACCCAGGCCGACATCCCCGCGCGGGATAATCTTCAGGACAAGACGTCGGACCTCGAGCAGAACCTGATCGGCGGCCGCAGCCGCGATGCGGAAGATGGTGATTCCTCGCCCTGGCTGTCGCTGCTGGGTCCGCTGGTGGTGGTGCTGGGCATCATGGCCGTGGTGCTGTGGGCCGCGCGGAAGTTCGTGCCCGGGATGCGCCGTCTCGGCGGGTCCAGCGCCGTTCGCGTGCTGGCCCGGACGCACCTGTCGCCGCGGCAGAGTATCACCCTGGTCAAGGTGGGACAGCGGATTCTGGTCGTCGGCCAGACGGCCGATCGGCTGACGACTCTGGCGGCAATCACCGAGAGCGACGAGGTGTCGCAGTTGCTGGGCGAGTGCCACAGCCAGACGGTCGAGAACGTATCGGGCAGTTTCAAGAAGGTGTTCCGCGACGTGGACAGCGACTTCGCAGCGGCCGACGAGCCGCAGGACGACGGAGCCGCCGAGCCCGAGTTGGGTCGCGTTCGCACGCAACTGGACGACCTGGCCCGGAAAGTCAGGGAGGTCGCCGGTCTGCGACGCTGAGACGCAGGAGAACGGCATGACGGTGAAGTGGGCGAAGTGGGCAGCGATCGCAACGGCCGTGATCATCGTTACGGCTGCGGCTCACAGTGCGCCCGCCCAGACCGTGCCGTCGCAACCGATCGACAACTCGTTGATCCCCGATCTGACCGAGCACCTCAAGCCCGCCCAGACGCGCGAAAGCCTCTCGGGCAGCCTGCAGATTCTGTTGCTGCTGACGGTCCTGTCGCTGGCTCCCTCGATCCTGATCCTGATGACCAGCTTCACGCGGATCGTCATCGTCCTGTCGCTGCTGCGGCAGGCCATGGCCACGCAACAGTTGCCACCCAACCAGGTGCTGATCGGTCTGGCCTTGCTGATGACGTTTATGATCATGGGACCCGTCTGGCACGACGTCAACCAGAAGGCGCTGCAACCGTACCTCGACGGCAAGATCTCGCAGCAGGAGGCCTTGTCGGCGGCCGCTGTGCCGGTCCGCAGCTTCATGATCCGGCAAATCGAGACCGCCGGCAACCAAGCCGACGTACGGATGTTCCTGGACTACTCCGGCTACGAGGCTGCCGAGCGATGGGAGGACGTGCCGTTTACGGTCCTCGTGCCGGCCTTCGTCACCAGCGAACTCAAGACGGCGTTCCTGATGGGCTTCAAGCTCTATCTGCCGTTCCTGATTATCGACATGGTGGTCTCCAGCGTGCTGATTTCGATGGGCATGCTGATGTTGCCGCCGGTGCTGATTTCGCTGCCCTTCAAGATGCTGCTGTTCGTGCTCGTGAACGGTTGGCACTTGGTCATAGGCAGTCTGCTCAAGAGCTTTGCTCCCATATAGCGGCTCCATCGTGTGGAGCGGACGCAGTGGGTCTCGACGTGTGCAATGGGTGAGGGCGAGCGGCAGGATGACTCCGGAACAGGCGATCGATCTCGGGCGGCAGGCGCTGGTGGTGATGCTCATGGTTAGCGCCCCGATCCTGTTGCTCGGCATGATCGTCGGCCTGATCATCAGCATCCTTCAGGCCGTGACGCAGGTTCAGGAGCAGACCTTGTCGTTCGTGCCCAAGATCATTGTCATGGGGCTGGCCGTTGCCCTGTTTATGCCGTGGATCATCAGCAAATTGCTGCACTTCAGCCAGGAGATGTTCAGCCTGGCGTTTTAGGTGAGACGCGACAATGCTCGAACTGGCCGGAGTCATCAAGCTGCTGCCCGCTTTCGCGCTGGTGCTGATGCGCGTCGGCGGCATGATGCTCAGCGCGCCGCTGTTCAGCTCGTCGACCATTCCGGTCCGCGTCAAGACCGTCTTCGTGGCCGCGATCGCCGTGGTCGTCTTCCCGCTGGTTCGTCCGCAGATGCACGACCTGCCGCTGACGCTGCTGGGGACGGCCGTGGCCGCCGGAGCCGAGATGATCGTCGGCCTGACCATCGGTCTGGCCGTCAACCTGCTGTTTGTCGGCCTGCAACTGGGCGCCCACATGATCGCCCAGCAGATGGGCCTCGGTCTGGCTCGCATCTTCAACCCGAGCATGATGGAGGAGGACGACCTGCTGGCCGCCTTCTACGTCCTGGTCGGCACGGCACTGCTGCTGACGATGAACGGTCACCACCTGATCATCAGCGCCATGCTCGACAGCTTCCGGGCCTTGCCGCCCATGACCGCGAGCATGCAGCCGGAGTTGCTCGACACGATCCGCGGCCTCCTGCTCAGCAGTTTCGTGGTGGCCCTGAAGGTCTCGGTGCCGGTCGTGGTCGTGCTCTTCCTGGTCAGTCTGCTCATGGGGTTTCTGGGCAAGACCGTGCCGCAACTGAACATTCTGGTCGTCGGCTTCCCGCTGCGTATCGGTATCGGGCTGCTGGCGATCGTGGCGACGTTTGGCATCACGCTCGTGGTCTTCAGCCGCGGGTACCGACAGACGGTGGACGCCGTTGCCGGGATGATCGGCAAGCTGGGCGCCTAGACTTTGTGACCGCGGGCCGGACGGTTCGCGATGAACGGACGAGACGATGGCTGACGAAAGTTTCGGCGAGAAAACAGAAGCCCCAACGCCGCGGCGCATCGAGGAAGCCCGCGAGCGGGGCCAGGTGCCGCGCTCGGTCGACCTGACGGCCGCACTCATTCTGCTGGCTGGCATGGCCGCTCTCTATCTGGCCGGCGACTCGCTCGGTAGCTCGCTGCTGAAGACCATGCAGGAGATGCTCGAGTTCGAGCACGCCGGCACCATGGATTCTCAGACCGTGCTGGTGGAGTTCGCCCGCAGCTCGCACCACTTCGTCGTCATCGTGGCCCCGGTCATCCTGAGCATCGCCGTGATGGCCGTTCTGGCCAACCTGATGCAGAGCGGTCTGGTCTTCACCAGCCATCCGCTGCAGCCATCGCTGGACAAGCTGAACCCGCTGACGGGTTTCGGCCGCATCTTCTCCAAGCGGGCCCTGGCGCGGCTGGCCGGCAACCTGCTGAAACTCGGCGGTCTGAGCTGGGTGGCCTATGTGGCCATCCGGAGCGACTTCGACCGCATCGTGGCTCTGTCCGACATGAGCATCACCGAGATGCTTCGCAATGCCGGCCAGGTGGTGGTCTCTCTGGGCTTCAAGCTCGGGGCCATCCTGCTGGTGGTCGCCGTCTTCGACTACCTGTACCAGAGGTGGCAGTACACGGAAGACCTCAAGATGACCAAGCAGGAGGTTCGCGAGGAAATGAAGCGGATGGAAGGCGACCCCATGATCCGCGAGCAGCGGCGGCACATCCAGCGGCAACTGGCCATGCAGCGCATGAGCGCCGCCGTGCCCAAGGCCGACGCCGTAATCACCAACCCGACGCATTTCGCCATCGCCATCCGCTACGACTCGGACAAGATGGCTGCGCCGCAGGTGGTGGCCAAGGGAGCCGACCTGGTGGCCAAGCGGATTCGCGAGATCGCCATGGAGCACGGCGTGCCGATCGTCGAGAAACCGACCTTGGCCCGTGCGCTTTACAAGGCAGTCGAGGTGGGACAGGAAATCCCGATGGAGTTCTACCAGGCCGTTGCCGAAGTGCTGGCCTTTGTCTATCGGATCAGCGGTCGGCAGTTCGCCCGCACGGCGACGTAGCCGGGGGGCAAGGCTTAAACGTTCGACGCAGGACGGACCTCGCTCTTGGCGCGGGGGCAGCTCTGACGAGGAAGCTTGAGGATGGCACAAGACTTGGCAATGGTTCAGAACGGCCCGTTCGCCTTCGTGGCCAGGCATCGCGGCATCGTCCTGCCGCTGGCCGTCATCGGGCTCATTCTGGTCATCGTCGTGCCGCTGCAGCCCTGGCAGCTCGATATCCTGCTGGCCTGCAACATCACTCTCAGCATCACCGTCCTGCTGACCACCCTGTACGTCAACAAGCCGCTGGACTTCAGCGTCTTCCCGAGTCTGCTGCTGGCCCTGACGCTGTTCCGCCTGGTGCTGAACGTGGCCTCGACGCGGCTGATTCTGACCACGCCGGATCGTGCGTCCGACGCGGCTGCTGCTGCGGCCGCCGCTGGAAAAGTCATCGAGGCCTTCGCCGAGTTCGTCGCCAGCGGCAATCTGGCCGTCGGCGTCATCGTTTTTGCCATCTTGGTCATCATCCAGTTCGTCGTCATCACCAAGGGCGCCACGCGAATCAGCGAAGTCGCCGCCCGGTTCACCCTCGACGGTATGCCCGGCAAGCAGATGGCCATCGACGCCGACCTGAACGCCGGTCTGATCACCGAGCAGGAGGCCCGCCAGCGCCGCGAGGCCATCAGCCAGGAAAGCGACTTCTACGGGGCCATGGACGGTGCCTCGAAGTTCGTCCGCGGCGACGCCATCGCCGGCATCATCATCACCCTGGTCAACATCCTCGGCGGCTTCTATGTCGGCATGGTCGAGAAGGGCTGGTCGGTCGGCGACTGCCTGTCGCTGTTCACGCGCCTGACCATCGGCGACGGTCTGGTCACGCAGGTGCCCTCGTTCATCATCAGCATCTCGGCCGGCCTGATCGTCACGCGGTCGGCCTCGCGCAGCGATCTGGGACGCGAGATGATCAGCCAACTGACCAGCCGGCCCATCGCCATGGTCATTTCCGCCGTGTTCCTGTTGTTGATGGCCGGCGTAGGGCTGCCGCCCGTGCCGCTGATCGTGCTGGCCGGCATTTGCCTGACGCTGGCCTGGCTGCTGAACAAGTCCGACGCCACCGCGCGGCAGCGCGAATCGGTCAAGGCCAAGCAGGCTTCGCAGCAACAGCAGCAGAAGAGGCAGTCGGCGCCGGAAGACGGGTTGCTGCTGGTCGACGCCATGGAACTGGAGATCGGTTACGGACTGATCCGCCTGGTCGACTCGTCACAGGGTGGAGATTTACTCGACAGAATCAGCATGATTCGTCGACAACTGGCCCTCGAACTAGGTATTATTGTGCCGCCGATCCGCATTCGGGACAACATGCGGCTCGACCCGAACGAGTATCGCGTTCGCATCAAGGGCAACACGGTGGCCCGCGGCGAGGCCCGCGTCGGCATGTACCTGGCGATGGACAGCGGCGTGGCCTCGGGCGATCTCACAGGCGGCATCAGGACGCGCGAGCCCGCCTTCGGGTTGCCCGCCTGGTGGATTGGCGAGGATCAACGGCAACGAGCCGAGATGCTCAACTACACCGTGGTCGACGCTTCGAGCGTTTTGGCCACGCACGTGACCGAGTTGATCCGCAACCACGCGTCCGAGTTGCTGACGCGCGAAGAAGTCAACAAGCTCATCAAGGGCCTGAAGGAGAAAGCGCCGAGCGTGGTCGAAGAGGTGGTTCCCAGCATGCTGAAGGTCGGCGAGATCCAGAAGGTTCTTCAGAACCTGCTGCGCGAGCGGGTTCCCATCCGCGACCTGGAAACCATCCTGGAGACCCTCGGCGACTGGGCGCCTCGGACCAGCGACATCGACGTGCTGACCGAGTACGTCCGCAACAGCCTGGCCCGCACCCTGTGCGACCAGTATGTCGGCAGCGACGGCGTGCTGAGGGTCGTGACGCTCGACCCGGCTCTCGAAGACCGTATCTCGGCCCACGTCGAGCACAACGAGCGCGGCAGCTTCCTGACCATGCCGCCCGACGTGGCCCGCGGCGTGGCCCGCGAGATCGCCGACGCCGTGCGGCCGCTGGTCAACGGCGGCCACCCGCCGGTCGTGCTTACCTCGCCGCAGATTCGCGCCCAGGTCAAGCGCATCGCCGAGACGGTGCTGCCGAACCTGGTCGTGATGTCGTTCAACGAGATCGTTCGTGGCGTTAAGGTCGAAAGTCTGGGCATGGCGGAGTTGAAAGTATGAAGCTGAAAACCTTCAGAGCGCCGTCGATGCGTGACGCCTTGGTGATGGTCAAGCGCGAGTTCGGCTCGCAGGCCGTCATCGTGGGCACGCGGTCGGTCAAGACCGGTGGATTCCTGGGGTTCGGCGGACGGACCGTCGTTGAGGTCACGGCCAGCCCGCAGCCGCAGAAGTCTCCGAGGCAGCAACGCCGGGACGAGCCGCAGCCGAAGACCGACATGGACACCCGGGTCCGCGAGACCTACGGCCAGCTTGTGGCCCAGGCCCGCGAGGAGGCCGTCCGCGTCAGCGCCGTAGACCTCCGCAACGAGATGACCGGCCTGAAGGACATGGTCCAGCGGCTGATTCAGGAGACGCGTTCCACGCGCGAGCCCGACGTGCCGACCGAACTGTTCGACCTCTACGTCGGCCTGCTCAGTAACGAAGTGGCCGACGAGATGGCCAAGGAACTCGTCAAGACGATTCGCGAGGAGCTTCCCGAGAACCAGTGGCAGAACGAGTACCGCGTCCGCGAAACGCTCATCCGCTACATCGCCTCGCGCATCGACGTCGCCGGACCGACGGTGCTCGAAGGGCCGTCGCCGCGGGTCATCGCCCTGATCGGGCCGACCGGCGTCGGCAAGACGACCACCCTGGCCAAGCTGGCCGCCCAGTTCAAGCTGCGGCAGGGCCACTCGGTCGGACTGATCACGATCGATACCTACCGCATCGGCGCCGTGGACCAGTTGCGGACCTACGCCGAGATCATCGACGTGCCGCTGAAGGTGGTTCTGACGCCCAAGGAACTCCAGCGGGCCGTGGCCGAGTTCAAGGACAAGGACTTCGTCCTGATCGACACCGCCGGACGCAGCCAGAGGGACGTCCTGAAGATGAACGAACTGCGGCAGTTCCTCGACGCCGTGCGACCCGACGAGACGCACCTGGTGATGTCGAGCACCTGCGGCCAGAAGAATGTCGAGAGCGTCCTGGAACGGTTCTCGCAATTCAAGATCGATCGCGTGTTGCTGACGAAGATGGACGAGGCCGTCAGTTTCGGCATCATCCTGACGGTGTTGCAGCGGACGAAGCAGAAGTTGTCGTACGTGACGGTTGGGCAGGACGTACCGGATGACATCGAGGCGGGGCAGCCGCGCAAGCTGGCTGAGTTGATCGTTCCGCCGTTGGCCCGCAACGCAGAAAGGGCAGTCCAATGATGAGCAGGGGTGACCAGGCAGATAACCTCCGACGCATGGTTCGCGAGATGCGTCCGCACGCCCGCGTGCTGGCTGTCACCAGCGGCAAGGGCGGCGTCGGCAAGACCAACGTGGCGGCCAATCTGGCCATCGCCCTCAGCCGCAGTCATCGGCAGCAGGTGGTGCTGATCGACGCCGACCTCGGGCTGGCCAACGTGGACCTGATGCTGGGGCTGCAGCCGCAGTGGAACCTCAGCCACGTCCTCAGCGGCGAGCGGCGGCTTGAGGACATCATCGTTCCGGGGCCCGAGGGCATCGAGATCGTTCCGGGAGCCAGCGGGCTGAGCCGCCTGGCCGACCTTCAGGACTCGCAGCGGCGGACGCTGCTGGAGGAACTGAGCAAGCTGGACAACCGGTCCGAGTACTGCATCATCGACACGGGCGCGGGCATTGGCCGCACGGTCATCTCGCTGGCCGCCAGTGCCGACGAGTGCCTGGTGGTGACGACGCCCGAGCCGCCGAGCGTGGCCGACGCGTACGCGATGCTGAAGATCATCAGCCGCCAGCCGCACCGTCCGCAGTTGCGTCTGCTGGTGAACATGGTCGGCAGTCGCCAGGAGGCCCGCCGCGTTTACGAGCGGATCGCCGGCGTGGCCCGCAAGTTTCTGGGGCTTCAGGTTCACGACGCCGGGTACATCTTCTGCGACGGTCACGTGGCCCGCGCGGTGCGCGGCCGCAAGCCGTTTGTCACGGCGTTCCCGAATTCGCAGGCTGCATGGTGCCTGCGGCAGGTGGCCGAGAAGACGTTGCGGCCGGGGCACCAGGGCAGCGACGCCGAGGATGTCGGCAAGGGCTTCTTCAAACGTGTCGCCGGGCTGTTCGGCGCCGTGACGTGAGACGATTGGTTCCGTGGGCGAGACAACGCGCGACGAGCAACGAGGAGCCTGGTGGATGGACGAGAAGGACAGAAAGCTACAGGAGCACGCCATGATCGGGCGAATCTGCGGTGTGACGCTGGCCCTGCTGAGCTTTTCCGCCGTCTGCCTGAATGGGCTGCGGCAGGGCAACTCGTTCGGCTCCGTGACGGTGCGTTCGCTGATCGCCCTGGCCGTCGGCGGCGTGACGGGGCTGGTGGCCGCCACGATCATCAGGCGGATCGTTAAGGACGAATTCAACCGTGTGCATCGCCGGGAGGAGGTCTCCGGCGGCGCGACGACGCAGGACAAGGGGGCGGCCCGGACGGCCGCCGATCGTAGAAACGAAACCGCCGGACAGCCCGCAGGGTCCGCGGGACGTTAGGGGAACACTCAGGCTTTTAGGCGAGGATGAGGCATGGCACGAGCAAGACGACGGGTCGATATGGTACAGCCGCCGCGGACGCTTACGGACGAGCAGATCCGCGACCTCTGGAAATCCTACCGGGCCAAACCGTCACAGGATGTGCGCAACCAGTTGGCTGAGCACTACCTGACGATCGTCCGGTACACCAGCGAGCGGCTCTACACGAAGCTGCCCGACGAGGTCGACATCAACGACCTCTACCAGGACGGCTTCCAGGGCCTGCTGGACGCCATCGATTCGTTCGACATGGATCGCGGCGTGAAATTTGAGACATTCTGCGCCGCCCGCATCCGTGGGGCGATCCTCGACAGCCTGCGGGCCAATGACTGGGTGCCCAGGCTCGTCCGCGCCCGGGCCAGCAAGCTCAACGAGGCCCGACAGGCCCTGGAGATCAAGCTCAGTCGCACGCCGAACGACAAGGAACTGGCCGAGCACATGGGCCTGTGCACCGAAGAGTACGAGCGACTGGTCCGCGACGCCAACGCCACGGGCGTCATCAGCCTGAACCGCAAGTGCTACGAGACCGACACCAACAAGGACGTTCGTGAGATCGACATCGTCGAGGACAAGCGCGGAGACAATCCGCTGCACAAGGTCCAGCGCGACGACCTGCGGCGGCTGATTACCAAGGGCCTCTCGAAGAACGAGCGGCTGATCATCCTGCTGTACTACTACGAAGAGATGACCATGAAGGAAATCGGGGCCACCCTCGACCTATCGGAATCGCGCGTCAGCCAGATGCATTCGAGCATTCTGTCTCGCCTGCGGCCGTTGCTGGGTAACCGCAAGCACGAGTTCGCGGTCTGAAAATGGGTTCTGCGGCAGGCAAGGTAAAGTTCTTGATACGAATATGACGATAGGCCAGACGGACAGCGGCCTCCCTGGGTGAAAGCGAGGTGGACAACAGGAGGTCAGGTTCTGCCGCAGGGCTCGGATGCCCGGAGGTCCCCGTGACGGACATTGGCAGTGGAATTGTCGGCTCATTCAATCAGGCCCACCAGGCTTCCCGCCGCGTCGAATCGGAAAACGCCCGCACGCGAGGTAACGAGCAGCTTCAGGCCCGCGAGGCCCGCGAACGGTTCATTGCCGCACAGGAAGAAGTCGAGGCCGCCCAGACGTTGCGGCAACGACGTATCGAATCCGACAAGGAGAACTCCTCTGGCCGCGATGCTCGCGACCAGTACGAAGCCCACGATCAGTTCGGCGACGAGTCTCCGCAGCCACAGGAACCCTCGCTGCCGCCATCCGCCGCCGAAGAGGTCGCAGCCGACAATCCCGACGACCGGCCGGAGTCGGGCGACTCGGGGCACCTCATCGACGTCAAAGCCTGAATCCGACAAAATTCCCGTTTCCAGAATACCTTTCCAGAGAATCCCTGACGGAGGGGGCCAAAAGCTGGATCCGTTGTCAATCAGGGACCGCCAGGGCGTTGACAGGTGTTTCCGGAATATTCACTTACGTTAATGATCCGAATCATAACGCGATGGTCGCAATGGGCTTAGAACGGCCCAAGATCGCCTTGGGCTGGGTTTGTCTCCGGGGTCAATTTGCCCTTTGGCACTCTATGTGTTAAACTTATAGAGTGTGTTAGGGCCCTGTGAAAGTCGGGGCCGTTCCCCGCATTTTGTGCTTTCTTGTGCTGCCCACGCCGTATATAGTATTGCGTTGTGGCACCTCGCGGTTGTCCATCGCTGGCAGGCTCTTTTTTGCGGGAGAGCCCATGTCGAGCTTTGTGGATAAGACGGATGAATCGCCAAGCCACGAGCGCCGACGTTATCCCCGCTATATCGTTCCGATGCATGTTGTGGCTGTGCTCAACGACGAGTCGCAGGGAGGGCACAAGCGGGTTCTCAGCGTACAGATCAAGGACATCAGCAAGGGGGGCGTCTGTGGTGTCGTTGAGGACGAACTGTCGGGAAACGAGCAACTGATCCTGTTTGTCCCGCCCCAGGGAGGACGTGGGGGACGCGACGTGCGAGGCCGTGTCACGCGATGCGAAAAAGTGGAGGGACACTTCCGCATCGGAATGTCGTTTACCAATCCATTGGACGAGGCCGAGGGTCGGATTCAGTAGTGGGAACGGTTGTCTCGCGGTTGTCATCCGGCACGGCTATGACCGACTTCTGGCACGGCGCGCCGGATACGATAGTATCGCTCGGATTGTTGTCGACCGCAGAAAGAAGGGGCATAATTTCGGAATCGGGGGCATTTTTTTGCCAATGCCGCGAAAGTAGGTCATACTCAAGAAGGTAAAAAGTTGATGTTTTCGGGGTCAGTGTCCGATAACTAAATCGAGTGAGCCTCAGAGGAGGGGGCCTGCATTAACTCGACACCAAGCCAGGGACCCGAGGGGTGGCATGGGGGAAGTCGCCGTAATGAATTCCGTTAACCCGATGCAGATCCGCCCAGGGAGCGAACGCAGGCAGTTCCGCCGTTTCCCGATACGTCTGCCCGTCAAGGCCAGACGCGACGATCTTGTGGGCAATGCCGATCCGTCTACGTCCGATCCCAGGCCGGAGGGCCTGATCAGCATCGACGTCGATAATTTCTCGTTGGGAGGCCTGCGCGGCAGCAGTAGCGTCGCCCTGCGCTGCGGGGAAGCCCTGACCGTCCACATGCCGCCGTTCGGCACCCGGCCCGAGGTCGATGTCACCGGCCGCGTCACCCGATGCCAGAGGGTCGACAGGCAGTTTGACGTCGGCGTGGAGTTCTGCCAGACCAGCAGTGCGGCCGACAGTTCGCCGTGGCTACGTCTGCCGGAACTCTTCTACATGGCTGGCCAGATGGACCGGCGGTTCAGGCAGTAGCCACAATAACTTCACGAGACCAACCTTCGTCCGCCTCCGCAAGGGGGTGGACGTTTCTTTTGGTGCTGTGACAGGCGCATGTCCGCCGGCCGCTGTCCATGCACGACAGGGCAGAGACACTCGGCGGAGAGACACTTATCCGGCTTCGCTCAGAGCAGGCCGTTCAGGATGACGATCAGAAGTGACAGGTCGCTCGGCTCGGCTCCGCCGTTGCTGTCGAGGTCGAAACGCAGTTCGTCCGTGATGCTCGACGTCGCCAGGCCGTTGAGCTTGTTGATCAGGGCGCTTACGTCGGTCGGCTCCGCGCCTCCATTGCCGTCGATGTCGCCAAGGACCTCGCACTTCAGCGACAGCCGAGCGGTGCCGGGAGTCGGCCAGAGGTCTCCCTGGCAGGTAACTTCGATTACCAGCGACCCGGCCGCATCGAGGTCGTAATCGCTGCCGTAGAGCGTCCATTGCCCGGCTGTCGGACCGGCCTCGATGTCCACCTCGCCCTCGCCGCTGCCCGGCACCTTCCGCACCGTGAAGACCACGCTGTTGTTGCCGTTCAGATCCAGCAGGGTCGCCGTCAGGCCCACCTTGTGCCCGCCGTGCGACAGTGTCCCGGAAGTGTTCTGGTAGACCCAGTCACGATTGTCCTCGGTCTGAACCCGGATCGACGGCGGCCCGGCGTCGGAGACCTCGAACCGGGCCAGCGGGTCGCCGACCACGATGTTCTGCCACGACAGCACGGGCAGGCTTGCGTAGGCCGCTTCGGCGAACGTCCAGCCCTGGTTCAGCATCCGCTCGTAGAGTATCTCGTTGTCGCCCACCGAGAAGGTCCGCGGCTCGTACACGTGGGCCAGTCCGAACGTGCCGCCAATGCGTATCCAGTCGGCGACCTGACCCTGGTTGTCGTGCGATTCCGGCGTTTCGCAATCCCGTCCGTTGAAGCTCTCGTAGGTGTTGAAGATCGCCCCCCGGGCCAGCGTGAATGCAAGCGTGTCGAGAATGTAGGTTGACGGCACAACACCCACATCCAGGTTGTGGTTGCATCCGTAACTCGCATAGCCCAGCACGTCCAGGGCCGCAGTCGTCACGAACACCTCGTTGATTTCGTCGTACACCACGTCGAACCCGGCCGCCGTCAGTATGTCGTACGTTTCCGGGAAGTCCTCGCCCTGACTGTAAGGAGTGGCGGCATCGAGCACTTCGCTGTCGCGATCGATGACCACCGTGACGCTCTGGCGCACGACGAAAATGGTGCCGCCGCGGTCCAGGGCGGCGATAGCCTCGTCAGCCGTGTAGCCCGTCAGCCGCGTCACCAAGTAGATGTCGCCCGGGGCCAGCTTCGTGGAGGCCGCCCCCTGGCCGTTCAGCCAGCCGCCAGTCATCGAATTGAAGACCAGCGCCGTCTTGGTCACCGTGGCGTTGTCGCGGGAATAGGTGTCGATGGTCTGCGTCGCAGCATGGTACGGATTGCGAACGTGGTTGTTGGCGTAGTTCGACGGCGAAGGCGTACTCCCAGCCGTCAGAGGCTGGTGCAGGAGCGTCAGTTCCGAGTCCACGCTGGCCGCATCGAACCGCCCTGCGCTGCACTCGGCCACCATGAGTGTGGGCGCGTCGCCGTAGCCCGGCGTGTCTGCGTCGTCGATGCGTCGCGGAACGCCCTTGGTCGTCACCAGAACGCGAATCAGCTTGTAGAGCGGCACGCCGTCAACCGGAGTCGTCCGCAGGTACGCGTCGAGCGGTTCACGCAACTCGGCGTCGAACGTCGCCCGCGTGATCGTCACGCTGGTGGACCCGGCGTACGACCAGACGCGAACGTCCGAGCCGTACTTGGCCAAGTAGGCGTCGCGGATGGCCAGCGAATCGTCGCTGTTCTCGTTGACCACGAGCAGGACGTGCTCCGGCCCCAGTTGGCCCAGGGCAGGGCAGGCCAGGCATAGCACCATCGCGATGCCTAGATAGGCGCTCCACGCAGACGACTTGACCATTCGGATGATCCTTCGGGAAGTGTCCCCTCGGACGACGTCCCAGCATTCTCGGGTATCGGTCTGTTCTCCTGCTCGGAGAACCCCCCTCTGCGCGCAGACCATACCCTCTCAGACCGCAACAAGTATAGCTCGATTGTCACGGCCGGTCAAACCGGTCGGGGAGTCCCGACGCCGGGCCGGTTTATTGACCCTCTGCCGGCCTCCTGATACACTTGGTGCCGCGATATGCCACCGAAAACGGCCGTTGCGCGGCCGGCGATATGGACCGATAATCTATCTGCTCAACACAACAGGATTCCTGATGACCCAAGATTATGGCAAGGTCTTTCTCGTCGGCGCCGGGCCGGGCGACCCGGGACTGCTCACCCTCCGCGGCGCCGAGCTTCTCCGCCGGGCCGACGTCGTGGTCTACGATCGCCTCGTTCCGGCCGAACTGCTCTCGATGGTTCCCGCGACCGCTCGCCGCGTCTACGTCGGCAAGACGCCCGGCCAGAGCGGCATCAGCCAGGACGAGATCAACGCCATCCTCGTCCGCGAGGCCCGCAGCGCCGCGACCGTCGTTCGCCTCAAGGGCGGCGATCCCCTGGTCTTCGGCCGCGGCGGCGAGGAAGCCCTGGCTCTCCGCTGGGCCGGCATCCCGTTCGAGATTGTCCCGGGCGTCACGGCCGGAGTCGCCGGACCGGCCTACGCCGGCATCCCTGTTACCCATCGCGGCCTCACCAGCAGCGTTGTCTTCGTCACCGGCAACGAGGACCCCGCCAAGCCCGACAGCGATCTCGACTATGCCGCCCTGGCGCGGATCGGCACCGTCGTCTTCTACATGGGCGTCGGCCACCTGCGCGAGAACCTGGCCCAACTGGTGACTGCGGGCCGTTCGCCGCAGACTCCGGCCGCCATCGTCCAGTGGGCCACCACCGCCCGCCAGCGCACCGTCACCGGCACGTTGGCCACACTGGCCGACCGGGCCGAGGCTGCGGGCATGGCCGCACCGTGCATCGTCATTGTCGGTGAGGTGGCCGCCCTGCGCGACGAGTTGGCCTGGTGCGAGCGTCTGCCCCTGTTTGGCCGCACGATCCTCGTCACGCGGTCGCGACGGCAGGCCAGCGAACTCGTGGTCGCCCTGCGTGACCTGGGCGCGCGGGTCATCGAACTGCCGACCATCGAAATCCGCCCCGTCGACTCGCCCGAGCTGACCGACGTTGCGGGTCGCCTGGCCGAATTCGACTGGATCGTCTTCACCAGTCCGAACGGAGTGATCGAGTTTGCGGCCCACCTGTCCCGCCATGGCAAGGACGTTCGTGCCCTGGCTCCGCTCAGGATTGCAGCCATTGGTCCGGGCACCGCGCGGCACCTGGCCGACGTCGGCCTGCGAGCCGATCTGGTCTCCGAGAAGGCCATCGCCGAGTCGCTGGCCGACGCCCTGCTGGCCGCCGGCGTGGGGCAGGGGACAAGCGTCCTGCTGACCCGCGCCGAAGAAGCCCGCGACGTCCTGCCCGATCGTCTCCGTGCCGCCGGAGCTGTGGTCACCGATGTGGCGGTCTACCGGACCGTCGTGCCCGAGCACGTCGACGCCGAGTCATTGGCCGCGCTGGCCGCCGGGGACGTGGACCTCGTGACGCTGACCTCCAGCAGCACGGCCCGTCACCTGGCCGAGGTCGTGCGGGCCCACGGCGGCGACGCGATGCTTGACCGTGTCTGCTCGGCGTCGCGGTTCTTCGCCATCGGACCGATTACGGCCCGTACGGCCGACGAGTTCGGGTTCCAGGTGATCGTCGAGAGTCCCGTGCACACGATCGACGGGCTGGTCGAGGCCATCCGGCGGTGGGCGGCCGAGAATCCCGGTTTTCCGGCGAACTCCGGCGACCGCTGAGCGTACTTATCCTGTGACCGAGCCGCAAGCGGCGCCGAGCGGCACGAGAAAGGACTCTTGATGGGAAAGGCCCTGGCCTGGATCTGCCTGGTCATTGGCGTGTTGATCATCCTGTTCAGTCTGCTCCAGGCGGTCTTGCTGTTCACGGAGGGGACCCATTCCGGGGGCGCCCTCGTTTTCTTCGTCGGGTTCCGCGCCTTTGCCCTGGCCCTCGGCGTGTCGCTGGTTGTCTTCGCTCGCCGCAGGCTCCAATGGATTCGCGAAGAGGCGGCCTACTACAAAGCCGTCGGCGAGCGGCCGGCGCCGGACTTCAGCGAGTTCGAGGACGACGACCTTCCCGAATGAGCCGCCGGCGTCCCCGTGCACCTGACCAACTGTCCGGCGGCCCCGGCGTCCTTTGGACTTGAAAGCGCGGGGCAGATCGCCTAGAATCTTCCCCTACAATCTGACTCGGGCTTGCCTTGGCGGGCCCAACGCCCCGAAAGAGGCGCCGTAGCCAAATGGCTAAGGCAACGGATTGCAAATCCGTCATTTGTGGGTTCGAGTCCCACCGGCGCCTCCATTTTTATGCGCACCGGCTGCCTGCCGGCGGCCTCCCCCACTGATCCTTGTGCCGCGATTCTTCCTTGCCCGGAGCCTGCCTCCGCCCCGTTTTGGTGCGTTGACCCGGTACGGAACTCCGCATACACTTCCTACAAGAGGAGAGGAGTCGAAGGCAGCCTACGTAACATCAACATCGAGTAAGGAGAAGTCCCATGACCCAGTGCAGAGCCGGACATGAAGAGCACCTGTGCCAGTTGATCGCGACCAACGAGCCGCTGGATTCCATCAAGGACCTGGTCAAGGACGCCAAGTTCATCTGCGGC
>JAFGPY010000250.1 GCA_016935955.1 Planctomycetota bacterium
ACCAGCGCGGCCTGGGCCGCATCGGCGCCGACTTCTGGCCGGTCATCAAAGACCAGCGCGGCCGGCGGCGCGGATGGGTCCACGACCGTTATCCGCAGAGCAAGTGGCATAGCTGCAACCTGACCAGCCACATGCTGAATCCCGGCCCGAACGGTCCGGTGGCGACCTCCCGCTACGAGGCACTGCGGCAGGGGATGCAGAACTGTGAGGCCCGCATCGTCATCGAGAAAGCGCTCACCGACGACGCTCGCAAAGCCAGACTCGGCCGCGAGCTGGCCGGCAAGTGCGAGCAACTGCTCGACGATCGCCTCTGGCAGGACCTGAAGGGCTTCAGCGGTTTGCAGCTCACGTTCCGCATCTACACGACCTACCCGCGATACAAGAGCATCTTCTACTACAACGGCGGCGGCGACGCCGGGGCCCACTGGTTTGCCGGCTTCGGCTGGCAGGACCGCCAGATGCAACTGTTCGACCTGGCCGGCGAGGTGCAGAAGAAGATGGGTAGAAAGTAGAGAAGGGCGAGGTCAGACCGGCAAGCGACATGGTGTGCCGCTGGTGCATGTGGGATCGGGCAAAAGAACTGGAGCCACCTGTGGGATTTGAACCCACAACCCCGGCTTTACGAAAGCCGTGCTCTACCGTTGAGCTAAGGTGGCTCCTGTGTGTGCTGCGGCTGATTGTCGGACGGGCATTATAATCGAAAAGCCCGTCATGGCAAGTCCAAACGCCGGGGCGTAGAGTCATTGTAGGGGCCGCTCGCGAGCGGCCCGGTCCGGTCGCCGACCTCACGCTATGCCAGACCAACCCAACTCGCGGCGAGGGCGGCTCGCGAGCCGCCCCGTTCCGTGGTCGCACACGGGCACGGCGGGCCGTGCCCCTTGCTACGCTCGATGTCCGTGGGCGGATTGTCCCCGTCCGCGATTCCTGCGGCCCAGTCCCGAGCGTCACATTCCAGTTGACGCGGTAGCCCCCAATCGCCTATAATTGAAGTGAAGCAGGTTCTTCTCCAGACGTCGAATGTCGGCTCCGTGTCGATCCTTTCTGGCGTGACAGGCCATGGCTAAACCACCCGCCTCACAAGTTCTGCTGAAGGTCAAGGCGACCCTGGTCGACCCGTCGGGCGGTCAGGAACCGCAGAAGGTGCACCCGCAGGTTACGGCCCACCACTTCTGGGTTGCCGACGGCTGTGAAATGGCCGTGGCCGACATCGAGAGCGTGCAGCAGGTCGATCCTCAGACGGTGGGCGTCCGTCGCATCGGTCGCGGCAAGGAACTGATCCTGCGTTGTCCAGGCGCGGACGAGGCCCGGCGTCTGAAGGCCTGCCTGGTGTTCCACGCCCGCGAGACGCGCGGTGTGGCGACCGGAGCCCAGCAGTGGACGCACCTCGTGGGGCCGCGGTTCGACAAGCTGGACGTCTCGGACAGCGCCGTGCCGATCGTGGCCCCGAAACCCGAGGCCCTGGCCGGGACGGCGGCCGGCGGCGGCAAGCTCGTGGCGGGCATTGTCGTGGCGGCCGTGGTCGTTGCTGCGGTCGGGATCGTTCTGTACGCCACGGTATTCCGCGGCGCGGGCACGGACTACGCCGCGCTGCGGGCCGAGGGCGACAAGGCCTACCAGGCGGGGCATTACGACCAGGCGCTCGACCATTATCTGAAGGCCCAGGTGGGTATCGCCCATGATGCCGAGTTGTGCGGGCGAATCGGTCAGTGCCGCATCAAACTCGCCAAGCACGCCGAGGCGATCGGCCCTCTGGTCAAGGCCGTCAGCTTCGACAACGGCAAGACCGCCGAGTACTCGCTCCTGCTGGCCGAGGCTTACGAGAAGACGCGGCAGTCGGAGCGGGCCCTGACCGTCCTGCGGAACGCACGCAACATGTTCCCGGCGGACATGGCCGTCGCCGCGGCCCTGGCGTCGGCATTCAGCCGCAAGGGCGATGCCCAGGCCGCCGTGCGACTGTCCGAGGAGGTCTACCGCCGCAATCCGAATGATGCGGGCAACGAGCGGCTGTATGTGTCGCTGCTCGAGAAGACTGAGCGGTACGAGAAGGCGGCCGACGTGTACCTGTCGATGGCTCGCAAGGCCCCGAGCTACGACTTCTACGTCAAGGCGATTCGTGCAGCCGGCAAGAGCGGCGATGTGGATCGTTGCGAGTCGATCATCCGCCAGGCGCGGCGCGCCCTGCCGGGCAACACCCAACTTGCCCGGAGCGACGTGGATATCCTGGTCGGCCTGGGACTGGTGCAGCCGCCCAAACCGGAGCCTGAACCCCAGCCCGAACCGGAACCCGAGCCGTTGCCCAAGCCGGACGGCGAAACGCAGCCCGGCGAGCAACCCGTTCCGTCCACGACGCCTTCGCCTTCCACGGAGCCCGGCACGGAGCCCGTCGCCGAACCGGCGCCGTCGGGCGGGACAACGCGCACCGCCTTGCCTCCACCGCCCGAACCCGAACCGCAACCGGCGCCTTCGCCGGAGCCGTCGCCCGAACAACCGTCCGAGACTCCGGCTGACGGAGCAGCCAACGGCGGGCAGCCGGTCCCCGAGCAACCTGCGCCGTGACGGTGCTGATGGATTCCCGCCAAATGCCTTGCGTGTCCGGACGGCAGCGCTTAGAATCCGTGCGCACCGGTCACGATAGGTTCAGAAGGAGTCAATGAATGAGAATTCTCATAGTCGGTTCGGGCGGTCGCGAGCACGCGTTGGCTTGGAAAATCGCCCAGTCGCCGCGAGTCAAAAAGATCTTCACGGCTCCCGGGAACCCGGGTACGGCCCAGTTCGGCGAGAACGTGGACATAGCGGTGGACGACCTGGAGTCGCTGCTGGATTTCGCTCGCAGGGAGAAGATCGACCTGACCGTCGTGGGGCCCGAGCGGCCGCTGGTGGCCGGCATCGTGGATACCTTCCAGGCCGCCGGTCTCCGCGTGTTCGGTCCCAATGCCGCGGCGGCGCAGCTCGAAGGGTCCAAGAGTTTCTGCAAGCAGTTGCTCCGCCACCATGCGGTTCCGACGGCCGAGTACCGCATCTTCAAGCGGGTCACCGACGCTCGCAAGTTCATCGAGACGCGAGACGAGGCGGTCGTCGTCAAGGCCTCGGGCGAAGCGCTGGGCAAAGGCGTTTTCGTCTGCGAGACGCACGAGGAGGCCTTCGAGGCCGTCCAACAGATCATGGTCGACCGCATTTTCGGCGACGCCGGCAACGAAGTGGTGATCGAGGAAAAACTCGTCGGCGAGGAAGCCTCGATCCTGGCCCTGGTCGACGGTCGCAACATCTACACCATGGAATCCAGCCAGGACCACAAGGCCATCTTCGACGGCGACAAGGGGCCGAACACCGGCGGCATGGGGGCCTACAGCCCGGCCCCGGTCATCACCGAGGCGATGATGTCGCAGATCGAGCGCGACATCCTGGTGCCGACGGTCCACGCCATGAACCACGACGGTTGCCCGTACCGCGGCCTGCTCTACGCGGGCGTCATGATCACTCCGGGCGGCCCGAAGGTGCTCGAGTACAACGTCCGCTTCGGCGATCCCGAGGCCCAGCCGCTCATGATGCGCCTGAAGAGCGACCTCGTCGAGGCCATGGAGGCCACGATCGACGGCCGGCTCGACGAGGTGACGCTCGAATGGTCCGACAGTGCCGCCGTGGGCGTGGTCATGGCCGCGGGCGGCTATCCGGGCGCCTACCAGAAAGGCCAGGTCATCAGCGGTCTGGACGATGTGGCGGCGATGGACAACGTCATGGCCTTCCAGGCTGGAACAAAGGAGCTCGACGGCCGCATCGTCACCAGTGGCGGCCGCGTGCTTTGCGTGACGGCCTTGGGCCGCACGATCGCCGAGGCCAAGGGGCGGGCTTACGAGGCGGTCGAGAAGATCCGTTTCGAGGGAGCCCAGTACCGCACGGACATTTCCGACAAGGCGTTGCGGCACTGTTGAGGACTCAGGAGCATGTCGGTCCCACAGGCCGCCCGACGCCCGGTTGCCGGTACGGTTCCGGTCGCATGTCCATGGCGTCTGCCGCACGATAGGGGGTTGACCCTGTGCGGGCAGAGTGCTATATTTGGTGACGAAGGGAGAGGGGCGATACAATTCTTGGTGCGTGGGGGGCCGGCCACGGTCCGAAGGAGTGGGACATGTCTGGAACGGGTGTCAGCGAACGCCGGCAGTTCGATCGCATCGGCAAATCGGTTCCGATCTGGTTGGGCGACGAGGCGACCGAGGAGATCAAGGCCCGAACGGTCAACATCTGTGACGGCGGCGTGTTGTGCCGCGTCCGCGACGACGAGGTGCCGTGGCACGTGGGCGATTTTGTGCGCACGCGGCTGAACGTTCCTCGCGAGACGCCTAACACGTATTTCCTCGAAACGGTTGAGACCGACTGTCGCGTGATCCGCTTCGAGATTCCTCGCGACGGCGACGGGCATCTGGTCGCCCTGGCGTTTCATCCGCGCGTCGACCTCGGTATGCGGTAGACCGCCGTCTTGAGGCAGTCAACGTATCCCGGTTGTGAAGAAGTTCCCGACGCCCGGAGACTATTCGGGCGTCGCGTTTTTCCTCCTGGAGTTGCCCACCTGGTGAAATTCTGACGAGACTCTCTGCGGCGAGGGTTGTTCGCAGAGTGAGGCCGGCGCAGAACGCGTCCGACCGTCCTGGCACGTGTTCTCATTGGGGAGCGAAAGATGCGAGCCTTTCTGATTGCTGCGGTCTCTCTTATCGCGATCATGTCGTCGGCCGTCGCCCAGGAGACCGGCGACGGGCTGTACAACGTGTCCCTGACGACCCTCGGCGCCACGGCCAAGGGGTCGGGGGCCAACTTCAACAAGGACTGGCCGGCCATCAACGCCCTGCAACCCGGCGACCGCGGGGGCGGCACGATCTTCAATCCGTTCGACAAGGCCCGAATCGACATCCGCCTCGTCGTACCCGTGGACATCAAGGCCATCGAGATCGTCGGCCTCGACTACCGCGGGACCAAGCAGGTCAGTGGCGTGGACATCTACATCGAGGGCAAGAGGGTCAAGCATGCCGACCTGCCCGAGCAGCCCGGCAAACCGTTCCGCGTCCCGGTCGAGGGCCGCGGCCAGCACATCACGCTGGCCGGCACGGGGTCGCACCCGATTCGCACCCTGGCCGACGGCAAGAAGGGGCCGGACTGGGGCGGCTTCGCGCGGATTCGCGTCCTGTCGACAACCAACGTCGCCGAGATGATGAAGGACGTCGACCAGTACCAGATCGCTCCATCGGCCAACAGCATCTCCCCGACGAGCGGCTCGGCCGCCGTGGGAGAGACCGCCGTCTACGGTCAGCCACGGCAGACCGAGGGGCATCCGTGCACCATCTGGGACAAGGAGGACATTGAGCACTATCAGGCGATGCTGAAGACCAGCACCGTGCTCAACGAGCAGTACGAGGGGCTGGCCGCCGCCATGGATACCCGGATGACCCAACCGCTCGGCGTGCCCGAACCTGTCAAGGACGCCGATGGCAATTGGGCCCACGTCTCCGCCACGGTCAATGGCGGCACGCACAACCAGTTGGCTCTCGACATTGCCAACCTGGGAGCGGTCTACGCCCTCTCGGGTGACCAGAAGTACGGCGAGTTCTGCAAGAAACTCCTGCTGGCCTACGCGGACGTCTACGACAAGTACACTCCGGGCAACCGGCCCGGTTTCACGCACGACGTGGGCAAGTGCTTCGACCAGCGGCTGGGCGACGCCACGTGGCTGATCCAGGTGGCCCGCGGTTACGACCTGATCTATAACCTGCCGTCGATCACCGAGGCCGAGCGCAAGCACATCGAGGACGACCTGCTGAAGGCCGCCGCCAAGTTTATTGCCGCCAACCGCGCCACGATGATTTCGGCCACCAACTGGTCCGCGATCAGCACCTGTTCGGTCCTGATCACCGGCTACGCCACGGACGACCAGGAACTGATCGACCTGGCCATGTACGGCACCAAGGGCACCAAGGAGAAGCCCACGGGCGGCGTCACGTTGCACTTCAGCGAGAAGAGCATCGATGCCGACGGCATGTGGACCGAGGGGGCGATGGGCTATCAGTTCATGGCCCTGGAGGCCCTGGTTGCCGACGCGGAGATCCTCTGGCACCACGGCATCGATATGTACCGTCACCGCGATGCGGCCTTCAAGCGACTCTTCGACAGCCCGCTCCAGTACTCCTATCCCGACCTCAAGACCCCGGCCATTCACGACAGCGGCCACGGATCGATCGTCGGGCACGAGTCGTTCCTCTACGAGTTCGCCTACCGTCGCTACCGCGATCCGAAGTACCTGCTGATTCTCAACCAGGCGGGCATGCACCTGGACGCCCAGTTCCAGCAGTTCCCCGTCTCAGTCCTCTACGACCGCGATCCGAACGAGAAGGTGGCGGCCGTGGAGTGGAAGAGCGTCAATTTCTTCGGCGTAGGCTACGGCGTGCTGCGGAATACCGACGAGCAGGGCACGGTCAGCCTGCTGCTGGACTACGGTCCCAACCGTTCGCACGGTCACCCCGACAAGCTGAACGTCGACCTCTGGGCCTTCGGCGACCGGCTGATTCCCGACCCGGGCAGCATCTGGTACGAGCAGCCGCTCTACAGGCGGTGGTACCATCCGACGCTGGCCCACAACACGCTCTGCGTCGACGAGCTGGAGCAGCGGGCGTGCGGCGCCGACCAACTGGTCTACGGTCCGGCCGACTCGATGAGCATCCAGCGGGCCCGCACCAACGAGGCCTACAGCGGCATCATGATGGACCGTGCCGTCTTCCTGACGCCCGACTACATGGCCGACCTGTTCGGGGCCTTCGCCCGGCTGCCGCGCAAGATGGATCTCTGCTGGCACATTCGCGGCGAGTTCTCCTCCGACCTCAAACTCGAACCCACCAAGCTTCCTGAACCGCGAGAGAACGGTTACTGCGAACTGGACAACCTGCGGCACACGACGACCGATCAGCCCTGGTCGGCTGCCGTGACGCGCGACGGCAATGTCGCTCGTTTCGTTGCGGCCGGTGGCGCGGAAACCGAGGTGATTGTCGGCGATGGGCATCTCGGCCTCGAGCGGCCGCCGACCATTCTTCAGCGCCGCATGGTTGACTCGACGTTATACGGCAACGCGGTTGACTTCTCGGGAAGCGAAGGCGGCTTCGTCAAGGGCGTGGCCTGCGGCGGATCGCTGAAGGACGGCTACGGTCTCCTTACCGTGCAGACATCGCGCGGCGACGACCTCTGCTTCGCATCCTATCGTCCAGGCGCCTACACCGCCGGCGGCCTGACGACCGACGCCCAACAGGCCTACGTCCTGCGGCGCGGCGACGCTGTGCAGGCGGCCTACCTGGGCGGCGGCACAACGCTGAAGATCGGCGACGTGGCTATCGAACGCGATTCGGTCGGCCTGGCCTACGTTGAGCAGGCCGAGACCGGCGCCTTCGTCGTCGGCAATCCTTCGCCCGAGAAGGCCGTGGTCACGCTGACTCTTCCGGCCGCCAAGGGCATGCAGGCCTACAGTCTCGACGTCGAGGGCAAGCGGACCGGCAAGCTGGCGGTCGACGGTGCGGCCGGTGGAGCGTCACTCGGTATTCCGATGGGCCCCGTGTCGCGCGTCGAGTTGGCGCCGGCCGGCGTCGCGAGCGTCTACGAGCATCGCCAGGCGATGCTCGCCAAGCGGCAGGCCGAGCAGGAGGCCGCCATGCGGAAAGCCGAGAACGAGGCCAAGGCCCGCACAGCCGTCCGCGAGGCCGAGGCCAAGGCCAATCCCGCCCCGGCCGGGACGATGATCGTCGTGCAGGCTGAGGATTTCACGGGGCAGGGCGGCGGCAACGTGGGCATCAGCGACAAGAAGCGCGAGGCTATCGGCAAGGCCTTCGCCTCGTGGGACGCCGTCGGACACTGGCTCGAATGGACCGTGGAGGCTCCGGCCGACGGGTACTACAACCTGACGGCCTGCTTCTGTACGGCCCTGGCTCTTTGTGAACGCCAGCTGAAGGTCAACGGCGAAGTGCAGGAGCCGTTCGCGCCGCTCGTTTTCCCGACCACCGGCGGTTGGGCTAACGGGTCGGACGACTGGCGACTCTACACGGCCCCGAATCCAGTGGCCGACCACCCGTTGCTCATCAAGCTCAAGAGGGGGGAGAACGTCATCCGCCTGACCAACACGAACGGCCGCGGCGTGAACATGGACTACCTGGTCATCCACAGTCCCGACGTGAAGGTCACGCGGGAGATGGTCGCCGAGAAGGCGCGCTGAGACCCGTCCCGCCGGGACGCGTTGACGTGACGCCGAACGTGAACGTATCAAGGGCCGCTCGTCCTGCCGACGGGCGGCCCTTGTTCTTGTGACTGGAAGCCGGGCGGCTCAGCTGCTTCTCCGCCATACAGGGGGCACGGCCTGCCGTGCCCGAGACCGGGTGGCATGGCCACGCTTGCGTGGCCATGATCTTTTAGCTTGTCGCGGATGAATTGTCGCCTAGTCGAGCCGATACTTGATCTGCCCGCCGACGATTGTGGCCGTCGCGCGGCCGTGGACCTGCCAGCCGTCGAAGGGGCAATTGCGGCTCTTGGATTCGAACTCCTCGGCGTTGATGGTCCACTGGAGGTCGGGGTTGATCACTGTGACGTCCGCGACCGATCCGACGCCGAGCGTCCCGCGATCGAGGCCCAGGATGCGGGCCGGCTTCAGCGACATCGTGGCGACCAGTTCCGGCCAGGAGAGCACGCCCGTGTCGATCAACTCGCGGATCACCACCGGCAACGTGGACTCCAGCCCGATGACGCCGAACGGGGCATAGGCGAACTCGACGTCCTTCTCCTCCTGCTCGTGCGGCGCGTGGTCGCTGGCGATGCAGTCGATCGTGCCGTCCTTGAGCCCCTGCTTCAGGGCCGCGATGTCTTCGGCCGTCCTCAGCGGCGGGTTCATCTTGTATCTCGAGTCGAACCCGCGGACGCACTCGTCGGTCAGCGACAGGTGATGCGGGGTGACCTCGGCGGTCACCGCGCAGCCGCCGGCCTTGGCCTGGCGGATGATCTCGACGCTGCCGGCCGTCGAGACGTGGGCGATGTGCAGCCGCGCGCCGCTCATGGCCGCAAGGCGAATATCCCGGGCCACGACCACTTCCTCGGCGGCCGCTGGAATGCCCGGCAAGCCCAGCCAGGCCGAGACTTTGCCGGCGTGCATGACGCCGGTGCCGGCCAGCGACTTGTCCTCGGCGTGTGAGATCAGCGGCTTGTCAAACATCCTGGCGTAGGTCATGCAGCGACGCAGCACGCCGCTATTGGCCACGCTGGAGCCGTCGTCGGTGAAGGCCACGGCCCCGGCGCGAACCATCTGGCCCATCTCGGCCATGTGCTCGCCCTGGCGGCCCACGGTGATGGCCCCGATGGGCAGAATGTGAGCCCGGCCGGCCGCCTTGCCGCGGCGAATGACGAACGTCACCGCCCCCTCATTGTCGACGCACGGGTCCGTGTTCGGCATGGCGCACACGGTGGTGAAGCCGCCGGCCACGGCCGCCCGGCTGCCGCTGGCGATCGTTTCCACGTGTTCGCTGCCCGGTTCCCGCAGGTGAACGTGCATGTCGATCAGGCCCGGCACGACCAGGCAACCCGCGGCGTCGATCGTGCGCGCGGGCGTCGGTGCATCGATCGACGGAGCGATGCGGCTGATGCAGCCGTCCTCGACCAGCACGTCCGCCTCGCGGTCCAACGCGTTGGCCGGGTCGACCACTCGACCGCCCTTGATCAGGATGGCCTCCATGCGGCTACTTCCCCTTCTCCGGTTTGGCGCCGGCCACCAGGTACATGACCGCCATCCGAACGGCCACGCCGTTGGTCACCTGTTGCAGGATGGCGCTGTGCGGCCCGTCGGCCACGTCGCTCGTGATCTCCACCCCGCGGTTGATCGGGCCGGGATGCATGATCAGCACGTCCTTCTTGCAGCGGGCCAGCCGCTCGGCGTTCATGCCGAACAGCCGGCTGTACTCGCGAATGCTCGGGAAACTGTTGGCTCCTTGCCGCTCGCGCTGGATGCGGAGCAGGTTGATCACATCCATCTCCGGCAGCACGCTGTCGAGGTCGTAGCAGAGCTTGCAGTTGTCGCCTGCCAGGCCGCCGGGCAACTGCGTCGGCGGCCCCACCAGCGTCACCTCGGCGCCGAGCTTGGTCAGGCCCCAGATATTGCTGCGGGCCACGCGGCTGTGGCTGACGTCGCCGACGATGGCCACCTTCAGGCCCTCGACCTTGCCCTTGGCCTCGCGGATCGTGAAGATGTCGAGCAGGCCCTGCGTCGGATGCTCGTGCGCTCCGTCTCCGGCGTTGACGACGCAGGCGTGCGTGTGCTGGGCCAGCATCTGCGGCGCGCCGGCCGCCGAGTGGCGGATGACGAAGATGTCCACGCCCATGGCCTCGATGTTGCGGCCGGTGTCGATCAGCGTTTCGCCCTTCTTGACGCTGCTTGCTTCGCTGTGGAACTCGAGAATGTCGGCACTAAGTCGCTGGGCCGCCAGATTGAAGCTCATGCTCGTCCGCGTCGAGGG
>JAFGPY010000251.1 GCA_016935955.1 Planctomycetota bacterium
ATCAACGGCATCGCCCCGGTGACCGTGCAGGAAGGCAGCATCGGTCTCCGCCGCACGATGAACGGCGTCCTGGCCTCGCTGTCGAGCAACCTCTTCGAGCCGGGCGTCGACGGCTTCCCGGCCGGCCCGGGCCTCGACGAGGCCATGCTCAACACGGCCCTGCGGCTGGTCTGGGAGAGCTCGGCCGGCAACGTCGACACGATCGTCGTCAACGGGTACCAGAAGCGGATCATCTCGAGCTTCACCTCGACCGCCCAGCGGTACAGCCCCGACGACGAGCGGCTGCGGAAGGTCGTCGGCGTCTACGAGAGCGACTTCGGCGTGCAGCGCGTCGTGCTGTCGCGCTGGGTGCCCGCCGACACGGTGCTGCTGCTGGACTCCAGCCGCATCAGCGTGCTGCCGCTGTCGGGCCGCAGCTTCCACTACAAGCCGCTGGCCGCGACCGGCGACTTCGAGAAAGGCGCCCTGGTCGGCGAGTACACCGTCGAGCTGCGTAACGAAGGCGCTCACGGCATGATCAGCGGCCTGTCGGTCGGCTGATAGAGAAAGGCCCTCCACCGGGTGGGGCCGTGAGGTGGAGCCCGGGTTCGATCGTTCCCGCGTGTCGCACAGAGGCACGCACGACCGGACCGCTGCTTTCGCGCTCAGACTCCTTGCCACGCGACGACTGAGTCGACACCAACACCGTGCGGAGCGGACTGAAAGCGAAACGGGCTCCACCTCGCCCACCCGAACCTTGCGGACCTGTTTGAGCTAACGGAGAGTGTACCATGGCCAAGTTTTCAACCGACGCCGACCTCCTGAAGTGGGAACCGACGCTCATGGCCGACCTGGCCGTGCCCGGTCAGCGTCTCTCGGGCGGCAGCGACGGCGTCTCCAACGGACTGAGTTTCACGAGTGCCACGGGCACGTTCCTCGACGCCGGCGTCGAGGCGGGACACGTCGTGCGCCTGGCCACCAGCGACGGCGAGGACTACGGCTGCTGGCAGATCATCAGCGTCGAGTCGCAGACCGCCCTGCTGGCCACACAGGTCGGCCGCGCGGACAATCCCGTCGACATGGTGTCGGGCACGGCCTGGCGGTTCTCGATCGACACGTTCGATCCGCAGGCCGAGGAGGTGCGCTTCGAGCTGCTGACGCGGCTGGGTCTGGCCGTGGACGTTGACGGCGCGGACCTGGAGGAAGCGGTGCTCGAACGAAGGTCGCTGCGACGGGCCAGCGTCTTCGGCTGCCTGGCGATGATCTTCGAGGGAGCCAGCGGCACATCGCCCGAGGGACGCAACCTGGCCGCCAAGGCGGCGCTGTACCGCGGGCTGTACGACAAGGAACTCAGCAAGCTGCGCGTCAAGCTCGACCGCGACGGCGACGGCTTTGTCGACGACATGCGAGCCCCCGGCAGCATCCGCATGCAGCGCGGCTGATCGGCGCGCGATCGCAAGGACTGGCTCGACGGTGACGACACTCTTGGGAGAAACGGGATGACCGGACGTGGCATGTCGTTGATGGCAACGGTTCGACGGGTTCTTGCAGCCCTGCCCGGTCCGGCCAGCGTGCGGATCGTACGCGACCGGCTGAAGGAGAGTCTGCCGCTCGGCCAACAGACGGCACACCTGATTCAGCCGCTGAGCAGCGAGGAGGTCTGCTGGCCGCAGTCGGTTCAGTGGCGCTACGAGCTGAACCGTTTCGCCCTGGCGACGGTCGGCCGCGGCCGGCCCGGCACGGCGGCACACGAGCGTCTGGCCCAGTTGCACGATGCGGCCCTTGAGGCCCTGGCCGACGACGCGACGCTGGGCGCGGCCCTCGCCGACGGGCCGCCCTGCCGTCAGGGCGAGTGGGCCGACGAGATCGGTCCTTTTCGCCGCGGCGCCACCGAGGCCGACAAGACACAACCCGGCGACCCGCTGATGATCCTCACGACATGCGTCCTGTGCAGCCTGGTCGATTCGCCAGTCGAATCGATCACGCTGGACGGATCGCCGCTGTTCGAGAGCGGCCCGGGCGAACTGATGGCCGAAGGGCCGCACAGGGCCACGGCCGATCGCCTGTTCAACGGACTTCGCGGCGTGCTGGTAGTGGACCTGGGCGAGCGACCGCGCGGTCTTGTGCAGGTCGGGCGCCTCTCGGCCTCCAGCGATACGGCCCTGACCCAGCTCGAGGCGGCCATCGAGGCAACCATCGACAGCCAGACGCACGAACTCGTCGACCGCGACGGCGCGGTGTACCCGTACGTGCGGGTCGAGCGTTTCGTCCGCACCGGCCCTGTCGAGGTCGGCAGCCGCCGGCACCGGCCGTACCGCATCGAGTACACGCAGTTGCTTCGCGAGGCGTAGGGCAATTTCATGGCCGCGCGAGCGGGGCCATGCCACCCGACGAATCGAGTACACACAACTGCTGTGCGACGCAGGAGATTAGGAGACGACGATGGGCTTTTCGACGGCTGAGGTTTCCAACGTGCGGGCCTTGCCGCGAGCGGTGTCGGCCGACGACCAGGGCTACGGCTGCCGCGAACTGGGCTTCGCCGAAGTGGTCTTCCAGTCGTCGGCCACCGGCAAGCATCACCAGGCCTACGTCGACGGCCGCCTTGCAGCCGTCAGCGTCTCGACCGAGGACCGCGTGCTGGTGGTCGCGGTGCCCGAGGCGGCCGCCGCGCTGATCGAGGTGGTGGCCGTGGACGCCGACAATCGCCTGACGGATTTCGGCGACCAACTTTCGGGCTTCGACGACGAGGACGCCTCACGCGTCGAGCTGACGTGGTGCGGCGGACGATACCTGGACGATCATCTGGATCACTTCCAGGTCTACGGTGGGCCGGCTGGGGCCATCGACTACGACCGGCCGCTGAACGCCGAGCCGATTGCGGCCCTGATCGGTGGCGAGAATCTGGGCGGTTTCGGTCGCGGCGGCTTGGGTCGCGGCGGATTCGGCCGCAGTGCCATGACGTTCACGTTCGTCACGGCCAAGCACCTCCCGGGCAGCTACGACTTCGAGGTCCTGGCCGTGGACGTCTCGGGCAACGTGACGAATGGGCCGCCGGTCGCCGTGCAGGCGACGGTGCGCAGCTTCCCGCGGCCGCCCGAGGATCTGGCCGTGACAACGTACGACGACGAGATGCAGACGGTCACCCTGGCCTGGTCGCCGAGCGAAGACGTCTGACCGGCCCAACAGAACCGCCAACGAATGAGGTGAGACGATGGCATCAACGTACACGACGCGGCTGAACCTGGAGAAGCCCGGCAACAACGACTATGTGGACACGTGGGACGAAGTGGTCAACGCGAACATGGACGCGATCGATGCGGCCATGTTCACCGTGCCGGTTCGCACCGACGATCCGGCCTCGCCGAGCGAAGGCGAGCTGTGGCTGCGCAGCGACCTGACGGAACTGCGGGCCCGCATCGGCGCGACGACCTACAAGCTCGTTCTGACGGCCGTGGCCTGACCGATCCGCACCACGAAGGAAGTCCCGGACGCAGACGGAGACCGATCGCATGCTGCACTTCAACATGGACGCGGACAACTTCGGCGACTACCTCGGCGGCGGCACATGCGACAGCACGCGGCTGACCGACGAGGGCGTGGTGCTGGACTACCAGCGTCACGATGCCGACGCCGACACGTTGGCCCTGTGGCACCTGTCGGCCGACTCGTGGGACGACGCCGGCGACAACGGCTACGACCTGTCGCCGCAGAACGGCGCATCGCTGACCGGTGACGGGGCGCAGCTCGTTGCCGCACAGAACCAATATGCATCGACGACGCTCGGGCTGCAGGGACGGGACGAGGTGACCATCGAGCTGTGGTTCCGACTGGACAGCCTGCCCCATTCGGGACAGTCCATCTACGGACTCTTCTCGCAGTACTGGAACTGCTACGGCTGGCTGCTGATGTCGGCGCCCGGGGTGTACGTGCTGCGTAGCCGCGTCATGGAGGACAACGGCAGCGGGTCCTATGTGACCCAGGCCTGCGATTGGACGTTCCCGACGGGCGCCGAGCCCGAACTCGGCCGCTGGTACCACATGGCAATGGCCTGGCAGCGCGGCGTAGCCATGCGGATGTTCCTGGATGGCACGATGTGCGCCGAGGCCACCAGCCTGACCGGCAACGGCCTGTGGTTCTCTTCGTCGACATTCTTCGTGGGCCGCTACCCGAGCGGCTATTCGGTGGACGGCTGCGTGGACGAGGTCCGGGTCAGCGAAGCGGTCCGCTACACAACCAACTTCCAGCCCAAGCGGCACGTCGCCGCAGGCGCCTTCGACTCGCCGACGTTCGACGCCGCGCGCGTCCAGGCCGAATGGCTCGCCCTGGACGCCCAGGCCACAACGCCGGGAAGCAGCCAGCTCTCGATGCACGTCCGTGCCGACGACGAGTTGGACGCCCAGGACCACCCGAACAGCGAGTGGGAGGCCCTCGGCAGCAATCTGCCGCCGGGCCGCTACGGCCAGTGGCGCGCCGTGCTGGTGCGATCCGCTGACGCGACGGGCCTGAACTCGCCCACGCTTCAGTCGGTGGACGCCACCGCAAGCGAGGCCGGGTACAACCTCTACCAGGGGACCGGGGCGACGGCCGAGGCGATCGACTACGAGACGCCCGTCGCGCTGCTCGGCCCGACGGCGCTGATGTGCCAGTCGGCCGGGCTGAGCTACCCGGGCGTCCACTGGTTCGGTCTGCGGAGCGCCGACGTCGACGGCCGCGAGGCCCCGACCGTGGACGCCGAGGTGCGTCTGGAACTGGACGACGCGGGCGTCCGCGTGCCTCCGCGACCGGCCTCGGTCCGCTCGCTGGAGGCCGAAGGCGCCGGCGGCGGACGCGTGCGATTGACGTGGCTCGCGGTAAGCGAGGCCGGCGAGGCGGCGACGGACGTCTTCCGCGTTTACTGCGGCGACGGCGAGGTGAGTTTCGACACGCCGGTCGGCACGGTGACGTGCCTGCCCGGCCGCCGCAATTACCAGTGGCAGAGCGATCCCTCGACAGACGGCCAGACCGTAGTCTTCGCGGTTCGAGCGGAGACCGACGAAGGCGGGCAGGACGCCGATCCGCCGCAAGTCGCGATCACGATTGACGCCTCGTCGCCCGCGGCCGTGGGACAACCCGCCGCGACGACCCGGCTGTCGGACTAACGCGCAAGGCATCTGGCATACGAGCCCTTGCAGGAGAGAGACCGTGAGCAACAAGGCCGTCTTCTTCGCATCAGAATCGCGCGTGCCTGTAGTCAGCGAGCCGGTGTTCCGCATCATGGTGGACGGCCATTGGCGCGCCGCCCTGCGTCCCGTGCGCTACGAGCAGCGCGTCGGCGACGTGCCGCGACTGGTGCTGGAACTGGACGTCGGCCGGGCCCTGGACGAGTCCGAGCGCTGGCTGCCCGAATCCGTGCTGTGGGCCGCCGGGCCGGAGCAACTCGTGACGGTGGACCTGATGCGCGGCACGACACTCGGCTGGCGCGGCGGCGGCACGGTGCGGCTGTTCGAGGGCTACGTAGACGGGCCCGAGTTCGGCTACGACGCCCGGGCCGAGCGCACGTCGCTCGTGGCCGTGGATCGCAGCCACAGCCTGCTCGCGTCGCGCGTCGGAGGCCAGTACGTCAACATTGAGGACGAAGACGCCACCTGCCTGAGCGGCCTGGACCTGGTCTTCAATCCCGACGGCCGGCCGAACATGTCGTCCGAGGATGACACGCCAGCGGACGAGCGGCCGCGACGGCTGTTCGTGGCCCCGGACAGCGAGACGGCCGAGACATGGTCGGCGGCTGAGGCGGCCAACTACCTGTTGGCGTTCTACGGTGCGGCCGATTGGCTGGATCTGCCGACTCGCGGAGAGTTGTCGGATCTGCTGGGCGACGAGCCGATCGAGAACGTGCGGCTGGAGGGTCGCTCGCTGCTGGAGGCGCTGGAGATTCTGGGCCGACGTCGCGGCCTTCGCGTCACGGTGGCCCTGTCGCAGGACGCCTCGGAACAACTGACGCGGACGCTGGTCTTCGTCGGCCGCGGGCTGGGCCGGCGCGTGTCGCTCTACCACCAGATGCCGGAGGAAACCTACGACCGGCAGCGGACGTTCCTGGAGCGGCTGGACGCCCGGATCGCCTGGTCCGAATCGCTGGCCCGCATCGAGCTGGTCGGCGACGTGGAGGTCTTCGAGTCCACGTTCGAGTTGCTGCCCGGTTGGGACCCGGCCATGGAGGACGAGGACCCGACCGCCTACCGCCGCAGCAGCAACGCGTCGTTCAACGGCGTGACGGACGTCTTTCGCAAGTGGGTGCTCAACGAGGCGGGCGACTACAACGACGAGCCGTACGAACTGGACGGCCCTTACGACTTCAGCGGCATGTTCGGTACGACCGCCTACCTGCCCCGGCGCCGGCGACTGCTGCCGTCGATCAGCACGGACGCCCTGGGCCAGTCGCGCGGCGTCCACGTCGAGCTGTCATACGACGACGGCGAGACGTGGCTGCGCTACGAGGGACCGGTTCGCGTGCTGCGCGACGAGTGCGGCATCTACCTGGCCGGCGACGGCCTGGCCCCGGCCCTCTACCGTGCGGCCAAGACCGACCAGTTGCGTTGCCGCGTGACGGCTGCCGTCGAGAGCGATTCGCGGCTGCAGGTCGTCGCCGAGCGCGACGGGCTCCAGGACGAGCATCGCGGCCGCAGACGCTGGGTGGACGTGTCGAGCGACTATCACCGCCGCGTGGTCTGCTCGTCGAGCATCTTCGCCGGCGGCTCGTCGCGGGCCGTGGACGACACCGAGGCCCTGCAGGCGCTGGCCGACGAACTGTTCGAGGCCGATCGCTACGCCCCCGTGTCGGCGAAGGTCACCTTGCCGACCTTCAGCACGAGCTATCGCGTGGGCGACGCCGTGGACGGCATCCGCTACCGCTACGCCTGGCTGAAGCGCGACGCCGACGGCATCGAGAGCGATCCCTACGTCGAGTCGGTGGCCCAGCGGTTCACCGACGAAGGCTGGCGAACCGAACTGACTCTGATCTGAGCAACAGAAGGAGCAACGGCTGTGCGCGACAACGATCGAGCGATTGTCGATCCGCTGGAGGCGGTGCTGTCGGAGGTGCGCCGCCGTCTGGCCGCGGGCCGCGAGGGCAACTTCGTGGCCGAACTGGGCGGGCCGGACCTGGGCTACGTGCTCTACTGGGCCCGCCTGACCACCGCCGCGCCGCCGGGCGATCCGCCCGACGAGCGCTACATCGTGACCGAGGTGCGCCCGACGGGAATCGGCACCGGCGGGGCGATCGAGTGGAATGCCGTGCCCGACGGCCGCACCGACATCACGGCCTGGAACGTGGCCGAGGCGATCGATCGTACGCACGAGTTGCCGGCCGACACGGTGGTGCTGGTCCGCGAGGAACTGGACCTCTCGAGCCCGCCGGAGTTCCGGGCCATCTTCTTCCGTCCCGTGGGCGGAGGCGGCGGCAGCCGCATGTGCCGCGTCGAGAGCTACCAGAGCAGCACGGAGACCTACACCGTGCAGCCCGTGGTCTGGGCCGACAGCATGTGGACCGCTGACGGCAGTCCGATCTCGGGCGTGCCGAACGTCGGCGAGGTCCAGGATGGCGAGCAAGGGTACCTGGCCGGCCCGTCGGGCGAGGCCATCTACGCACGGCTCTACGAGGAGGGCGGCGACTCGTTCCTCGTTGTTCATCCGCCGCGGATGCCCTGAGACAAGGGTTCTCGTAGGGGTGGCTCGCGAGCCGCCCGTTGATGCAGCGAGAGTCTTGGGTGCCATGGCTGCCCCGCAGCCATGCGTGAGGCCGGGGACGTTCGGCATGCCTGACGAAGCAGGCATGGCACCCAACGCCGTTGATGCAGCGAGAGCGTTCGACACGCATCTGCCCCTCGACGTTGCTCGGGATCATGCGACAAGCAGAAGCGTAGCACCCGGCCGTAGAGAATCAGGAGGAACGTTCATGGGTTGGTCCGCCGCATGGCCGGTCGCGCGATGGAGCGTGCCGGACGACGTCGACGTGTTCAACAACCTCGTGGCCGCCCTGGCCGAGCGCGAGTACCTCGTGCCGTCGGGTTACCTGTCGGACGAGTACGACCGGCTGGAGGTCATCCGCGGACAACCCGCCGCCGGCGGACCCACGGGCCCCAAGACCGTGGCCGCCCTGCAGAAGACCATCGCCCAGCAACTCAGCGAGAGTAACGACTGGCGATGGTGGGACCGCACGCGCGTGCAGCTCTACGAACTGGCCGACCTGCTCGGCGACGCCTTCTCGGCCTCCGCCTGGACCTACGACCTGACGCAATCCGGCAGCGCCTGGACGCCGCCGTGGCCTGACGTGTTCAACGAGTTGCGGCTGGCGATCAACCAGATGGATACCCTGCGACGGATGCCCTCGACGACGCTCGTCGAGCAGACCGACAGCGTCTTCCGGCTGACCTTCGGCATCACCGATTGGCCCGACGATCGCGCCGACACCTTTGCCCTGTTCGACGGCGAGGACGACGAAGCGGGTACGGGCATCCTCTGCCAGGTGGGCCTGACCGCCCTGCTCCTGGACAGCGGCGCGGACCAGCAATGGTTTGTCGACAGCCGCCAGGTCGAGATCACTTTCAACACCGCCACACTCAGCGGCTACACGGTGTCGGCGGCCTGGCTGGAATTCGAGACCGAGGCCTCGCCCGGCTCGACCGACTACAGCGGCACGTTCACGGCCGAGGTGACCAACAGCGAAGGCACGTCGCGGAGCACGTTCGCCTCGAACGATTACGACTACCGCAGCGTCCAGCTTGCGGCCTCGGACATCAACACCTCGGGCGACACCGTGCTCACCATCCGCAGCCAGAAGGCCGACACCGACGACCGCACCAACTGGTCGCCCCCCGGCCCCAACTATCAGAGCACGTACCGTGAGGGATTTCACCTGGGCGACACCGTGCGACTGATCGTGGAGGTGGACTTTGAGTACGGCCAGTAGACCCCGCGGCGCCGCCCGCGCTTTCGTCGGCGACGAGTTGTGCGAAAACCGCGCCAAGACGCTCAACGGCCTCGTCTGGCGCGTGGCCGGCGGCCTGGCGACGATCCTGGTGACGGTGGCCCTTGCCGCCGCGGCGCACATCAGCACCAAGGCCGACCGCAATGAGCTGCGCTGCGCGGAAGCCCGCACCCGCGAACTCGAACAGGCCGTGACGACCATGCAGACGCAACTGGCCGAGATTCGGGCCGTGCAGCAACACATCCGTGAAGACGTCACCTACATTCGCAAAACCCTGGACGAGGAGAAGAAACGATGAGAGCGACCGACCGAACAAGTTCGCGTTGCGCTCGCGCGCTCGCGGTGCTGCTGGCCATGGTGCCGGCGGTAAGCGGCTGCGCGGGGCTGTGCCTGTCCGACGACGAGATGCAACTGCTGGAGGCCAGCACGGCCGACGCGAGGTTCGTCGGCCGCGTTTGGGCGGGCCTGTCGGCCGACGAGCAGAAGGAGTTCGTCGACCAGAACGCCCTGCGATGGGAGTACTTCAACGACCTGGCCCACGGCCGCTGCCCGACCGCGTCGTCCGGTACCGTTTCCGGAAGCGGCGCGACGACGAGCACGAGCGGCACGGCCGACGGACAGCAGGGAGGGACCGCCGATGAGTGACGCGACCGAGAACACGACGACGTCGTCCGCCAATGCGGCGGACGCCTCCGTCGAGCAGATTGCCGCCGAGTTTCTGAGCGAGTTGCGCCAGCGGCTGGGCGACGATGCGGCCGAGCCCGTGGCCGAGCTTCTGGCTCCGGCCGTGGCCCGGCTGACCGATCGGTTGACGGTGCTGGCCTGCGACCGGCTGGCCCGCGGCGACGTGACGAGCTTCTTCGAGACGGTGCTCGAGGCTATGACGCCCGAGGAGCGATCCGTCTGGCGGCGCGAGGTGACCGAGGGCTGGTTCCAGGCGGCGCTGATCCGCTGGCAGGACGCCGAGACACTGCGAACGCAGGTGCTCGAAACGATCCTGGCCGTCAAGGCCTTGGTGCTCTAAGCGGACCGTGTGTCGTAGGGGCACGGCCTGCCGTGCCCGCAACCGACCATGGCGCCCGGGTGTAGCTACGCAAGCCTCTTTCCTTGGGTGCCATGGCTGCCCCGCAGCCATGCGTGAGGCTGTGGACGTTCGGCATGCCTGACGAAGCAGGCATGGCACCCGGCCGACGCCGCGTTGTCGTAGGAGCGCGGCCTACTTGTCCCGAGCGCAGCCGAGGGGCCCCCTCGCTGAACACAACAAGGAGACTGACCATGTCGAATCTTCTGCAATCCAAGAAACTGATCGTCAGCGTGCTGGGCCTTGTGGCCGTGGTGCTGCTGGTGGTGTTGGACCGCGATCTGGAGACGGTCAAGTGGCTGGGCGGTTTCGTCACCGGGATTGTCGCCAGCCTGAACATCGGCCAGGGCATCGCCGACGGATTCAGCGAGGGCCGCACCAGCGCCTCGGCGGCGCGGTGAACTGGCCACGCGCCGGAAGCAACCCCTCTCCCTTGACGGGAGAGGGTGGCCCGCAAGGGCCGGGTGAGGGTGATGAGCCGGTGGGAACTCTGAGTATTTGAGGGTCTCGCGCGCGTCACCCCCACCGCCGCCTGAAGGCGGCACCTCGACAGCAGCGGCAGCGTCATCCGTCGCCGAGGAACTCGAAGGAGAGCTTGAAGCAGCGGCGGTCGGGCGGTCGCGTCGAGCCGTAGAGTTCGATCAGCTTGCCGCGCAGGGCCGACAGCGAATCGAAACCGTCGAGTCGGGCGTCCTCCTCGGTCAGTGCGTCGGGATCGATTTCCTGGATGTCGGTCACCAGGAACGTGCCCAGGTGCGGTGAGCGCAGGCGCGTGCCGACCTTGGCGTGGCGGCGCGTCCAGAAGCGGATGGTTTGCCGCTTGCGGCCCGAGCGGATCGGCTCGTGAAACTCTTTGCGGAACAGCAGAAACATACCGGAAGGGTAATGGCCATGCACATGGAAATCAATCGCAAACTGCACAGCAAGCCCGGCGGCGACGATGCGGCCCGCGAGCCGAGCGAGCGCGTGCTGCAGGTGGCCGAGATGTTCGGCATCGGCCTCGACGAGCGGCACGAGATCACGCTCTACGAACTGTTCGACCTGGACATCCGCCGCGGCGACGTGGTCTACATCACGGGCCCGAGCGGCTGCGGCAAGAGCGTGCTGCTCCGCGCCGTGGCCGACCAGATGCGACGCCGCTTCGCCGCCGGCCCTTCCGACGACGGCGACCCCGAGGGCCCGCTGGCCGAACTGGCCGACGTGGACACCGACGGCGACGCCCCGGTGATCGACCGTTTCGACGCCCCGCTGGACGAGACGTTGCGGCTATTGAGCGTGGCCGGACTGAGCGATGCCTTCGCCGTGCTGCGGCAACCGTCGGAACTGTCGGACGGCCAGCGGTACCGCTACCGCCTGGCGCAGCTCCTGGCCACCGGGGCGCGGACGATCGTCATCGACGAGTTCTG
>JAFGPY010000252.1 GCA_016935955.1 Planctomycetota bacterium
ATCAACGGCAGTTTCCAGATTCAGCAGCGGATCCTTCAGGACGCCCAGAAGGTCGGCGGCCAGAATAAGGCCGAGGGCGGCCCTTCGTTCAAGGACATGCTGGTCAAGAACCTCGAAGAGGTGGACCGTCTGCAGAAGGACGCCGACGTGGCCTACAAGCAGTTGGCCACCGGCCAGACCAGTAACGTGACGGAAGTGCTTTCGGCCGTTCAGAAGGCCGACCTGGCTTTCAAGACCCTGATGCAGATGCGCAACAAGCTGGTCGACGCCTGGGACGAAATCCGCAACATGCGTATTTGACCGAGTGAACGATTTCGGGCTCGCGGAGTTGCGGCCCGCACGAGTGAGAACCGGGAGACGGCATTATGGAGTTCCTGCAGCAGAAGCTCGAACAGCTCAAGGCCACCTGGCTCGGCCTCAGCAACAGCGGCCGCCTGGCCTTGGTTATGGTCGTTCTGCTGGTCGTGGCCGTCCTGGCCATTGTCGCCCAGAACACCGGCTCGCCCGACCTGTCGCCGCTGCCCGTGCAGTTTGCCGCCGACGAACTGGACCCGGCCGTTGACGTCCTGAGGGGCAAGGAGATTCGCTACGAGGTCCGCGGCAACCAGATTTTCGTGCCCTCGGAGATACGGCCCATGGCCCTCGGCATGCTGGCCACCAGCGAAGCCATCTCGAGCGACAGCGACATCGACGTCGAGCAGTTGTTCAGCGGCGGCAGCATGTGGACGCCCAACGAGGAGCGCGACCGCCAGTGGAAGTACTTCCGCAAGCGCGAACTGGAGAAGTGGATTCGCGGCCTGCCGGGCGTCCGCCGGGCCTGCGTCAACATCAACTACGGCACGCCGGGCACCATCGGCCGCGTGCCGCACGGCGTCTCGGCCTCGGTGGCCGTCGACACCAGCCACACGCAGCCGCTGGCCTATGTCACGGCGGCGACGATCGCCCATTGGGTGACCCGGGCGACCAACGGCCTGACGGTCGACAAAGTGGCGGTCATCGACCGCACGCACGGGCGGCACTTCGACATTGATAGTGGCGGCGCGTCGGCCTCCAGCGCCGTGCTGCGGGCCCAGAAGGAGTACGAGAAGCATTACGAGGAAACCCTTCGCAACGGTCTTGCCCCGTTCATCCCCGGCGTCGTTGTCGGCGTGACCGCCACGGTCAGCGCGCACGCCGAGAAGATGGTCAAGCACGAGCCGGACAAGGACAAGATGATCACCGGGAGCATGAAAGAACGGAACCGCGAGGTCACCGGCGCCACGGGTGGCGGCGAGCCGGGCGTCGTCAGTAACACCAGCGCCGGCGTTGGTGCGGCGGCGAGCAATTCCAGCTTCGAGAAGTCCTCGGAAGAGAACATGGGCAATCCCCTGGACTGGGGCAAAACGGACGTCGTGACCGACAAATTCCCCGGCACGCTCGAGCAGGTCAAGGCCACGGTCAGCGTGCCGCGCAGCTACTTCGTGAACATTCTCCACATGCGCGGCGAGGTCACCGACGACAAGGTGGACGAGGCCAAGCTTACGGCCGTGATGACCACCGAACTGGAGAAAATTCGCAAGCAGGCCGAGACGCTGGTCGGCACGGCAGCAGGGTCGATCGTCAGCGTCGACTGGTTCTACGACATGGCCGGCGAGACCGACGAGGCCGAGGCGGGCTCGGGCGACAGCGGCATCATGATGGCCGCGATGCGTTACGGTCCGTCGGTGGCCCTGGGCGTACTGGCGGTGCTGGCCCTGTTGATGGTCTACAAGGTGGTCAGCAAGTTGCAGCCGGCCCAGATGCCGGCCGAGGGCCGGGTGGCCGAGGAGAGCGTCGGCGAGGCCGGCCTGACGCTGGACAGCATTCTTGAGGGCGTCGAGCTGGAGGCCGAGACGATTCGCACCAGCAAGATGCAGGATCAGATCAGCGACATGATCCGCGAGGATCCCGAGAGCGTCGCCAATCTGATGAAGCGCTGGATTTCCAAGGAGTAGACGGCAGTGGTCGAAACCACCTACGGCAATGCTCGCAAGGCGGCGATCCTCCTGGTCAGTATCGAGGAGGACCTGGCCGCTTTGATCATGTCGAAGATGGAGAAGGACCAGATCGAGGTCGTCACGCGCGAGATCGCCAAGCTTCGCAACATCGGTCAGAAGGAACGCGACACGGTGGTCGAGGAGTTCTACCACGTGGCCCTGGCCCGCGGCGTGATGGACTCGGGCGGCCCGAATGCGGCTCGCAGTCTCCTTGAGAAGACCTTCACGAAGGAAGAGGCCGGCACGATCATGCAGTCGGTCGAGAAGTCGATGCAGGCCACGCCGTTCTCGTTCCTGGCCCGGGCCGAGAGCGCCAACCTGCTGACGTTCATCCAGGGCGAGCACCCGCAGACGATCGCCCTGATCCTGTCGCATCTGCCGAGCAGCCAGGCGGCCGAGATCCTGAGCGGCCTGCCTTCCAAGACGCAGATCGAGGTCGTCCGACGCGTGGCCAACATGGAGCAGACCAGCCCCGAGGTCATCGCCCAGGTGGAGAAGGCCCTCGAAAGCCGCCTTAGCGCCATCGTCTCGCAGAAGTTCGAGAAGGCCGGCGGCATCGAGTCCGTGGCCGAGATCCTCAACCTCGCCGACCGCTCCACGGAGAAGAGCATCATGGAGAGTCTGGACGAGGACGACCCCGAACTGGTCGAACAGATCCGCCGCCTGATGTTCGTCTTCGAGGACATCATCCTCGTCAACGACAAGGGCATCCAGGCCGTGCTCAAGGAAATCGAGAACGAGACCCTGGCCCTGGCCCTGAAGACGGCCAGCGACGAGTTGAAAGAGAAAATCTTCAAGAACATGTCCGAGCGCGCCGTGACGCTGATCAAGGAAGACATGGAATACATGGGACCGGTCCGCGTGGCCGACGTCGAAGCCGCACAGCAGAAGATCGTGGACGTGGTCCGTCGCCTCGAGGACGCCGGCGAGATCATCATCTCCGGCCGCGGCGGAGAGGAGGAGCTTGTTGTCTAGCATCGCCACACATCGTGCCGTCGTCGAGCAGGTGATCCAGGGCCCCGTGCCCCTGAACCTGCGCGACGTCGAGCAACTCGCCGGCGAGGCCGTCGAGAGGGCCAGGGCCAAGGCTCGCGAAATCCTGACCGAGGCCGTGGCACGGGCCAAGGAGATGGAGCAGGTCGCGTCGGCCCGCGGCGAGAAGGCCGGCTACGATGCCGGTTTCGCCAAGGGGCACGAGGCCGGGAAGGCTGAGGCGCTGGCCGCCGAGACGCGACGCATCCAGAAAGAGACCGCCACGCTGAACGAGACGCTGCTGGAGGTGCTCCGCGGCATCGAGGGGCACCGCAACGATCTGTTGGCCGAGGCCAAGCAGGACCTGTTGCTGCTGTCGCTGACCATGGCCGAACGCATCTGCCGCCTGAAACTCTCCGGCGGCGACGAGCACGTGCGTCCGCTGCTGGAGGAAGTCATCGAGCACACCGGCACCCAGGGCCGCATGATCGTGCGGATCAATCCGCAGGACGCCGAGGCGGCCGAGAAGTTTTTGGGCGGCCTGCACGCGGCCCTGACCGCCGACGGCGTGTCGCCGATCAAGGTGCTGGCCGACGAGGGCGTGACGCGCGGCGGTTGTGTGGCCGAACGCGTCAATGGCAAGGTCGATGCCCAGCTGGAAACTCAGATCAATCGCATTGCCGCCGAGTTGATCGGTCTGGAATGTCCTGTTCGTCCGGAGTCGGCGACGTCTCCGGAGTCGCCGCAGTCGGGAGAGAATGAGTGAGCGGTCTGCTGGCCAATCTCGCGGATGAGGTGCGGCGGATAAGTCCGCTGGGCATCGAGGGCCGCGTGCTCGAAGTGGTCGGTCTGTCGATCATCGTCGAGCACTTCCCGGTAGCCGTCGGCAGCCGCTGCTCGGTCCGGGCTCGGGCCACGCAGCATACCGTGCGCTGCGAGGTGGTCGGTTTCCGCAGCGACCAAACGTTGCTCATGGCCCTGGACGAGATGGACGGTGTCAGTCGCGGCGACGTGGTGCACCTGACCAGCCGCCGCCAGACGATCGGCGTCGGCGACGAGATGCTGGGCCGCGTGATCAACGGCCTGGGCGAAGCCATCGACGGCCGCGGGCCGGTTCGCTGCAGCCTTCGTCGCAACATTGAGGCCCGGGCCATCAGTGCCCTGAGCCGCGAGCGCATCGAGGACGCGATCGGCACGGGCATCCGGGCGATCGACGCCTGCATGACCTGCGGCCGCGGACAGAGGGTCGGCATCTTCTCGGGCGCCGGCGTCGGCAAGAGCGTGCTGCTGGGCATGATGGCCCGCTACACCAGCGCTCACGTCAACGTCATCTGCCTGGCCGGCGAACGCGGACGCGAGGTTCGCGAGTTCATCGAACGCGACCTGGGGCCCGACGGCCTGAGGCGATCGGTCGTCGTGGTTTCGACCAACGATGAGCCTCCGCTGATGAAGATTAAGGCGGCCCTGGTGGCTCACACCCTGGCCGAGCATTTCCGCGACGAGGGTCGCGACGTGCTGCTGATGCTCGACAGCGTGACGCGTCTGGCCATGGCCCAGCGGCAGGTCGGCCTCAGCGCCGGCGAGCCGCCCACGACCAAGGGCTACCCGCCGAGCGTCTTCTCGCTGTTGCCGCGGATTCTGGAGCGCGCCGGCAAGGGCTGCCAGGGCAGCATCACCGGGTTCTACACGATCCTGGTGGAGGGCGACGACATGAGCGACCCGGTGGCCGACGCGGTGCGAAGCATCCTCGACGGTCACCTGGTGCTGAGCCGGCGGCTGGCCAACCAGGGCCACTATCCGGCCATCGATGTCACGCAGAGCATCAGCCGCCTGATGACCGAACTGGTCGAGCCGAAGCACCTGGAGTCGGCCCGCACGGTGGTCCGTCTGCTGGCGGCCTACAACGAGGTCGAGGACCTGGTAAACATCGGCGCCTACAGCCCCGGGTCGAACCCGGAGGTGGACCTGGCCGTGGCGTCGCGGCAGGACGTGTTGGCTTTCCTGCGGCAGGGCATCAACGAAGCCGTGCTGTACGACGAGGCCGGCGGCGATCTGGAAGGGCTCGTTCGCAAGTTGGACCAGGCACGCAAAACGCTGCAGGCCAAGCGCGGTGCCCAGGCGGCCGCCGTCGGCACGCAGCCGTAACGTAAGAGGAAATCGTCACAATGGCCAAGTTTCGTCTCGAACCGGTCCTGAAGCTGCGGAAGTACCGCGAGCAGTTGCGGCAACGGGACCTGGCCCTGGCCCTGAGCGAGGAGCAGCGGCGCAAGGACGCCGTGCTTCGGCTGGCCGACCTGCGGCGTGAGCAGACCGACGTCTTCCGTCGCCAGCAGCAGGCCGGTCCGCTGGACATGCAGCGTGTCGTCGGGCAGCGGCAGTACTTGGGCCTGCTCGGTCGCGAGATCGGTTTCCGGCTGCGGGGCGTGGCCCAGGCTGAGCGCGAGACGACTCGTCGCCGCGGCGCGATGACCGAGGCCATGCAGGACCGCAAGGCCCTGGAGATTCTGGAGGGCCGGTTTCACGAGCAGCTTCGTCGCGACGAGGATCGAATGGAAATGGCCGAACTGGACGAGGCGAGCCTCAGGATCGCCGGTGCCGGTCGGCAGGTGACCGTGTGAGGAGCGGCGCATGAGCCGTCATCGAGGTGGCGTCGTCATCAACATCCTGGCCACGCTGATGATGCTGGAGATCGCCGGCCTCGCGGCCCTCGGCGGCTACGTCATCCTGACCAAGCGCATCAACCGCGACCAGTTGTGGATGGCCCGCAAGGTGTACGAGGGCGAGATCACGGTCCAGACGCTCGGCGAGGCGGAGCAATGGCGCGAGCACTTGGCCCAGGAGGCCATCAAGGAGCAGGAGAAGGTCTCGGGCAACGCGGCGACCGAGAAACTGGTCATGACGCAGATGCAGAGCGAGGCCTCGCGGCTGGGTCTGCAATGGCAGTTCGATCAGCTCAAGTCGCGCGAGGAACTGCTGACCCTGAAGATGCAGGAACTCGAGCAGAAACGCAAGGGACTCGAAGAGACCGAGAAACGAATCGATGAGAAGCAGCGCATGCTTCAGAATGCCGCCGGCAGCGAGGCCTTCCAGAAGATGGCTCGCATCCTGGAGAACATGAAGCCGGCCGAACTGAAGAGAATGCTCCTGGGGCTGGACGACGGTACGGTGGTCGACTTCCTGAGGAACTACGATCCTCGCAAGGCGAGCAAACTGTACACGGAGTTCAAGACGCCGCAGGAACTCGAGACGTACCGCCGTTGGATGGAAATGCTCAGGACCGGGCAAGTGACCCCGTGACGGGGAGATAGGGGCAGCAGTCATGCTGGTTGAACGTAGTACGCTGCATCAGAGCGCGGTCGGGTCGCTGTTCTCGTTGCTCGGCAAGAGCGACAACCCGGACGCCCCCAGTTTCGAGCAGCACTTCGCGGAGACGGTCAACGCCATAACGCCGCGCGAGCAGACGCCGCGCCGCCAGGGGCAGGAATCGATCGAACAGGACGTGACGTCCTCGCGGCCGCGGACCGAAGCTCGCCGGGAAGATGACGCACCGACCAGAGAGATCGACGCCGGCGCGACCGAAACGCCCGATGTGGCTCCCGTCGAGACGGCGCCCCGGGCCGAGCGCGAACGGCCGAGCGACCGCGTCCAGGAGAAGGAGACCAGAACCGAGCCCGTCTCCCAGAAAACGTCCGCGGACACATCGAGCGACGGCCAGGAGACCGGTTCGTCGCAGCAGGAACCGGTCGTCTCTGCGCCTCGCCGGATGCAGGCCAAGGTGGCCATGTTGAAGGAACTGGTCAGCAGCGGCCAGGCCCTGGCGGGGACCCTGGTCACCCAGCCGGTGGTGGCCGAAGCCGAACTCGTCCAAGGCGTCAAGATCGAGGCGAAGGCTGCCGGCCAGGCCAAGGCCCTGGCGGCCGACCCATTGCCGGTCGGCGAGGTGGCGGCCGTCGAGGACGCGGAGATTCAGGCGGCGGCCCCCGAGGCATCGGCCGCAGTCGCGCAGGACTCAACCCGTCAGCAATCCCATAAGACGCTGACCCAATCGTTCAAGCAGGTGTCCCGATCGGCCTCTTCCGACGCGTCCGAGGCCGCCGTGACCAAGACCCCGGCGGTCGAGCAGGCAAAGTCCGAGGCGGTCTCGCCTCAGCAGCAGAAGTCGGCCCCCTCGTCGAACGTCTCGCAGGCCAGAGCGTCCGTTCCGCAGACGCCCACCCTGAGCGCCGACGTGGTCAGTGTGCAGGTCGTTTCGACCTCGGCCGGCGAAGCAACAACCGCGTCCGGCGGCAACGGCGCCGTCGAAACACCGGCCGTCGGCAAGATCGCCGGAGACACGTCGCAGAACCGCCTGGCCAGCGTTAAGGCGACCGCCGAGACCTCGCAGACACAGTCTTCGGACGCCGAGGAGCAGGTGGAACGGATCGTTCGCGTCATGCGGGCCAGCATCAGCCGCGGAGGCAGCCGCGTGAACATGCGGCTCGATCCGCCGGAGTTGGGACAGCTTCGCATCCAGATGCAGATTCGTAACGGTGAGATGGTGGCACGCTTCGAGACGCAGACCGATAGCGCACGCAACTGGGTCCATAGTCAGCTCGGTTCGCTCCGCGAGGCCCTGGCCGGCCAGAACATCCGGCTGGTGCAGGCCTCGGTCGAGAACCGCGGCCCCGGCAGCGAGCAGACCGGCGGGCAGGCGGGCGGAACCGGCGGCTTTACGGGCGGCCACGAGGCCGGGAGCCAGCAGCCGCAACAGCATAACGCACACGGCCAGGACAGCGCGCCGGAGTCGGAGATCCTCTGGTGGACCGAGCCGGCCGCCCAGGACAATGAAGTCAACGTGGTCGTCTGAGACGAGCAGGAACCTTGCGGCTCTTCGAGGGCCGCACACTAAGGAGTATGCACGATGGCAGACAGTGTCACAGCGGCGTCAAGCACGGGAACGACGACCAGCAGCACCGGAACGTCGCGCGGCCTGGAGGACATGTCGGGTATGGACTTCCTGAAGCTGCTGATTACGCAGCTCAGCAACCAGGACCCGATGGAGCCGATGAAGAACCAGGAACTGCTGGAGCAGCTGTCGGCCATTCGCAGCCTGGAGTCGAACATGACCATCAGCGAGAAGTTCGAGGATCTGCTGTCGGCCAACCAGAGCCTGGCGACCCAGCAGGAACTCTCCAGCGCGACGTTGCTGATGGGCACGTACGTTACCGGCCTGAGCACGGCCAACAAGTTGGTCCAGGGCTACGTCGACCGCGTGATCGTCAACGACTCGGGCACGAGCGTGCAGGTCGGCGACTACGAGATTCCGCTGGAGAACGTCCGCCAGGTCGGCTGGAGCGACGCCACGGACGAATGACGCGCGAGAGAGCCGCGGCCCGGTCGGTCGCGGCATGAGGGCGGCTCGGGCGGGACGGCCCGGGTCGAGTCGGGCAGGAGGCCGCTGGAAGCAGACAAGTGAACCGGGCCGGACCCCTTCGGGGCGAGCCCATCTGAGGCCGAACGACTGGCGTTCCGCCTCGTGAAAATGGAGGACAACTATGGGTCTGACGTCAACTCTCTATGCCGGCTTGAGCGGTCTGGATTCCAACGGCATGCAGTTCGAGGTCATCGGCAACAACATCGCCAACGTCAACACGACGGGCTTCAAGGCCCGCCGCGTGCTGTTCCAGAGCCAGTTCAGCCGCACGCTGGGCATCGGC
>JAFGPY010000253.1 GCA_016935955.1 Planctomycetota bacterium
CCGCTTGCTCGTCTCCACGATCTCCAGGGCGCTCTGATCGAGCACGCGGTGATCGTAGGCCTCCATCCGAATGCGTATCCTGCCCTCAGACATCAGTCGCACGACTCCTGAAAGACCCCGGTTGCCACCGCCGCTTCGACCGTCGACGGGCTTCACTTGTTACCGCAGGGCTGGTTTCGCACTGCGCACCTCTGGCGACCTGCCAAAGGTGATAGACCGGTAAGTTTAGCAAAGCAAAACACGCTGTCAATCTCAAAAAGCGGTTTTCAACACCAAAAAGGCCGATATTTCGCATGATTTCCGATAAATCGACCTAAAAACGCAATTCCGACGGGGCCGACGACCTCCCCGCCCTACCGGAACCCCTCGGACAACTTCTCCGCAACCTTTTGCGGCACAGGGGCATAGACGTCGGGCTCCATCGAGTAGGAGGCCCTGCCCTGCGTCGCGCCGCGGACCACGGTCGCGTAGCCGAACATTTCGGCCAGAGGCACTTGGGCATCGATAATTCGCAATTCGTTGCGTACGTCCGAATTGGTGATCGTCGCGCGTCGGCTCATCAGGTCGGCCGTAATGTCGCCGAAGAACTCGTTCGGCGTAACGATCTCCACCTTCATCAGCGGCTCCAGCAGCACAATGCCGGCCTGCTCCACGGCGGCACGGAGAGCGATGGCCCCGGCGGCCTCGAAGGCGATGTCCGAGGAATCCTCGGGGTGGTCCTGTCCGTCCAGCAGCGTGACCTTGATATCGATCAGCGGGTAGCCCGAGACCACGCCGCTCTGGGCTGCCTCACGGACCCCCTCCTCGACCGACCCCACATACTTGCCGTCGATGGCCCCCTGCTTGATGGCATTGACAAACGTGATCGGATCATCGTCGTCGGGATTCTTGAATGGCTCGACCTTGAGCCGCACGACCGCGTATTGCCCATGGCCGCCCGTCTGACGGATGAATCGCCCTCCTTTCTCGACGGTCGACTTGATCGTTTCGCGATAAGCCACTCGCGGCGTCCCGACACGGGCATCGACGTTGAAGTCGCGGAGCATGCGGTGCTTGAGCACTTCCAGGTGCAGTTCGCCCATGCCCGCCACGATCGTCTGGCCGGTCTCGCTGTCGACACGGTACTGGAATGTCGGATCCTCGCGGGCCAGGATCCTGAGCACGTCGCCGAGCCGCTCCTTCTCGGCCGTGGAGCGAGGCTCGATGGACATCGAGATGACCGTCTGCGGGAAATGCATGCGTTCCAGCAGCACCGGCCGCTTCGCGTCGCAGAGCGTGTCGCCGGTGACCGTCTCCTTGGGCCCGACGGCGGCCACGATGTCGCCCGCCCCGGCCACGTCCTGGCGAATACGCTCGTCGGCGTGCATCTTCCACAAGCGGCTGACGATCTCCTTGCGGTCGCGGTTGACGTTCAGCACGCGCGTGCCCGCGCGAAGCGTCCCCGAGTAGATGCGAATCCAGGTCAGGTCGCCGTGCTGGTCGCTGGTGATCTTGAATGCCAGACCCGCGAACGGCTCGCCCCCGTCCGGCCGAATCTCGATGATCTCGTTCTCATCTTTCGGAGAATGAGCCTTGTAGCTGCCGACGTCCAGCGGACTGGGCAGGTAACTCAGCACGGCGTCCAGCAGCGGCTGAATGCCGCGATTCTTCAACGCCGAACCGCAAAGAACCGGCTGGACCTTGCCGCCGACGGTTCCGGTGCGAATGGCCCGGCGGATCATCTCGGCGCTGATCGGGGTATGGTCCAGGTAGGCATGCATCAGTTCGTCGTCGTATTCGCTCACCTTCTCGATGAGGTGCTCGCGTTCCATTTCCGCTTCCATGTGCTTGTCGCCTTCGAAGTCCGTCTCCTCGAACTTCGCGCCGGTCTGCTCGACATAGCGATAGGCCTTCATCTCGACGAGGTCAACGAAGCCCCAGATATCGTTGCCCGTGGTCAGCGGTAGCATGACGGGGACGGGGTTGGCCTTCAGCCGCTGGGCGACGTCGTTGACCACGCGATGGAAGTCGGCTCCGACGCGGTCGAGCTTGTTGACGAAGACCAATCGCGGAATCTTGTAGCGATCGGCCTGCCGCCAGACGGTCTCGCTCTGCGGCTCGACGCCGGCCACGCCGCAGAAGACGGCCACCGCGCCGTCCAGGACGCGGAGCGACCGCTCGACCTCGGCCGTGAAGTCCACGTGCCCGGGCGTGTCGATCAGGTTGATCGTGTGGCCTTTCCAAGGGCAGGTCGTCGCGGCGGAGTGAATCGTGATGCCGCGGGCCTGTTCCTCGGGATCGAAGTCCATGACGGCGGTTCCCTCGTGGACCTCGCCGATCTTGTAGGTCTTGCCGGTGTAGTAGAGAATGCGCTCGCTGACGGTCGTCTTGCCCGCGTCGATGTGGGCCATGATCCCGATGTTGCGAACTTTGATCAGACTGCTGTTGTCCATTGATTGCCTGCCGTCAAACGGGTCCTTGGGCGCGCGGGCCGATGGGGCGACCCACTAAATGAAAAAGGCCACGGCGAGCGGGCCGGATGCAACCGGCCGACCTCGCCGTGGCCGACCGTGGCGGAGCCACGGGCGCTTTACCATGCGAAGTGAGCGAAAGCCTTGTTGGCCTCGGCCATCTTGTGCACGTTTTCGCGTGTCGTGATGGCCGTACCTTCCCTGCGATATGCCGCCAACAGCTCTTCGGCCAGGCGACCGGCCATGGGCCGTCCCTTCTTGGCTCGCGACGCGGCCAAGATCCAGCGGATGGCCAGGCTCTGGCGGCGCTTCTGGTTGACCTGCATCGGCACCTGGTAGGTGGCACCGCCGACGCGCTTGGAGCGGACTTCGATATACGGCTTGACGTTTTCGACAGCCGTCTGGAAGACCTCGATCGGCGGCACGTCCTTGACCTTCTTGGCGATGATGTCCATCGCGTC
>JAFGPY010000254.1 GCA_016935955.1 Planctomycetota bacterium
CCGGCCATCAGCCGGGCCAGGATCGGGTAGTGCCGCACCATCTGGATCGGGAACGCCAGGTAGCCCAGGTACTTCACGCCGCTGAGCAGGGCGGCGATCCAGAAGTCGCGGATGTTCCGTTTGGCGATCATGACCGTCAGGACGATCAGCGCGCGGCAGATGGAGCCCGGGGAGATGGGCAACGCCTGGAGCGTCGCCATGATGGCGGCGCCGCGCGTTGCCGCCTGTTCCCAGGTCCACTGATAGTAGACCCAGCACCAAATCGTGATGATGATGCCCACCACCTGTGTGATCGGGGCCGTGGCCATGTGACCGCCCAGGCAGAGCAGGTAAGTGCGGATGTACGGATCGGCCGCCTTGGGCCGCAGGTCGGCGTACTCCTCGTCGCTCAAGGCGCCGTCGCGGTGGGCCTGGTCGATGACGTCTTCGAGCCACTTCTGCCGGAAGTCGGCGTCCTTCATGAACAGGATCAGCCCGCCGATGGTTCGCTTGATCGATTCCCAGGCGAAGCGCCGCTCGGTCAGGAAGCGGTGCCACGCCGGCGGCAAGAGGGCCAGCGTGAACGCTTGCGGCCAGAAGCGCAGCGGCCGCGCGGCCAGTCGCACGATCGCCTCGTCGTTGCGGCGGCCCTGGCGGTGCCAGTCCTTCAGGGTCTCGGCCTGGCGGGCGCACAGCGCGTTGCGGAAGTAGGTCCAACTGCCCAGCGCCGCGGCCACGTGCCGTCGGTACGAGTCCACGGCCCACACTTCGCGCAGGAACCGTCCCAGCAGGGGGACCGCCCCGAGCAGGAAGAAGGCCAGGAACTTCACCCGCGAGGAGCGGAAGATCGCTTCGTGCTGCTCGTCGCAAAGATGCCGCACTCGCCAACCGCGGACGAAGCCGTCGGCGATCGAGGCCCGCAGCTTGCCGTCCCACAGCGGCCGCAGACCGTGATGCGTCACGTCGGGCAGGCTCGCACGGTACGCCGGATCGGTCCGCTGCAATTCCTCAAGCGCCGGCCTCAGGCCCTCGAAGCGGTCGGCGTGCTCGTTGACGAAGGCTTCCAGTTGCCGCAGGTCGCCGCGATCGAACTGCACGATCGCCCCTCGCCGCAGGCCGGTCAGGATCAGTTTGACGTCGGCCGGGCTCATCGGCAGAAACGGCAGCAGGGCCAGACCGGCCCGGAAGTCGATTGCGCACAGGCCGTCGGCCGGCCCGTCGCCGGCGTCGAGCCGCTTGAGCACGTTCGGCTGGCTCTTGGCCGTCCACCACTCGTACTGCCGCGCGAACTCCGGCGCGCCCATACGATGCAGCATCCGCACGAAGCGGGCCATGAACCATTTCTTGGCCGCAAGCTCCGGCGACGGCAGGCCCGAGAAGTCGGGCGATGCATCGGCCGGATCGGCGTCCGAGCGCTCGAAGTAGCGCTCGTCGAGTTCGAATTTCCAGTTGCGGCCGCTCACCCACTCGTTGATTTCGGCGTATGAGCCGAGGCCGGCCTCGAAGAACGTCGCGTACGTGTCGCAGACGGCGCCCGTGCGGCCAAACTCGACCTCGGCCGCGCGGCGGATGAGCTTCTGCCACAGCACGCCGCTGCGGGCGGCCGCCGGGTGAACCTGGGCCGAGAACGGGCCCTGGTAGGCCACGCGGTAGACCGCGTTGCGAAACAGCAGCGAGAACCCGCTGGGCGGGATGATGATCTTGACGGCGTACGTGCGACCGACCTCCAGGCCCGGCAGGGGGGCCTCGGCGAACTCGGCCGCATCGAGCCGCACGCGGTAGACCTGCCCGGCGAATCCTCCGCCGACGAATTTCTCGACGGTCATGCGGACGCGGCCGGAGCGGGCCGGGCAGACGCCCGTGGCCTCGACGTCGAAGACGTGGCCGGCGTCGTAGCGGGTGTGCTTCTGGCGGCGCAGGGGACCGCCACGGTCGATGACCGCCTGCAGTTGGGCCAGGATGTCGGCCGAGGGGGATTGCGCCATAAGGTTCCAGACTGCTTTCTATAGGGCGGCACGGAGCCACGACGGTCCGAAGCCGGGGCGACACCCTATCTGGTCGGCGTTTCCGTGTCAAGTGGACCAACAAAAACGGACTCCCGCGATTGCCTTTGCCGGGTATTGCATTCTGCTGGTCACTCCATATAATCGGTGCCGTTGTGACCGGGGCGTGGTTCCTACGGAGACACACATGGCTAAGCAAGACGTGGCCCGGCTGCTTGAACGCGTGGCCGAGCTCAACACGCTTCCCGAAGTGACGCAGCGTATCCTGAGCATCACCGAAGATCCCGACGCATCGGCGCGGGACCTGAACGAGGTGCTCAAGCACGACATGGCGCTGTCGGCCAAGCTGCTGCGCGTCGTCAACTCGGCGTTCTACGGCCTGCCCGGACGGGTCAGCGACCTGGATCGCGCTATCGTACTGCTGGGGTTCCAGGCCGTCCGCAACCTGGCTGTAGCCGCCACGATGGCCTCGCTGTTCTCCGGCGAAGGCAAGTCCGTGGCCGGCTTCAGCGCCAAGAAGCTCTGGACCCATTGCGTCGCCACGGGCGTGGCGGCGCGGAACCTGGTCAACGTGGCCGGCTTCCGCAGCCTGCGCGAGGAAGCCTTCCTGGCCGGGATCATCCACGACATCGGCGTTCTGGTCGAGTACCAGTTCGCCAGCGACAAGTTCGCCCAGGTGGCCGACGCCATGACCGGCGGCAAGACGCTGGTCCAGGCCGAGCAGGGTGTCCTGGATATGACGCACGAGCAGATCGGCCAGGCCCTGGCCGAGGTCTGGAAGTTTCCGCGGAACATGCAGTTTGTGACCGGATACCATCACAAGCCGACCAAGCTGGCCGACGAGCATCGGCTGCTGCCCGTGGTCGTGGCCGTGGCCGAGCAGACCAGCAACGGCTGCGGCTACACGTTCCTGTCCTCGGCCGCCGAGAGCGAGGACGCCGACGTCAAGTCGCTGTGCGACCTGATCAACGTCGGCGCCGAGGATCTGGACGCGATACGCGAGAACCTGCCCGCTATGGTGGAACAAGCCAGTGGTTGGCTTGAAGTGTAAGCGGGCTTCGACACCTCTGATGTAAAGGATACGACCGTGTACAAGAAACGATTGTACGCCCCCGGGCCAACCGAGGTCCCGCCCGAGGTGCTGCTGGAGCTGGCCCGACCTGTCACGCACCATCGAACCGCCGAGTTCCGATCGTTGCTGGGCGAGGTCACCGAATTGCTGAAGTACGTCTTCCAGACGTCTCGCGACGTCTACACGATCACCGGTTCGGGCAGTGCGGCCATGGAGGCCTCCGTCACCAACGTCGTCGGTCCGGGTGAGAAGATGCTGGCGGTCGTCGGCGGCAAGTTCGGCGAACGATGGTCCGAGCTGGGCAAGGCCGTCGGCGCCGAAGTCATCAACATGGACATCGAGTGGGGTACGGCCGTCGATCCGCAGCAGATCGCCGACGCCCTGAAGAAGCATCCCGACATCGTGGCCGTCTATGTGACGCACAGCGAGACGTCGACCGCCACGGCCATTGACCTGAAGACCATCGCCGGCATCGTCGGCAAGACCAACGCCGTGCTGGTGGCCGACTGCATCACGTCGATCGGCGCCCTGGAGATGCGCATGGACGACTGGGGCGTGGACATCCCGGTCACCGGATCGCAGAAGGCGCTGATGTTGCCGCCGGGTCTGGGCATGCTGGCCTGCAGCGAGAAGGCCATGGCCAAGATCGGCAAGACGAAGACGACGTCGTACTACCTGAAAATCCCGGCCTACGCCAAGAACCTGGCCAAGGGTGACACGCCCTACACGCCGGCCAACACGCTGATCCTGGCCCTCAAGACGGCGCTGGACATGATCCGCGCCCAGGGCCTGGAGAGCATCTGGGCCGAGACGAGCCTGCGGGCCCGCGCGGTCCGCGAGGCGGCCAAGGCCCTGTCGCTGAAGGTCTACAGCAGCGACCCGAGCGACAGCGTCACGGCCATCTGCGTGCCCGACGGCGTCGACGGCGAGGCCCTGCCCAAGAAGCTGGCCAAGGACTACGGCATGCGCGTGGCCGGCGGCCAGGCGCAGCTGAAGGGCAAGATCGTCCGCTTCAGCCACATGGGCTACGTCGACAACTTCGACACGCTGGCCCAGGTCGCAGGCATGGAAATGGCCCTCAGGGATCTCGGGGCCAAGATCGAGATCGGTCGCGGTGTTGCGGCCGCACAGAAAATCCTCGCCGGAGCCTGAGCGCGGCGAGCCGTGAGAATGACCGCGGGCCGGTCTCCGTGGCCCGCCTCAGAATAGGATGCAACATGATTCAGGAGTATGCCCCATGGTGAAAGTGCTGGTTAGCGACAGCTTGCCCGCAGAAGGGCTTGAGATTCTTACCCGTGAGAAGAGCATCAAGGTGGACGACCGTCCCGGCATGTCGGTGGACGAACTGAAGGCCGCGATCGGCGAGTACGACGGCATCGTGATCCGCAGCGGCACGAAGCTGACGGCCGAGGTGCTCAAGGAAGCGAAAAACCTGAAGGCGATTGCCCGCGCCGGTGTCGGCGTGGACAACGTCGACGTGCCGACGGCGACGCAACTGGGCATCGTCGTCATGAACACGCCCGACGCCAATACGATCTCGACGGCCGAACTGACGATGGCCCTGCTGTTGGCCCTGGCCCGCAAGATTCACGCCGCGTCGGCCAGCCTCAAGGGCGGCCAGTGGGACCGCAAGTCGTTCAAGGGCACGCAGCTCGCCGGCAAGACCCTGGGCGTCATCGGCCTGGGCCGCATCGGCACCGCCGTGGCCCTGCGGGCCCTGGGCTTCGAGATGAAGGTGATCGGCTACGATCCGTTCTTCGCCGGCAGCAAGGA
>JAFGPY010000255.1 GCA_016935955.1 Planctomycetota bacterium
CCATCAGCCACTCGTCCCACGTGTCGGCCCGCGTCGGCTCGCCGCGCGGGTCCGCGGTCGCACCGGTCAGCACGAGGTCGCTCGACGCCGCGACCGTGGCTGCGCGGGCCTGGTCGGCCGCGTCGCGGTTCGCCAGCCCGAGGATGTGCTGATCGTCGCGAAGCAGCGTCTGCTTGAACTCTTCAACCAGCGCGTCGTCGGCCACGAGGTCGCGCGGCAGAATGTCCCTTTCAGCGCACATAGCGGCCGCCGTCCCTGCGGCCTGACCGCAGACGGCCCCGGTGCCCATCAGGCGAATCGACCCGAAGGCCACGTTGCTGGCGCTGATGTTGCGGCCGGCCATCAGCAGGTTCTCGACGTTCCACGAGAACAGGCACCGCAGCGGAATGTTGTACGGGCCGGGCAGCCCGACGTGCCGCGACGGCGGCGCGTCGTCGAAAATGCCGCGCGGCGGATGGTGATCGATCGTCCAGCCGCCCGTGGCGCAGGCGTCCGGAAAATCCGGCTGGCAGAACAGGTCGTGCTCGGTCAGCAGGTGCGGACCCACCAGCCGGTAGCTCTCGCGCTTGCCGGGCACGGCGCCGACCCATTCCAGGTCGAGGTCCCGCGCCTCCGGGAAACGGCCGGAGTTCTTGATGTGGTCCCACAGTCCGTAGACGATCCCGGTCAGCTTCCGCTTGATCTCGGCCGCATCGTGCACCGTGTCCAGCTCGCCGCCCCACTCGACCCACCAGAGTTCGCAGCCGTGGATGTGGCCGTCGAACCCGCCGCGGCGGATGCGCGGCGTGCCCGAGACGTCGATGGCGAACTCCGGCCGCACAAACGTCACCGGGCGACCGACGTTCTTCGAATAGAAATAGAGCGACGCCCCGAGGCATCGCGGGTCGGGCTGCTCGGGGGCCGTCGGCTCGCCGAATTCCTGGCGACCCTCCTTGCCGAGGCGATGGTCGGCCCCGGCCTGGATGCCGATGATCGAATCGCCCGAGGCGTCGAGATAGAGCGGCGCGGCCAGATCGTACCGCGTCTGGCTCGTGCTGCAGAAGGCGCTGACGGAAGCGACGCGTTGCGGCTCGCCGTCGGCCATCGTTACGCCGTCGACCGCCGTGTCCAGCAGCAGCGTGATGCCCGGCTCGCGCGTCACGGCGTCCAGCAGCACGGCGTCCCACACGGCCGGACTGCACTCGGTGTTGCGGTAGAGTTGCTCCATGAGCAACTCGTTGAGGATGCCGCCCTCGCGGGCGAAACGGTTGCGCGTGTGGCCCTGCGCGCCGCCGACCCAGACGCGAATCTCGCTCGAGGCGTTGCCGCCGAGGACCGGCCGGTCCTGCACGAGAACCACCTTGGCCCCGTGCCTCGCAGCCGCAATCGCCCCCACCGCGCCGGCCATCCCGCCGCCGGCCACCACCAGGTCCGCCGTCATCCCAACGCGTCGCATGGTCAGTTTGTCCTTCCTATGAACGGGTGCCACGCGTCTCCTTGGAGACGCGTGCGTGTGCCTGCCCGGCTTGTCGGCACGCATCTGCGAGCAGATGCGTGGCACCCGGCCCTTCCTCATATAGTGGGTGCCATGGCGGCCGTTGTGTGCCGCCATGCCGATGACAACCAGCTGTCCCGGACGGCAGGGGACCGTCTGCTCCCCTGAACATGGCGGCGGACAGCGGCCGCCATGGCACCGACGCCCAACGATCCCCGGACAATCACTCCTTGGCGCCGTGCCTGCGAAGGAGGTCCACCATGGCGTCGTCGTTATGCTGCAGCGCCAACTGGAGGGCGGTGGAGTCAATGTCCGGCCATCCCTCCATGTTGCGGGCGTTGACATCAGCCCCGGCAGCAAGCAACAGCGCAGCTATCTCGTGATTCCGAGCCCTGACGGCCCAGTACAGGGGCGTCTCCGCAGGGTGCAAGTCACCGAAGTTCGTCAGCAGACATGGGGTCCGACACTTCCCCTGGTCTGTCCGAAGCGGGATGATATCCGGCTGAGCTTTTGTGTTGACGTCGGCCCCGTTGTCGATCAGCAATCTTGCCACGTCAACCTGCTCACGCGCGACTGCCAGGTGCAGTGGTGAACATCCCCAAAGTTTCCAAACGCCACTTGCGTCACAGCGCCACGCAAGCCCTCTCTTCACCTGACCGACATCGTCACAGCACCAGACTGCCACCGGCAGGGACCTGGCGGGTGGAAGCCCCCGCGGAACGAGCATTGTCAACGACATCCCCACCGCCGCTGCTGCGACAAGAAGTTGCAGCCAAGTGGACTTCATGAGATGGCGAAGAGTCGCGTGCATGCTAGGAGTCCAGAAGCCGAGCGATCTTCTCCCGCAGGGCCTTCAGGGCCTTGCCGCGGTGGCTGATGGCGTGCTTGGCCTCCGCCGGCAGTTCGGCCATCGTCTTGCCCAGTTCGGGAACATAGAAGTAGGGATCGTATCCGAATCCGCCGTCGCCCGCGGGACGGTCGGTGATGCGGCCCTCGCACGTGCCGCGCGCCTCCAGCAGCACCTCCTCGGGCGAGGCCAGCACCGCGACGCAAACGTAGCGGGCCTGCCGCCGGTCGTCGGGCACCG
>JAFGPY010000256.1 GCA_016935955.1 Planctomycetota bacterium
GTACTTCTGTCCGGTTCCCGAGGACAACATCGAGGTCATGGTGCAGTTCAAGGACCAGATGGCCGAACTCACACCGATCGTCCTCGGCGATCCGGAAGTCGCCCGGGAGATCAGCGAGACGGAGAGCAGCGGCCGCGTGGACATCCTGACGCGTGAGGTCAACGGTCAGGTCTACATCTTCGCCGCCGAAATCCGCGACCTGGAGACCCCGAAGGTGATCGAGGACCAGGGGACGTACACGTGGAACCTGTCGGGTGGCAACATCACCGTTCGCTTCGACGTCGAGGATTTACCCGACGGGGCGACGGTCCAGGTCTACGACGAGAGCCGCAGCATCGAGGCCGAGGAAGGCTACTTCGAGGACACCTTCGGCCCGCTGGACGTGCACATCTACGTTTGGAACACGACGGGCAACGAGCCGCCGGAGGCCGATGCCGGAGACGACGACCTGGTGGTCGACAGCGACGAGAACGGCTACGAGACGGTCACGCTGGACGGATCGGGGTCCTCGGATAGCGACGGGACAATTGCCAGCTACGTCTGGAAGGACGGCACGGCGACAATCTCCACCGACGAAACAGCCCAGGTGAGCCTGTCGTCTAAGCGGCACGTCATCACGCTGGTCGTCACCGACGACGACGGCGCCACCGACAGCGACGTGGTGGTCATCACCGTCAACACCGCGCCTGCAGCCGATGCCGGAGACAACGGTTCGGCGACCGACAGCGACGGCGACGGGTACGAGACGCTGACTCTGGACGGCAGCGACTCGGAGGACGGTGACGGGGCCATCGCGACGTACGTCTGGAGCGAGGGCGGCAGCCCGATCGCCACGGGCGAGACGGTGGACGTCGACCTGTCGGTCGGCACCCACACCATCACGCTGACGGTGACCGACACCGGCGGCGCCACCGACAGCGACGAGGTGGTCATGACGGTCGGCGCCGGCAGCAGCACCGCCGTGCAGTACCAGATCGCCGCGTCGGCCGACGACACGTACTGCACCGAGAGTGCAAGCTCATACACGAGCACGACGATGTACTGGCCGTACACCACCACCGACCGCCGCACGTTCCTTCGCTGGCCGATCACCATTCCGGACGGGGCGACCATTGTCGGGGCCTACGTCAAGGTCAGGTCGACCGGTTCCTCGGGGGACTGGGGCCCCTCAACCGTGCGGCTTGAGGTGGTCGACAGCGACAGTTGCGGCAGCTTCACGACGAATCCGTACAGCTTCTCGGTGATGACCGGGTACTTGGACTGGCAGTTGCCCGGGACATGGACGAGTGGCCAGTGGTTCCGCTCGGGCAACATCGCGACGCTGGTCCAGGCGTTCATCGATCGCGGTGGGTACACGAGCGGCAACTACCTGGGCCTGCGGGCCGAGTGGGCCGCAGGGCAGTGGAAGCAGGTGTACCAGTACAACAACGCCCCGGCCGACGGGGCCATTCTGGAGGTCTATTACACGACGCCGTGAGTCTCTGGGGGTGCGTGATGGAGAAGGGCCGCCGGGCGCCAGTCGTTCGGCGGCCCGCATTCATGGCGGGGGCAGGGGGGCAGCCACGGGAGAGAATCCGACCGTCGCCGCGAAGCTTTCTGTCGGCCGGTATTGACAAGCCGACGGGATTCGCTAGAATGCCGTTTTTGAAGCGCTCGTGGCGGAACTGGCAGACGCGCTAGGTTCAGGTCCTAGTCCGGATCACACCGGGTGGAGGTTCGAATCCTCTCGAGCGCACCACTGAGAACTAAGGGGCGAAGCGGCTGAGCGGCCGGTTCGCCCTGTGTCTTTTGCGGCGAAACGGATAAACTCCGTAAATCCCTTGCTCAACGGCCCGGCCGTGTCGTACAACGGTGGGACTTTTTCGCAGAAAGGGGCTGCAACTGTGAACCGAACGAGCGTGTTGGCTGCAACGTGTCTGGCGCTGGCGGCTGTGGGCGGCTGCGTGCCGCAAGGCATGTCGGACGATCGCATGGCTTACGTCGAAGTCGAGAACGTCATCAAGCGGGCCCGCGACATGGCCTATCCGGCCGTGGTCCGCGTCGAGGCCCACAAGACCGAGTACTTCCGCGGCCAGAAGCAGCGAATCGGCGGCTTCGGGTCGGGCGTCATCTTCGATCGCCACGGGCACGTGCTGACCAACTACCACGTGGCCGGCCGGGCCGAGGAACTCAGCTGCACGCTGTTCAACAAGGAACGCGTCAAGGCCACCCTGGTCGGGGCCGATCCGTGGACCGACCTGGCCGTCATCCAGCTCAACATGGACGAGGTCCGCGAGAAGGGCTTCCAGGTCGAGTGGGCGCCGTTCGGCGACAGCGACACGGTGGTCGAGGGCGACACGGTGGTGGCCATCGGCAGTCCGTTCGGCCTGTCACGGTCGATCAGCTTCGGCATCATCTCCTGCCACGATCGCATCCTGTCGGAGGCCATGGACCTGGGCGGCGGCCTGGAGACGGGCATGTTCAGCACGTGGCTGCAGACCGATGCCGCCATCAACCCGGGCAACTCGGGCGGGCCGCTGGTCAACCTGCGCGGCGAGGTGATCGGCATCAACACGCGCGGCGGCGGCAACGACCTGGGCTTCGCCGTGCCGATCAACGTGGCCAAGGACGTCGTTTCGCAGATCCTCGAACGCGGGAAAGTGCTGCGGAGCACGATCGGCGTTCAGTTCCAGGCCCTGCAGGACCTGGAAGGGTTCCTCGACGTCAGCAAGACCGAGGGGGCGATCATCGCCAGTATCGAACCCGACAGTCCCGCCGAGAACGTCCTGCAGCCGCAGGACATCCTGCTGGACTTCGACGGCCATCGCGTGGCCGGCCGCTATCCGGAAGAACTCTTCGATCTGCGCCGGGCGATCGCCGGCACGCCGGTCGGCCAGGACGTGATACTGAAGATTCGCCGGGGCGGCCAGGCGATGGACATTCATCTGACCACGGCCGAACTGACGACCGTCCGCAGCGACGAGGTGAACTTCGAGAAGTGGGGCTTCGTCGGCCAGAACATCACCAAGCGTCTGGCTACGCGGGAGAATCTGAAGGACACGCGCGGCGTCTACGTGACGGGCGTGCGTCCGGGCGAGTCGGCCTACAAGGTACGACTCGGCGAGGGCGACGTGGTGGTCCAGTGCGAGCAGACCGAGGTCGAGAGCGTCGAGCAGTTGCAGAAGGTGTACGACGAGGCGGTCAAGGAGAAGAAGCCTCGCATCCTGATCAAGGTCCGCCGCGGCCCGACGGTCAAGGTCGAGGTGCTGAAGATCGAGTACGAGGCGGAACCTGAGAAGCCGCAGGACGAGCAGCCTGCGGCTGCGGAACAGGGCGGCGAGAAAGCCGGGCAGGAGTGACGGCCGGGCGGATCGTCGAGTGTGCGGCCCGGAGGATCGCGGTCGCCATCGAGTAGACTCTTGAAGCTTGAGGAGCACGCCATGAAAAGATTGGGCATCGCAGTGGTGTCGGCATTGTGGGTCGTGACGGGGACGCTGGCGACACCGGCCGCGGCGGACTCCACGGCCGAGAGCATTCGCGCGGTTCTCGACAAGGTGCAGCCGTCGTTGGTGATCGTCTCGTTCTATATCGAGGCCGACGACGGTCGCAAGGCCGAGGTGCGGTTGCTGGGCAGCGTCGTGGGCGAGAACAACTTGGTCATGTTCACCAGCCTGATCATCCGCGACAACGTGGCGATCAGCCAGTACAAGGACTTCCGGGTCATCATCCCGGGCGACAAGGACGGCAAGTCGTACGAGGCCGAGTACCTGGGCAAGGACGACGTGGCCCAGGTGGCGTTCATGCGCATCACGGACGCCGGCGCGCCAAAGCTGCCGGCGCTTGAGTTCGAGAGCGTCGAACTCCAGATCGGCGACCCGGTGGTCGGTTTCGGAAACCTGGGCGAGCCGGACGCCTACAAGGTGATGGCCCAGGACGCCCGGATTCAGGTCGTGATCGACAAGCCGTTTCGACTCTACCCGGTGACGGGCGGCATGGGGATTCCCGGGACGCCGGTCGTCACGTTCGACGGCAAGGTGATGGGGCTGGTGGGCAACTACACGTTTAACCGCGGGACCAACGCCCAGCCGCAGGCAGGCCACACGCAGATCGTCTGGCCGACGGAACGGTTTATGGAGCGGATGAAGAATCCGCCGGAGGGCGGCCAGCAGGTCAAGCGTCCGTGGCTGGGCGTCGCCGGGCTGAACCCGGTGAGCGAGGACTTGGCCACGTACTACGGCCTGGGCGATCGCCGTGGTGTGGTCGTGGGCCGCATCATCGCCGGATCGCCGGCCGACAAGGCAGGCCTGAAGGTTGAAGACCTGATCCTGTCGCTGGGCGGCAATGACATCAAGGGCACCGAGGGGCAACTGGTGACGGCCTTCCAGAACGAGATTCGCGAGCGGAAGATCGGCGAAGAGGTGGACATGGAGGTCTATCGCGGCGGCAAGTCGATCACCCTGAAGGTGGTCCTGGAAGCCCAGCCGAAGACCGAAGCCGAGGCGGTGCGGTACAAGAACAAGCAGTTCGGCCTGGGGGTCCGCGAACTGGTGCTCGACGACACGCTGTCGCGCGAACTTCCGAACGACGAGAAGGGCGTGATCGTGCACTTCATCGAGCCGTCCGGATGGGCCGACGCCAGCGGACTCAACGAAGGCGACATCGTTAAGAAGGTGCAGGACCGCGAAGTGGTCGGCATCGAGGACTTCGAGAAGATCTTCAAGGAAGAGGCCGACAAGAAGCCCAAGGAGATCGTGCTGTTCGTCCTGCGCGGCGTCAAGGACAAGCAGACGCAACTGATCCGCATTGAGCCGCGGTGGGACGTCCAGGACACCGGCAACGGTGAGACGCCGGCCGAACCGCAGCCGTAGTAGAGACTTTGTGCGTGCGAGTGCTATGACGGGGGCGTCCCTTCGATGGGCGTCCCCGTATTTTTGGATTCCTCGGGACCAGAAAACATGGCAGTCGTGCCTCGCGGCTGCCGACTTTGCCCGCTTCGTTTCTAAGGGCAGGGCGCCGCCGGTTTCCTGTCCGGCCTGCAAGGCACGCCGAACTTCTGAAGCGAGAGCAAAAATGCTTGACAAAGATTGCCCGAGTGGGCAGAATACGCGTCTCTTGTCGTGGCTGACGCTGCGGCAGGGGCTGTGATGCGGGGCCATAGCTCAATTGGTTAGAGCGTCGGACTGTCGATCCGAAGGTTGCGGGTTCGAGTCCCGTTGGCCTCGCCAGAATTCAAACCGCTGCAAGGTAAGACCTTGTGGCGGTTCTTTTTTGCGCTCAGAGAAGCCCTCCGCGGAGCCGTTGGAACAATCCTGGAACAGAAATCATTGCGGTCATCATCAGTCAGGGCCCTCGGCCTCTTCATGCGACGCAAGCGGTCATAGCCGCACGAGGGGCGGCGTGAGACGTGTCTGGGGCGGTCTTGCGGGGCCGCCCCGCGTTTTTTGGGGCTCCGGTGGCGTCACGCCTCTCCGGGTTTCCTGACGGTGATCGGAAAAACAACTCATGGGTCGGCCGGCCCCCGCAACCGGCCGTCCGGCTGCCGGAGCCGACGCAAGGGCCTCCAGCCCTCTGACCTAGGGCGGCGCCGGGGGCGGGCCGGGCGTCGGGTCTCGCGCACTCGGACCTCCTCGGGCGGCCCCAAAGCCGTGAATATGCAGCTCGATTTCGACCGAAAACGACCGGAAACGGCCATTCTCGTGCAGCCCAAACGTGACAGGGGCGACGGGGTCCGGAAGGCCATGGGACTTGGGGTGAGACAACGTGGCGCGGCCGTCCGGCCTGTCGCGAAATTGTTAACCGTGACTAACAAAGTTAAGGGGGGTTAACTTTCGGAGCCGCGTTTTCGGCATCGCCAGGTCGGCCGCAGCGGGGCTCGAGTGTCACAGTTAAGCATGCTGAACTCCTGGGCGCCCGGTACGGGCTTGTAGCGGCCGAAGCGGCTCGGTACACTTGGCGCGCGGGTTGGGGAAGGCAAGGCGGACGGGCAAGGCGGTCAGTCGCGCGGCGATTTCTGATCATGTGTGGGTCCAGGGGACCCACCCTGCATGCTCGGGCACGGCAGGCCGTGCCCCTACGGCTCCGCGTGGCTGCCCCTCGACAAACTCGGGGTCTACGACAAGCTATGCGTTAGGAGAGTTCCTATGGCTGGCGGCAAGTCTTATCGGACAATCAAGAGTCTCGTTCTTGACAACGTGCACCGTAATGGAGGGCATGTTGATTACGACGCCCTGGCCGCCGAGGTCAAAGAGCATTTCCCTGGCAGCGCCTGGAAGAAGACGCATTGGGCCTGGTACAAGAGCCAGATCGTCAGCATGTAGGGTGGGTCCACCGGACCCACGCGCCATTGGGCGATGCGGCCGCGCAGGCGGACGCACGTGAAGATCGTTGCATTGCCTTCGCCCGATGTTTATCATTCGCTTATGAGCCATTACCGGCGGGCCTTCGTGCCGGGCGCCACATTCTTCTTCACGGTTGTCACGTTCAACCGGCGACCGCTGTTGACCGAGCCGGCGGCGCGGCGGTTGCTCGGCAGAGCTATTCGCACCACGCGGCGCGAGCGACCCTTCGAGGTTGTGGCCATGGTTTTGTTGCCCGACCATTTGCACACAATCTGGACCTTGCCGCCGGGAGACGGCGACTACTCGACCCGTTGGCAGATA
>JAFGPY010000257.1 GCA_016935955.1 Planctomycetota bacterium
GACGTAGGGAACGACCATGGCCGTGGCCAGGATCAGGCCGCCGAAGACCGTCAGCCCGCCGCTGGTGATCTTCATGGCATCGATGAATCCCTGGTAGGGCATCACGTCGGGCGTCAGGCCCTTGTCCAGAGCGGCATGGCGCATGGCGATGATGTGACCGGCTCGCCCGACGGCCAGGGCCAGCACCGCGGCCCACGCCCCGACGGCCACGTAGCGATTGCGGCCGCGCGCGTGCGAGCCCGGCAGCACCTCCAGCCACGCCAGCAGCGCGCCGGCCACCGCGCCGGCGACCGTCCACGTCCACCTCAGCCCGTCGAAGATGTTGAAGCCTCGCAGCCAGCCGGGGTAATGGTCGGCGTGGGCCATGACGTCCATGGCGCGGGCGCCGAGGATGCCGCCGAGCAGGGCCAGCAAGCCGATGTTGTAGATGTGGTCGGGGTTCTCGCTCTCGCGGCGGGCACGCCAGGCGCCCAGCAGGATGGCCAGCAGGAAACCGATGGCCAGCATGGCCCCATAGCCGCGGATCGGCAGCGAGTCCACCGGCAGTGGCAGCCAGTCGGGAAGCGGAATCTCGAACAGTATCGGTCTCATGATCCCCCGCCGTCATCCTCGCGGCTGTCACCGCGACCGGGCCCGTGAGGTCAGATGTACTTCACGAACGCGTTGTTCTGGTCGACCAGGGCGATCCGCGGCTCGCACCCGGCGGCCTCCTCGGGCGTGGCGTAGGCGTAGCCCATGACGATGACCAGGTCGCCCAACTCGCCGAGCCGCGCAGCGGCGCCGTTGAGGCGCACCTGGCCCGTGCCGCGCTTGCCCAACTGGATGTACGTCTCGTGCCGCGTGCCGTTATTGACGTTGGCCACCAGGACGCACTGGCCGGCCACGAGGCCCACCTTGTCGAGCAGGTCGGGATCGATCGTGATGCTGCCGCTGTAGTTGAGGTTTTTCTCGGTCACCGTGGCCCGATGAATCTTGCTTCTGAGCACTTTGATCAGCATGTCTCGTGTCACTCCTTGATTGACTTCTTCCGCAAACGACTTCTCTTCCGTTCCGCGTGGGTGCGGGGCACCCACCCTACATTCTTCCGCGTGTGCCACGGCGGGTCTTGTCCCGCCGTGCATGTGGCCCTGCCCGTTGCGCGGGCACGGCAGGCCGTGCCCCTACAACAACTGCGTGCGGTGCCATGGCGGCCGTTGTGTGCCGCCATGCCGAGACGACACTGGTCGTCACCGCGTGGCTGCAAGCAGCCACCCTACTTGCCCGGCACGTCCACGACGATGTTGTCGATCAGCCGCGTCGAGCCGCAATAGACCGCCGCAGCCACCACCACGCGACCGGCCAGCGGCGCGGCGGGCTCCAGCGTCTCGGCGTCGACCACCTCGATGTAATCCACCTGCAGCCGACCTTCGCGAACGATTTCCGCGCGCACGGCCTCGGCCACCGATCTGGCCCCGCGCTCGCCGCCGTTGATGCGGTCGCGGCCGGTCAGCAATCCTTGCCGCAGAGCCAGACTCGCGCGGCGGTCGTCGTCGCTGAGGTATCGGTTGCGGCTGGAGACGGCCAGACCGTCGGCCTGGCGAACCGTCTCGACCGGCACGACCTCCAACGGCAGGTCCAGATCGCGGACCATCCGCTGGACGACCTTCAGTTGCTGGTAGTCCTTGCAGCCGAAGTAGGCCCGGTCGGGCGCAACGATGTTGAACAGCTTCATGCAGACCGTCGTCACGCCGCGGAAATGTCCCGGCCGCCGCGCGCCGCACAGACCCTCGGTCAGCCGCTCTTCCTCGACCCACGTCGTGTGGTCGGCCGCATACATCTCCTGCGGCGACGGGGCGAAGATCGTGTCGGCGCCGGCCTGCTCGCACAGGAGGCGATCCTCTTCCAGTTGCCGCGGGTAGCGGTCGAAGTCCTCGCTCGGTCCGAACTGCGTCGGGTTGACGAAGACGCTGCAGACCGTGAAATCGTTCTCGGCCACGCTGCGATCGAGCAGGGCCCGATGGCCCACGTGCAGCGCCCCCATGGTCGGCACGAAGCCCACGGACTTCCCAGCGGCGCGGGCTGCCGCCACGCGCCGGCGAATCTCCTGCTTTGTGGTCACGACGTCCGTCACGTCACGCCTCCGCATCGCCGGCCGGCAGCCGGCTCAGCAACTCGCCCACCGTCAGGCCCGTCACCGGGTCAATTGCCCCGGGTGCAATTTCATTCAGCGGCCCCAGGACGAAGCGCCGCTCACGCAGCCGCGCGTGCGGCACATGCAGCCGCGGACTTTCGATCACCCGGTCGTCCCACAGGAGCACGTCCAGGTCGATCGTTCGCGGGCCCCAACGAACCGTACGCTGGCGGCCCAGTTGCCGCTCGATCTCCTGCAGCACGTCGAGCAGCGGCTCCGGCTCCAGGTCGGTCTCCAATTCCAGGGCACCGTTCAGGAACCTGCCCTGCCCCGGCGGCCCGCCGACCGGCGCGGTCTCGACGAGCGAACTGACCGTTCGCACCGTCACGTCCGGCCGCTGACGCAGCAGGCCGATGGCCCGCTCGACGGTCTTGCGGCGGTCGCCTAGGTTGCTGCCGATGCCGACGTACACTCGCGCCACGGCACAATGCTCCAGATCGAACGCGGCCCTCGTGCAACAGGCCAATCGCACGCCAAGCATGGCCGCAAGCGGCCATGGCACCAACAGCTGGGGGTGCATGCTTCTGCTTGTCGCAGATCCCGAGCGACGCCGAGGGGCAGAAGCATGCCGCAAGTCGCGGCATCTCTCCGGTTCGTCACCCTCACCCGGCCTTCGGCCACCCTCTCCCGTCAAGGGAGAGGGGTCGGGCGGCAGCCGGGGTGTTACAGGCCCAGCTTGCGAATCCGCTCGATGGCTTCGGCGATCCTATCGGTGTCCTGGGTCAGGGCGAAACGGAAGTAGCCGTCACCGTACTTACCGAAGCCCACGCCCGGCGTGGCCACAATGTCGCACTTCTCCAGCAGCAGGCCCACCATCTCGAGGCTGTTCTTGCCACCGGGGCACTTCACCCAGACGTAGAACGTCGCGTTCGGGACGTTCGGCTCCAGGCCGACGCTGCGCAGCCCCTTGACGAGGGCATCGCGCCGCTCGCGGTACATGGCCCGCAGGTCGGCGACCTCGGGGCGATCGTAACCCTTCAGGGCCGCCACGCCGGCCTTCTGGATGGCCGTGAAGATGCCGCTGTCGAGGTTGCTCTTGAGCTTCTGCAACGAGCCGACGATCTCGGCGTTGCCGCAAGCCCAGCCCAGCCGCCAGCCGGTCATGTTGAAGGTCTTCGAGAAGCTGTGCAGCTCGATGGCTACCTCGGCGGCGCCCGGCGTCTGAAGAATGCTCAGCGGCGCTTCCTCGAAGTAGAGTTCGGTGTAGGCCGCGTCCTGGGCGATGACCAGGTCGTTCGCCTTGGCGAAGGCCACGGCCTTGGTGAAGAACTCCGCGGTCGCGCAGGCCGAGGTCGGATTGTTCGGATAGTTGATGAACATCAGCCGGGCCCGCTTGCGAACGTCGGCCGGAATGGCGTCGAGATCGGGCAGGAAATCGTTCTCGGCCACCAGCGGCATGATGTACGGTTCGGCGCCGGCGAAGATCGTGCTGGCCCGGTAGAC
>JAFGPY010000258.1 GCA_016935955.1 Planctomycetota bacterium
CTTCTGCAGCGTCACCGCGACGCTGTCGTTGCCCTTCAGGTCGGTCACGGTGACCGTCAGGACCACCTTGTGTCCACCCCTGGCCAGCGAGGCCGGGATGTTCTGGTAGACCCACGCCAGGTCGTCTTCGGTGCTGACCTCCACGAGCGGAGAATCGGCCGAGGCCATCGGACCGGCGGTGGCGGCGAAGATGGCGATGCCGCGCGGCTGCCAGTTCTGCGTCGGGTTGCTGTCGTAGAGTTTCAGGCCCTTGAGGACCTTGGTGTCGTCAAGCGTTAGCGGCGCGGCGAACTCGTACAGGGCGTAGTCGCCGACGCTCATGTTGCCCGGAGCCCCCGTACCGCCGCCATAGTAGCGAAGCGTCGTCTGGATGACCGTCCTGTAGTCCGGGTCGGCCGGGATCAGCTCCGACGGATACGGCGTGGTGTCGGGCACGGGCTCTTCGCCGGTGTTGTCGTTCCAGGCCCAGATGATTTCCTCGGTATCGTCCGTGTAAACGGCGGCCAGACGCATGTAGCGGCCGCGATGGTCGCGGGCATTGTCGAACGCCGCCAACACGCAGTTCAGGTTGGGGTAGGCCCGCTGCTGCTCGACGGGCAGCTCGGCGTAGGCTTCAGTCTTCTGCCACGTAGCCGTGCTATGCGCCGACCCGACGGCTATGGTGTTGAAGACGATGTCCATGCCTTCGCTCGTCAGTCCGAGCGGATCATAGCCGTTCGGGCCCAACTGAGCCGCAAGCGTCAGGTCGTCGGCCGCATCGACCCTATTGCCCGGCATGACCGGGTTGCCGCTCGAAGAGGGCAGGTAGTAGTCCACGCCCTGCAGGCCGGCCACGTAGCCGCTCTCCGGCAGACCTTCAGTGCCGTCTATGTACTGCGGATCGTCCCACTGGTGGAACGTCGTGTAGGTGTCTCGCGTGTTGTTGACCACGGCCAGGCGACCGCTGTACTGATTCCAGACGATCCAGCCCATGTCCGGGTTTTCCGCCATGGTGCCCTGAGCCTCTTCGCCGCTGAGGTCCGGATCGTTGGCCGCAGCGTACCAGTAGAGGGCCCTCATCTCGTAGCTGCCCCACAGCGAGTCGACGTTGAAGCCGCTCGAGATGTCAAGCTGCGTCAGGTTCGGGTCGTAGTCTTTGGCGCGAATCTCGACCCACAGCGAGTCGCTGTCGGTGAAGCCCTCGTCGTCGGTGACCGTCAGGGTGATCTCCCAGGCGCCGACATCCCGCGACACCGTGGCCGTCTCGCCCACGGCGAGCTGCGTCCCGTACCAGCTCCAGACGTAGCTGACGATGGTGCCGTTGGCATCGGTCGAAGCCGAGCCGTCGAGCGACACTTCTTCGTCGCCCGACTCGTCCAGGTCCTCGATGACCTGGTCCGGACCGGCATTGGCCACCGGCACGTTCGCCGGATCAAAGACCTGCACCATGCCCAGGCCGCTGATCGTGATCGGGTCCTCTACGCCCGGCTTGTCATCGACCGAGACTTCGAGGTACTTCGTGCCTTCGGTATCGTTGGTGAACTCGTAGGTGTAGACGCCCTCGCTGGCCTCTTCGACGAAGGTGATGGTGCTGGTGCCGTCGCCGCTGACGGTGATGTCAATGGCCGACTCGATGCCGGTCAACATGCTCTGGTTCGCATCCTTCAGGGTGATGGTCACGACGGCCGGCGTGGACTCGTCGCTGGGCGTCTGGTAGGGATCGACGACGATGGTCGAGGCGACGGGGTCCGGACGTCCGGGTCCGCCGGCGGCCGAGAAGGCCGTGGCGGCCCAGATGGCCGCGCCGCGAGGGCGCCAGTTGGTCGCCGGGCTACTGTCGTCCAGACGGAAGCCCCAGAGGGTCTTGGTGCTGTCCAGTTCCCGCGGCGAACTGAACTCGTACATCGTGTTGTTGCCCGTGCCGACGCCACCCGTCGCGCCGGTCGAGTAGCCGTAAAACTGAGTGGCCGTGTAGACGGCTTTGAAGTCCGGCTCATAGACCGAGGGATCCGAGGCGTCCATCTGCGGACGCGGGTCGGCGGCCGAATCGGCCCAGGCGAACAGCAACTCGGCGTCGCTGCCGTCCTCGCCGTAGAGGGCCCAGATACGCTTGTAGCGGCCACCATAGCCGCCGTCATAGACAGCCAGCACGAAGTTGACGTTGTTGTAGGCGCCCTTCTGTTCGTCGGGCAGTTCGGCCGTGACGGCGCCGTCCTGCAGCGTGGCCGTATCGTTCCGTGTGAAGCTGGCCATGACGTTGAACTTCAGGCCCAGGCCGTCACCGGAGAACTTGCCGCCGAGATTCCAGGTGGTGGTGTCTTCGACTTCGGTCCAGTCGCCGGGCAGCGTGGCGTTGCCGGCGTGCGAGGCGATGTGATACGTGCGGTCGGCACCGGTCAAGACACCGTCTTCCGGGGTGCCCTGGGTGCCGGTCTTGTACTGTGGACGGTTCCAGGTCAGCGGGCCGGCGTAGCCCATGTAGACGCCGCCCGCGTCCTGGACGCAGCCCATGGCTTCGGCCAGTTCGGCGTCGACGTTGCAGATCTGCCAGAAACCGTTGCCGAGCAGGTACGACGGCCCGTTGTGATTGACGTCGGCATAAGCTATCGTTGGGCCACTTTGCATCTCGACCAGGTCGATGTCCATGTCCGCGATGGCATGCATCATCAGGGCCTGGTACTCGCCGACACCGCACCAGATGTCCCAATTGAAGCCGCTCGAAATGTCGAGCTGCACTTCCTGCCCGGCCGCCGGCGCGACGAGCGACAAGGCGATTACCAAGGTCACAATCCATTTTCCCATGACAAGCCTCCTCAATGTGTGCTTCGGCAGCGCCCTCGCGCCCCTCCTCGCAGGGGAACGGGGGCATCAGTGACTCTCAACTCTTTTCGTGCAAGGTGTCGGAACGCGGAAGTCGACGACACGATCATGCGCGATAGCAAGGGCTGCCCACTGCCCCCAGAACCCTCGCTTCACGAACCACTAAAAGTATCAGCTATCAAACCATCGGATGCAAATGCTTCCGATGTGGGGACGGCTCCTCGCGGCCGGGTTGCCTCTTTGGCATAATGCATTGCCGTGTAATGTCTTATGTTTCTGCGGCGGCTCGCCGGACGATTGACTCTCGATACCTCCGCGAGGCGGCTGGAGGTCGTTTCGCGGGTTTCCTGTCGTATATCGCTCCAGATTGGCACTCCACAAGGAACGTCTATGTGTGGAGCGCGGTGGCGCACTGCGGTCGTCGGAGTCATCGAGCACGAGGCTGAGGTCGTTGCCGTTGTCGGCCGCCACGGTCACAAGGCCGTTGACACCGAGTCGCGAGTCTGCTATGCTGTGTGTGCACCAGGGCGCGACTCCACTAAAGCTGTTGATGTGTTGTGGCGGCCCGGCGGGGCCAGGCCACGGGGGGACCAGGGTGACGCGTTCAAGACTGGCAGATCGGGTGTTGGACAGGCTGCTTCGGGAACTGGTCCGCGGCACGTGGCAGCCGGGGGCGTCCCTGCCGCCGCGTCGGCAACTGTGCGAGATGTTCGGCGTCTCGCAGCGGCCGATGCAGGAGGCGCTTCAAGAAGCCTGTCGGCTGAAGCTGTTCACGGTGTCGGAGCGTCGGCCGACGCACATCGAGGGCGACGCCCTGGAACGTGCCCAGGCGCTGCTGGCCGAGCGGGCCGAGCGTCCGGCCGTCCGCCGCCTGGCGCTGCTGATACCCGACAGCCGCTTCCCGCTCACCCCGGGCGAGTACTGGCAGCAGGTCAGCCACGCCCTGACGGAGGAGGCCGCACACAAGGGAATCCGCGCGGAAGTCGTTTCCTGGCCGTACCTGGAACAGATCACGTTCGCCGAGCAGTTGGCCACCAAGGGATTCGGCGCCGCCATAGCGCTGGGCACGCCGGAGAATCGGTTCCTGTCGCTCTACGAGATGGCCCAGCGACAGTTTCCGGTGCTGCTTCACAATCGCCGCGTCTCGTGGTTGAACGTGCCGTCGCTGATCCGCGACGACTTCGGGGCCATGCGCCGGGTGGGGCAGATGATGGCCGCCCAGGGACACCGCAACCTGTGCCTGGTGACCAACGACTATGCGGCCGAGCGCGAGCGGCTGCTGGGCGGTCACGGCATGGTCGAGGGGTGGATGACCTTCCTGAGGGAATCGGGCCTGAAGGCGACCAGTCCTGTGCCCGTCCACGTGGTCTACGGCCATTACGATTGCATCCAGGCGCTGCTGGAATCCCGCGACCCACCGACCGGGCTGGTCCTGGCGTTCCGCAGCAGCCACCAGGCGCTGACCGAGGGCTTTCTGTCGCGCGTGCCCATTCCCGACGTGGTCAGTGTGGCGATGCTCGATTCCGTGGAAGACATTCCCGCACAGCCCTGGCGGCCGCCGCTGACGTCCATCACGCTGGACATGCCGCGGATGGCCCAGTGCGCGGTGGAACTCATCGAGCGGATGCTTGGCGGAGAGATTCGCCCCCCGAGCATCCGCGTGCCCTTGAACATCGCCGTCACCGACAGCATCGGCCCCGCGCCGCACCGGTCCGTTCCTCCGCTCAGCTTTACGCTGGCCGGCGCCGACGGTAACGGCTGATGCGGCACTCCGGCCGCATTGGAATTATGATCCTGAAGATAGCTTGATCATATAAAACTCTGCCGCTCCCGGTGCGTCGTGTGTCCGAGCCCGGCCGGTCAAGTTGCCGTTGACGTGCGACGGGGGAGGTCTATAATCCAACGCTTCGGCCGCAGGGGCGGTCGCGATCGACCGGCATGCGGCCAGAGGATGATGCAACCTATGAGCGACACGCTGATTACCGGTGCACGGGTCGTCACACCCAAGGGCGTGATGGCGGCCGACGTGGCCATTCGCAACGGCAAGATCGTCTTGGGGCCGAAGGCCGTCGCCGGGGTCGCTGGGGTCGCCGGGACCGAGGGGGCAGGGGGCTCGCGGCAGACCATCGACGCCGGCGGCAAGGTGCTGTTGCCGGGCTTCGTGGACATTCACACGCACGGCTACGAGGGCTTCGATTTCACGCTCGGGCTGTACGACGCCGCGACCGATTCGTTCGACGGGTCGCCCGAGCGGAGCCTCGAGGCGCTGGGCCGCTACGTGACGCGGATGGCCGAACTGGGCGTGACGACGACCTACCTGGCGACGATGGCCGCCGAGACCGAGACATTGCGTCGGCGTCTGTCGCTGCTGGAGACGTTCCTGAAGTCGCCGCCCGCCGGGACGCGGGTGCTCGGGGCATTCCTGGAGGGCACCTTCGTCAACGACAAGATGGTCGGTGCGATGAACCCGGACCTGGTGCACCGTCCGGACGGCGCGTTGTTCGACCACATCAACGAGACCGGTCAGGTGAAGCTCTGCCTGGTAACACCGGAGTTCGACCAGGCGGCGCTGACGCTGGTGCGGCACTTGGGGCGGCGCGGTGTGGTCTGCGGCGCGGGCCACACGCAGGCGACGGCCGAGCAGATCGTCGCCGCACGGCGCGCGGGGCTGCGCTACATGGTCCATTTCCTCAACGGCCCGACGGGCACGAGCTTCAAGCCGTTTCACGGCGGCGGCGCGGTGGAAGGCGCCCTGGCCGACGAGAAGCTCTACTGCGAGCTGATCGCCGACGGCTACCACGTCAATCCGCGGTACGCCCGCGACCTGATCGCCCGCAAGGGTTTCGAGCGGATCATCGCCGTCAGCGACGCGATGTTCGCGGCGGGAGCCCGGGGCCTCAGGACGTTCCAGGTCAACGGCGTTTACGGCGTGGTGGGTCCCGGCGGCAAGTACCTGCAGGTGGCCCACAGTCCGCAGACGCTGTTCGGCTCGTGCCTGAACATGCCGACGGCCTTCGGCAACCTGGTCAGTTGGCTGACGGCCGGCGGGCCGGGCGTGTGGGTGATGCACCATCCGGGCGTGGGCGTGGACGAGGCGCTGACGGCGGCGGCCCTGATGACCTCGGGCAATCCCTGTCGCATGATGGGCCTGGACAAGCGGCTGGGCATCGGCTCGATCGCCACGGGCCGCCGGGCCGACCTGGTGCTGGCCGACCTGAAGGGCAAGCCGGGCGACTTCCGGCTGGAGGTCCACCGCACCTGGATCGACGGCCGCGAAGTGTACGCGAAGTAGAGCGGTGGTCGGTAGCACGAAGGCGAGACGAGCCGACGATTCGATTAGTCTCACTTGAGGCGCAACTGCAACAGAACCTTGTGGAAATCACCATGATTCTTGCATCCGTGAAGCTCTGCGCGTTCGCGCATTTGGCGTCCGCATTGTTGGCTCGACGATAACGGCAGACCGACAGGAGGCGGGGGAATGGCAACGCTGAGAGAGTACTTCGACACCGACTTCCCACATACACTCACCGTTCATACAGAACAAACGCTGAGTTCCGCTGCGAGGCAATTCACGTTGACGGTTGTTGCCCGAGTGCATCTGGACTTTGATGCCAATGCGAGGTTTGTATCTTACTACCTTCCCGAATGTCCGAATGCTCTCGCGGTTTGCCAAGCCCTGCTCCTCAACCCTCAGTGGGGATTGGACGTGGGCAAGGGGTTGATGATCGAAACGGGTTTCGTAGGCGAGAAGAAGGCAACCTCGGCCGAATTGAGATTCACGGGACGTGTCTTCTTCTACCTTGAGACCGAGCTTGCAGACGAAGCCAAGACGACGCTCGACGAGTTGGCCCGCTCAAGGGGCTTCTTCCTTCGCATAAGGTCGCGCACCTATGTGTGCGAGCGGTCGGCGCTCGAAAGGCCTCTGGCATTCATTGCACATGATTCAAGGAACAAAGAGGAGATCGCTCGCCCCTTAGCCATAGAACTCGTGAGAAGGATGTGCCCTGTATGGTTCGACGAGTTCTCGCTCAAGGTCGGCGACAGCCTGCGAGAGAGCATCGAGAAAGGAATAAGGGAGTGCAGAAAGTGCATTCTTGTTCTCACGCCCGAGTTCCTGGCGAACAAGGGGTGGACGAAGCGGGAGTTCAATTCTGTCTTCACGCGAGAAGTGGTGCAGCAGGAGCGTGTTGTTCTTCCAATTTGGCACAAGGTGTCTGCGCGCGATGTGTACGAGTACTGCCCGAGTCTAGTTGACTGCGCCGGGATTGATTGGTCACTGGGTAAGGAAGAGGTCGCAAGGCGGCTGCTTCGAGCCATAAGAGAGGCCGACAGGTCCTAGGTAGCGCATGTGCGCAGAACGCACGCGTTCCGTTTCGGCCCATACGGCTATCAAGAAGCCCTGCGGTGCGCTGACACGGCGCGGCTGCTGGGGTAGAATGCGGCTGCGGCCGTCGCGCGACCGAACACGCCTGCATCTCTGCGCCGCCGAGGTGTTGCCGGCGGAATCTCTCCCCTATGCTATCTTCCGCTGCGTCGCCGCGCGGCCAGGGCTGC
>JAFGPY010000259.1 GCA_016935955.1 Planctomycetota bacterium
CGAGTCCTTCTCCTGGCCGGCGCCGGTTGCCTTCTCGGGCCGATCGGTAAAGAACACCCACAGGTCGCGGCAATCGATCGACGCGCTCGGCGTGCGGGCCTTGGCGTCGCCCATGAAGTGGGCCTGGTTGGCCTTGCCGTCGAAGAACATGCTCTCGGACCACGTGATGTGCAGCGGCATCGGCTCCTTGAGCTTCTCGCCCTCCACGCCGCGGTTGCTGAGCAGGTTCAACGAGCCCTGCCCCGTCACGTCGGCGCGATTGGCCGACTGCTGGGCAACGATCGTCTTCCCGCGGAGCTTGTTCGTTCCGGACGACACCAGGGCCAGACGCTCGCCCGCTCCGCGAAGCTCGATGCGTTCGCCGCCGTCTTTCATCTCCAGGTAGTCCGACTCGGCGTAGTACCCCTCGCGCCGAACGCGCACGTCGGTCTCGGCCTTCATGGTCTCGGCCTTCAAGGCCTTCGGGTTCTTCGGGTCCTCCATGAACGTCACCCAGAGTTCTTCCGCCTCGATGTCGCCCGCCTTCAGGTCCTTGTCGCGTCCCGCGCCGCGGACCTGCCCCTTGGCGTGCATGGCCGCAATGCGACTGTCGCCGCCGGGAAGCCGCACGAAGTCCGCGTCGAGGTGCTCGCAAGCCAGGTCGCCCAGGGCCATCGAATCCTTGCTCTCGGGTTGGCGCGCCGCCACTTGCCCGTCGGCCGTCAGCCGCAAGAGCCCCTGCGTGCCGTCGGCTGTCGGCAGGAAGAACTCCGCGTGGATCCTGTCGCCGGCCAGGGTCTGCTCGCCCTGCCACAGCACCGCCTTGCCCGAGAAATCGGCCACGCGCAGAAAGCTCTTGTTCCTGGTCTCGCCGTCCACGGTCACGTCGCGCGCCATATAGCTGACGCTCATCCAGTCGTCCCAGCGAGCCCGGAACGGTTCCTCATTCTTCTCGTCCGACGCGCCGCCGCCCAGACCCAAGCCGCCGCCGGACGCCTTGCCGACAAGGTGCCCGCGACCGTCCACCCGGGCCGTCCCCGCGGTCTGGTCGAACGTGAACAGTTCGCCAGTCACGGTGCTCTGGTTCTGAATGACCGTGGCCTCCTGCTTCGCGCCGCCGCGGAGCTTGCCCTGCTTCGACGTGCCGTCATACTGGAAGTACTCGCCGCGAGCCTCCATGTCCTTGTCGGTCAGGACGACCGGCGACCCGGCCGCCGTGACGTGGAACTTGACCGGCGGCTCCCGCACCTGTCGCGGCGTCAGGACGAACGGCCCGTCGCACACGATGTCAACGGGAACGGCCGCCGCGTCCCCTTCCTGCGAGGCATCGTCGCCCGACGGCCCCGGCGACGGCGTGGTCGGGGCGGCACTCGGCCTGCCGCCGCCATTCCTTGCGGGCGGCGCGGTGGTCGCGGACGGCGTCCTTGCGGCCGGGCGGCTGCCATTCGTGGCCGACGGGGCCGTCGTGCCGGGCGAGCCGGTAGGCGGCGGAGTTTGCGGCGCCGTCGTCCGGGACGAATCACTCGACTTGTCCGAGTCCGACTCCTCGGGCATCAGCAACGTCACGCGATCGCCCACCAGGCGGCGGTCGCCCTGGTTGATGCGGACGTTCTTCAGCATCAGAAAATGCATAAGGTTCTGGTCCACCGGCTGCCCCGCGGACGCATCGCCCTTGGCCGCCGCGCCGACCGGCGCAGCCCCGGAACCGCTGCCCTGGCCTGCCGTCGATCCGGATGCCTGCCCCCCCGTGCGCTTCGCAGCGCCGGTCCCGGACGAAGGCGTCGCCGCGCCACTGGCCGGCCGCGCCGCCGTACCGGACGCCGTCTGACTCGTCGCGGCCGCAGACTTCGCCTCGGTTGCAGCCCCTGCCGATTCGGCCGGCTCGCCGGTTGCCGACCCGTCGCCGACGAGTCCCATCTGGAACTTGTCGCTGCCGGTCCTCAGAACGATGTGCACTTCGGTCAACAGGCGAAGCTGCCGCAGGTCGCTCTTGCCGCGCACGAGGTAAACGATCATGCCCACCGCATCGACGTCGCCCTCGGGGCTGCGCACCTGGACCGGGTCGCCCGTGGAAAGCTTCGACACGGGCGTCTCGTCGGCGGGCATCGCCTCGCCGCCCTCGTCGTCCAAGCTGTCGAGCGTCGCGACGCGAGCGTAGTCCATGTGCTCCATGGTGATGACGATGTCGTCGCCAGGATCGTTCGGCGTGCCGCGGTCCTGCCGCAGGACGACCCCGCCCGTGAGACGGCCTCGCGTGATGTCGTCGTACTCGTCGAGCGGCCCGCCCGTGGTGTCGAAGTAGCCGTTCGGAGCCTTGACGTTGACGATCTCGCCGTCGTTGTTGTAGATGTAGAAGTCGGGCTCGGTCAGGTGGGTCCGCGTGGTGCCCACCTCGGGGGCCATCTTCCGTGCCCGGATGACGTACCGCAGGCGATTGGTGTCGGGATCGCGGACGATGATCTCGAAGTCGGACTCGGCCAGGGAGGTGCCTTGCTCGCCGACTTCCATGCTGCCCGACGAACCTTTGTCCACGTCCTTGGGCTCGACCTTGAACAGGCCGACGACGCGCTCGTAGTTCAATTGCGGCAGGCGATGCAGCAGCAGGGCCAGGAAGACCATGGCCAGCACGCTGATGAGAATAATCATCGTCCGTCGAAACATGACACCATCCCCGCTCTTCAGGCGTCGGGCCGCGCGTACCGGGCCATGATCGCGTCCCAGCGGCCCTGGGCCTTCAGAATCCACTCGATCGCCTCGCGCACGGCGCCTCGCCCCCCGCCCAATGTCGTCACGTGACTGGCCGCGCGACGGACCTCGGCCACGGCATCGGCCACGGCCACGGGGCAGCCCACGCGAACCATGACCGGCAGGTCGGGCAGATCGTCCCCGACATAGGCGGCCTCCTCGGGCGAGCAGTCTGCGCCCGCGAGAATCCGCTCCATGGCCGGCCACTTATCTTTGACGCC
>JAFGPY010000260.1 GCA_016935955.1 Planctomycetota bacterium
CGCTGGTCGGCCTGACGATCTTCACGGTCGTCGGCCTGGGATGGTACGCCTGGGCCGCGGCCACGCATCCGGGGCTGCTCGACACGTTCCTGGGCAAGGAAGTCGTCGGCCGCATGTTCACCAACGAGTTCGAGCGCAACCCCGAGTGGTACGAGCCGCTGATCAAGTACCTGCCGCTGATGGTCCTGGGGCCGGGCCTGTGGATCGTCTTCTACCGCGACCTGTGGCGGCTGGTTGGGCCGCGGCTGCGACGGTTGTGGCAGACAGGCCGAAGCAACGAGCGAGTGATGTTCCTGCTCGCCTGGTGCGTCTTGCCGCTGGTCATTCTCTCGCTCTCCAGCAGCCGCATGTACCTTTACGTGCTGCCGATCTTCCCGCCGGTGGTTCTGGCGCTGGCCCACGGGCTGGTGCGGCTGCAGGAATTGCGGCCGCGGTCGGCGCGCTACTGGACCATCGTGGCCGTGCTGGCCGTGGCGATCGTCCTTGGCGGCAAGGCGGTCATGGCCTACATGCCGCTGGCCAAGGACACGCGGCCGTTCTACGAACTCAGCCGCCGCCTCGCGCCCGACGACCGGCGGTTCGTCATTCTCTGCGACCAGAACGAGAAGTATGCCCTGATGTTCTACCAGAAGGGCCGCATGCTGCAGGTCGAGCCGACGGGCGACACGGCCGTGGCCCAGCCGCGGTACGACGCGATTGTCCGCGAGATCCGCCGCCGCGCCGTCGAGGGGCCGGTCCTGGTCATCCTGCGGACCTACAACGAGCAGCTCAAGAAGACGATCGATGCGGCCGGGATCGGGTATACTGAGCACACCGGCCTGCGTAAGCGCGTCGTGCTGCTCGTCGACCGCGCGACCGTCGCCCCCGCGCCGACGGGCAGGTAGGTCGGGTGCCATGGCCGCTTGCGGCCATGCCGGATGTCCGTCCGAATTCTGGGGCAGGATGGTTGCTTGTCGTCAGGCCCCGAGCTTGTCGAAGGGCAGCCACGCGAAAGATTGAGGGTGCCATGCTTCTGCTTGCAGAAGCATGCGAACAACTCATGGCCACGCAGGCGTGGCCATGCCACCCGACGATGCGGCGCGGGGTCGGTGCTTGTACCCACGCGGGAAACCCAGAGACAATCACCATTCGAGGAGAACCGCCATGAAGATCAAGGACATGCTGATCGACCAGGTGACGAGCATTCGCGACATGACGCTGGCGACGTTTAACGACCTGGCGCCCGACGAGCGGCTGTTTCAGCCGGCGCCGGGACTGAACCACGCCGTCTGGCTCCTGGGCCACATCGCCACGAGCCAGGACCACCTGATCCTCGACTTCTGCACCGGCAAGCCGCTGCTGCCCGCTCGCTACAACGAACTGTTCGCCATGGGCTCGCGACTGCTGGAGGATTCTTCGGGCTACCCGCGGACCGACGAGATGCTCGAGCGCCTGGCCGCCGGCTACGAGGCTACCCTGGCCTACCTGCGCGGGGCCGACGAGGCCGAGTTCGACCGCGAGCCGACTTGCTTCGGGCGCTTCGACGATCGGGCCCGGGGCATGTTCGCCACGCGCGGCCGGTGCGTCTGGTTCCACGCCCACCACGAGGCCATGCACGCCGGCCAGATGGGCTACCTGCGCCGCCTGACCGGCAAGCCGTTCCGCGTCTGAGGCCGCATTGCCGGTCTCACCAGCCCACATGCGGCCACGCAGGGGCACGGCCTGCCGTGCCGACCGGAAATTCGCAATAATCTTCCTGAGGATACGTTTTTCGTAAGAGTGTCACCGTCCGCGCCGGCGGCAGGGGTCTATCGTCGCCGGGCGGCGGGCTCGTGCCGGAACGGACTCACTGGTGGGCCGCGACGCCTCATTCCGCATCCGCCAATTGCCATAGGGGAGACAGCCAGATGATCATCTTCAGAGAACTGAGCATCGCCGCGATCCTGGTTCTGGCGGCCGTCGGGCTGCTTTCAGCCCTGCCGGGCGGCAGCGCCGCCGTTCTGGCCGACGACCAATCAACCACCGAGAGTGACAAGACCGCCAAGCCGCAGGACGAGAAAATCCACGACAGTCCGGGCGAACTCTTCCCGGGAGTCAAGGGCGTCAGCGGCGCGGAACTGGCCAAGCGCATCGCGGCGGCCGAGAAACGCAAACAGAACAAGTCACAACCGACGCCCGTCACACCGGCCGCAACTACGCCGACCCCCGCCACGCCGGCGCAGCAACCGGCGGGCAGCGGTTCGCCGTCGGCCCCAGCCGGCAACTCCTCCTCGTCGCAGCCGTCAACCGTGGCCGCCGAGACGGCGCCGGCTACGGCGGCGAACGGTTCGACGGTCGATGCGGCCGCAAGCGACGACCAGGCCGAGGCCAAGCTCAGCTATACGGCCCGGATGTTTCTCAAGCAATTCGACGAGCGCGTCGAGCGGATCGATCTGCTGTTGAGGAAGGCCCGCGAGTACCGTAGCGACGCCGAGACCGCGGCCGCAGCAATCGGCAATGAGGCCAAGATCCAGTACTACCTGCGGCACGAGCCGGAGACCGCGCTGACGGCCGTTCGCAACTACGAGAAGACGATGATGGGGCCGATCTCGGTCTACCGCACGATCTACGAGATGACTCGCGACGCCCTGACGTTTGCCGCCGAGAAGCGTCCGCCCGACGACCTGGGTCCCGAAGGCACGGCCGCCACCGACAAGAACGTGGCCCGGCTGAAAGAGGCGCGACGCGAGTGTCTGCTGGCAGCGGCTGAGTTGTTTACGAAGATTCGCCGCTTCGACGCCTCCGAGAGAATCTACGTGGTCCTCACGAAGATGTACCCGAACGATGCGGCGATCAACCTGTCGTACACCGCCATGATTCGCGTTCGCGATGACCCGATGGAAGGCCTCGGCCTGTTCTGGGAGCGCGGCGGGGGCGGGGGTGACGGAGACAAACACCGCTGACGGGGCGTCCCGCGGGACGACGGCGCTTGGGCTGGGGATGGGCCGGGACGGATTGGTCCTTGCACCTGCGCGGATGGGTCATTAGCATCCCCCTACAGAGTCTGAGCCAGGCAGCGCGCGACTGATCGCAGAGGTCGCGCGTGCGCCCGGGTCGCCCTGCGGACTCAGGCTGCTGTTCAGGGAGACTTGCGATGAACCGGACCCCGGCCTTCCTGGCGACCGCAGTTCTGGCGGTTGCCGCGACTTCCACGGGATGCGAGACACTGCCTGCTCGCGACGCTGCCGCCGTACTGGCCGTGCCGTCGTTCACGGCGGCGCTGGGCGAACACCCCTACCTCTACTTCCGCGCGTCGGACCTGCCACGAATGCGCGAGGCGGCCGCCACGTTGCCCGAGGCCGGGACCCGCATGGAGGCCATGCTCAAGAGCACCGATCCCGAGCGGTCCATCGGTTTCCCGCCGGCGAATTGCCCGACCCAGGGCCGCGACAGTTGGGTCACATTCGTCCACAGGGAGGGCGGCCATGCGGCCCGTTGCGGAGCGCTCTACCAGTTGACCGGCGACCGCCGCTATGCCGACTGGGCGCGGCGGGCCTTGCTGGCCTGGGCCGCGGAGTTCGACTCGCGAGTGGACTTCCGGCTGTGCAGCGACTTCCACATGCCGCCCGAGCCCGGCAGCGGGGCCCAAGAGGGCGGCAACCACATGGGCTTCTACCACGTCGGCATTTTGCTGTGCAACACGGCGCTGGCCTACGATTGCATCTACGACGCGCTCTCGGCCGACGAGCGGCGGACCATCGAGCGCGATTTCTTCCGCCGCTGCGTCGCGGCGATCGAGGGCGTGGACTACACGCGGCGCGACCCGATCCACGCAGGTGACTTCATGTACAACGGCGGCCAGTGGAACGGGGCCAACCTGTGCAACATGGGCCTGACGGCTGCAGGCTTCGTGCTCGGCGACGCGCGGCTCTATCGTCGCGGCGTCCGCAACTTCAAGCTCTACCTGTCGCGCGACATGCTGGCCGACGGTTTCTGGGTCGAGGAGGACCTGCTCTACGCCGGGACGTGTCTCGGCTCGCTCTTCAACATCGCCTGGATGGCCCGCTCGAGCGGCTACCCCGAAGACCTCTTCACGCTGACCGTGCCTGCGCTGGATCGTGCGGCTTACGACGCGCGGTACTACAACACGTTGCCGCATTGCGACGGGCTGGCCCCGGCGGCGCGGTCGCTGGAGATGTTCCTGGACGCGCACCTCGATTACCAGTACCCCGACCTGTCGCCGGGCAACTGGGGTTGGACGCCCGGCCGCGGGTCGCTCAAGACGAGTCGCGACATGATCGCCATGTACAACGTTGGCTACGCCGTCTACGGCAAGCCGAGCTACGCGTTCCTGCTCGGCCAGGTGGACCGCACGCGCGGCAGCGTGGACGGAGCGGGCATCGACCTGCTCTACTTCGGCAAACCCCTGGCCGACGTCGCTCCGACGCCGACGCGCAGCCGGTGGTACGCCCACGGCAAGTGGGTGGTCCTGAAGAGCATCGAGGGTCGCGACTACTGGAACAGCGACGCCCTCTGCGCCTTCACGGCCTACGGCAGCGAGCGCAACAAGGGCATCCAGCCCCTGACGCTCGACCTGTTCGCCTTCGGCCGCGTGCTGGCCCCGCGGACGGCCATGATCGGCTACGCCCAGAACCTGACCAAGGCCTACCAGCTCAACGAGCCGGCGTGGAACGGCTGCATGATCGACGGGGCGATCACCAACGTCTTCAACTCGGGCGTGGACCGGACGTGGATGGCGTACTACGATGCCGGGCCGCTGGTCAAAGTGGCGGCGCCGCGCGTCCACAGTCGCGGCGAACGGCGCGCGAACCTCTACGCGCCCGACATCGAGCGTCACCCGGAAGAGGACCGCACCGAGGGCCGCACGCTGGCTCTCGCCGACCGCTACCTGGTGGACGTCTACCACGTGAGCTTCGACCGGCGGCCGGCGTACAAGCGGAACCTCGACTACGTGCTGCACGGTTACGGCAAGCTGAGCTTCGAGGGCAAGAAAGACAACCTCTCGCAGGGCGGCGACGTGACGGCCGTCTGGACCCGCGACGACGGTTGCGGCTTGCGGTCCACCGTGCTCGGCGCTGAGCCGCGCGGCGGAACCAAGTTCAAGAGTTACACCGATCCGATCACCGACTTCGTGGTCGCCACCCGGGCCGACTTCGAGGAACGGTTCATCGTCGTGCACGAGCCCGTCAAGGATGAGTCGCAGATTGCCGCCATCCGCCGCATCGCCGACGAGGACGATGCTGCCGCCGTGGAAATCCGTTTCAGGGACGGCGCCGCGGACCTCGTGGCCCTGAGGACCAAGGCCACCACCGCGCCGCACGCCTGGACCACCGACGACGGCCGCCGCCTGGAGCTTCGTGGCAACTATGCGTTCATCCGCACGCGTCCCGACGGCACGACTGAGCAGCAGGAAAAATGAGGGCGCGCAGCCGCGAGGCGATGGCCTTGTCTATGTAGCCCGGCCGCCCCCGGCCGGAAGCCAAAGGGTGCCATGCCTGCTCCTGTCGTAGATCCCGAGCACCGTCGAGGGGCAGGCATGCCGAATGGCTGGCACGGCCGCATGGAACTTCGCGGCAACTACACCTTCGTTCGCAGGCGAGCCGACGGCACTGTTGAACGACAGGAAGAGTAGCGGCTCAGGAAGCCCAAGGAGGGACACAGCGATGAAAAGGGTCTTTATTCTCGGAGCGGGCTTTTCGAGACAAGAGGGGTTGCCGACGGCCGCAGAGGCTCTGCAGCAAGCCTTAGAGCGTCCTAGCCTAAGAGATCTCGGTGACCTTCAGAATTGGGCTCGGTCTCTCCAAACCCGTCTTCGCACGGCCTTGCCGTCAAGTTCCCGCGCCACGATCGAGCAATTCTTTGAGGCAGGACGCTGCGATATCGAGTGGTGGAACTCCCAACAACAGCTCTGCCCTGTAGGCCACTATGATGGGTTAACTGACGCGGACCGCGCTGACAGCAGAAACGCTTGGCTCTCCTACATAGAAGAAGAGTTTCTTGAAAACATAGAGGAGTGTCAGTCGCGTTCTCGCCTTGGGCAAGTCACTCGCTTCGCAACGCAGATGCGGGGGGACGATACTGTGATCACGTTCAACTACGATTCGCTAGTTGAGTTGGCCCTTACGCGTCTCAACCGGCCATGGAATCACGGCATGCAGGATTCAGCGAATGGCGGTACGACGGTCCTCAAAATGCACGGGTCGCTTGACTGGGTGATCTGCGAGCGTGACGGCACCTTTCCAACCATGAATCTCGTAAAGCTCTTCTCCAAACGAAACGTGAACTTTGAGCACAGCCAGACCGTTCGTCACAAGGACGATCCTGAGTTTCGGTGGGAATTGTGGCGCGTGCCCGGGGCCTCAGCGTTGGCCAAGATAAACCGCTGTGACTCTTGGCTCGGAGTCGCGGGCCTTGATAGAATCAAGAAGCTACATGACTTGCCCGGGAGTGGCATGACGTGGGACAAGGCTGGCGACGCTGTGCGCGATGCAGAAGAAGTGTACATCGTCGGCTTTTCCTTCTCACAATACGACCTGATGGCACGACTTCTGGTCGTCGACGCACTGGCAGCAAGAGGCAAGGCCTTGGACAGGGCTGTTGTGGTCGACCCCTGTGCCTGCCGTCTTGCCGACGATCTGAAGCCCCTATTCGGCATCAAGCCCTTCGCCGTGGAAAGCAAGGCGGAGGAAGTCAACTGGCCCGATCTACTCCACGCGCAATAGGCCGTCGCTTGCCGCAGCGGCCTCAGCGTCACAACAATCGTTGCCCCCCTGAACGCTAGACAGGATCATGGCCACGCTCACGTGGCCATGCCACCCTGCCTGATGTGTGTGCTTTCACAGGCGCAGCTTGTCGTGGGCGGATCAAGCGTATCCGCGCCGCGCGGACGCGGACATGGTATACTGTCCGGCGATCCTTCCTCGCCTGTCTACTGGGGGCGGCCATGACACATCGAACAGCAGCTTTCGCATCGCTCCTCCTTGCAGCCCTCGCCGCAGCTCCGGTCGCCGGACGCGCCGCGGCCGAGGAGGCGTCGGACCATCCGCGCCTGTTCTTCGCCGCGAGCGACGTGCCGCGGCTCCGCGAGCAGGCCCGGACCACCCACGCCCGGATCGCCGCGAACATCGTGCGGCAAGCCGAGGCGATCCTGGCCAAGCCGGTGCCGCCTTACCCCGAGAAGCCGAACTACACGGCGTTCACCGAGCCGACGGAGCTGCCGATTCCCGTGGCCCTGGCCTGGGTGCTCACCGGCGAGCAGAAGTACCTGGACCGCACGCGAGAGCAGTTGGTCTCGTTCGCCCGATGGCCACACTGGGGCAACGAGCGCAGCGTGGGCCAGCGGGACTATGCCCTGGCCTGGATGCTGCGGGCCTGCGCGGTCGCCTACGACTGGACGTACGGCGAATTGCCCGACAAGGATCGGCAACTGATTCGCGAAGCCCTCGGCCGCCGCGCCCAGGAAGTCTACGAGGCGGCCACGGCTGCCAGGTACAACCGTGAGTGGGAGAATTGGTGGCGCACCAGCTACCTGCAGAACCATTGGCACCATTGCGTCTTCCCGTTGGGTCTGGCGGCGCTGGCGCTTGAAGGTGAGGATCCTCGGGCGGCCGAATGGCTGAAGTTCGCCGAACGCAGCGCGCGGCTCACGAGCGACGTCCTCAAGGGCATCGGCGACGGCACGTGGCACGAAGGGCCGCACTACCAGGACGGCATGCTCGGCACGATCGTGCCTTTCTACCTGAACCTGAAGCGGCTCAAGGGCACGGACCTCCTGGACGAAGGCTACATGCGGAACTACGTGCTGTGGAGAGTCTACAACCACGTGCCGGGCGTGCCGCGGGCCGGCGTGCTGCGGTACAGCAGCTTCGTGCCGCAATGGGGCGGATGCATTACGGGCGGCGGCCACGCGACGCTCCGCTACATCGCGAGCCGCTACGGCGACGGCCGCGCCCAGTGGCTGGCCGACGGCATCGCCGCGAAGGAGCCCGGCCTGACCGCGCCGCTGGAGTTCTTCTACTACGATCCGTCCGTCGCGCCGATGCCGCCCGACGGCCTGCCGCTCGACCGCACGCTGCCCGATCTGGAAGGCGTCCTCTGGCGAACCGGTTGGGGCGACGACGATCTGGCCTTCGCCCTGAAGACCGGCGCCTACGGCGGCCGCTGGGTGTACGAGCGGCTGGTGCGGAAGGACTTTCCGTTCGACGCCGCGACCGGCGGCAGCCTCAACGCCGGGCACGACCACGCGGACGCCAACACGTTCTCACTGTTCTGGGGCAAGATGGAACTGGCCGGCGAGATGCCCGACCGCGTGGTGATCGGGCAGCAGGGGGGCATCGGGAGCACCACGGCGGCGCACAACACGCTGCTCGTGGACGGTCGTGGCCAGATGCATCCCGGCGCCGCCGGCGGGCGCGTGGCCGAGAAGACCGACGGGCGACTCGAACTGGTTTGCGGCGCGGGGCGGTCCAGCTACCTCGTAGCCGACGCGACGAACCGCTACCGCGAGGTCGGCCGCGAAGGGCCGCCCGGGGAGCTTTGGCTGCGCGAGTTCCGCCGCCACGTTCTCTTCGACAAGCCGCGCTACCTGCTGATGATCGACGACATCCGCTCCGCTGCGCCGCACGACTACGAGTGGGTGTGTCACCTGGTGGACGATGCTCCGACCGATCGCGTGACCGTCGAGGACGGTTGGGTGCGCAGCCCGGCGGGCGAGATTCGTCCCGGGCGGCCGTGGTCCGACCCGCCGGCCGGCGACGCGCGAATGCTGGGCATCCGCGTGCTGGCCCCCGAAGGCTTCCGCCACGAGGCCGGCGAGAGCCGCTACTTCACCACCTTCCGGCCGCCGAAGCACAAGATTTACGTGAAGCTCCGCCCGCCGCGGAAGACCGCCGACGTGCGATTCGTCACCGTGTTCTTCCCGACGAAGTCGGACGATTGGGACCGACGGCCGCAGATTGAACTGCTGGCCGACACCGAGCAGGTGGTCGGCGTCCGCGTTGCGCTCGACGGGCAACAGGACCACGTGGTCGCCCTCGGCACTGCTGCCGAGGCCGCCGTCGGGGACTACCGGCTTGCCGGCCGCGCGGCCACCGTGGCCCGCGACGCGTCGGGCCGACTCGCGCGTGTGTTCATGGCCCAGGGCACGCGCCTCTCGGACGACAGCGGACGAACGGCGATCCTGCAGGCAGCGCAGCCCACAACGGTGGAAGCCGTGTACGGCGACGGCACACTAGCCCTGACGGGTGAAGGTCTGGCGGGTCTGCGGGTCCGCGCTCCGGGCGTGTCGCCCGAACACGTGACCGTCAACGGCAAGGTCATGGCGGCCGACGCCGGGATCGTCCTTCTGCCTTGAGACCGGCCACCGCGCGGTCCCATGCTCTTGCAGTGACGGTCGCTCGATTGCTCCCGCCTACGGCTCCGCGGACACGAGCGTGGAGTGCTCGTGCCACAGGCGCCATTGGTTGTCCTGCCGCATGAAGACGAGGGTCTCCCAGATGTTCCGCTCGAACGGCGCGTCGCCTTCGGCTAACCGGCCGGTGATCGCGATGCGGCCGAAGACCATCGCCATATCGCCCGAGATGCGCACGCGCTCGATGTCGTAGCGCGACGTGAACTGCGAGCACAGCTTGTCGGCTTCGGTCATCGCCTTGCCGTAGAACTCGCGCAGCGCGTCTTTGCCGCGCACCGTCGTGCCGCGACTGGTCACCTGGAGCGAATCGTCGGCCAGCATGGCGGCGATCTGCGCGTCCGTCGTGCGGTCGCCCTTGCGGAGCATGCCGACGAACTGGAGGGCCAGCGCCCGCACAGCCGCTTCGTCTGCTCCGGCCATCGAAGCCAGGGTCTCGCGAACCGCAGCCATGACGTCATCGTCCGACGCGCCCTCGGGCAGTTCCCGGTCCGGCACGATGCCCCCCACGCCGCCGTCGGGCAGACCGGGCAGACGTAGATTGCCCGTCGGCAGGACCACCGTTGAACCGTCGGGCCGCTTCAGGGCCTCCTTGATCTCCAGCCGGCCAGCCGTCTTGCGACCGAGAACGACGGCCCGCTTCGTCTGCTTCAGCGCTCCCGCGACGATCTCGGACCCCGCCGCCGTGTTCTCGCTCACCAGCACCACCAGCGGCAGGCCGGTCATCGCCGGGGACTCGGAGTTGAGCATCAGGGACGGCTTGCCCTGGCGATGCACCTCGAACAGTGGCTGTCCGGTGCCGACGAACAGCTCCAGCACGGTCTGGACGTCGGCAAGCGGACCGCCACCGGCGCGGCGCAGGTCCAGCACCAACCGGGAGGCGCCTTGCCCAATCAGCGTCCTGACCGCCTCGCGGATACCGTCGGTGCCGATATAGCGTACGCGGATGATCCCCACGCCAGCGTCGCTCATCGAGGCGCTGGCGCTGGGAACCTTCAGCGGCGCGCGCTTCATGGTCACTTCCACCTGCCCGTTATCCCCGAGCAGCGTCAGCGTCACGTCGGTTCCCGAAGGGCCGGTGATCCGCTGCACGAGTTCCTTCGCCGAGAGCCCGGCGACGGGCTTGCCGTCGACGGCCACGATAACCTGCCCGGACTTAAGCCCGGCCCGCCCGGCAGGCGAATCGGGAAGGACCTCGCCGATCACGTGGCGCTCGCCGTCCTGCTGAAGAACCACGCCGATGCCGCAGGGCGTGTCGGCTGGCGGCGCGCCGTCTTGGGCCGCAAGCTGACCGGCAGCGAAAACCAGCATGGCACCAGCCAGCGCGGTCGCCATCCATCTGAGTCGGATCGTCATGTCTGTGTCTCCTCGGCGATGCGATAGGGTTCGGCGCGGTCGCGTCCTCAGGGACTACCGCGACGGTTTCAGCGTCACGATGATCGTGGCCTTCTCGATGCCGGCCAGGTGAATGGCCAGCTTGCGCACGCCTTTGTTCTCGGCCTGGCCCTCGGGGTTCGGCGTGCCCGGCAACGGTGCGGCCGGAAGCACCTCGAACCTCGCGCCGTCGGGCGAGGAAATCGTTACTGCCAACTCCACGCCGTCCTGGGTCAGGCGAGCCACGCGACCGTCGTCCGAAAGCTTCGCCTCGGCAGGCGTGTGCATCAGCCACCACACGTCACCCGCGGATTTCAGCGCCACCTCGTCGGTCACCTTCACATCGCGACGGTCGAGTAGTTCAATGGTCCGCTGCACCCTCTTGGCGTGCCGCGCGTACGCGGCCGTCAGGTCGGTCGTGGCCGCAACCCGCTCGGGCGCGGACTCGAACTTCGTGATCGGTGCAGCCGCCTTGACGTCCTGGTCCGGCTGGCCGTCGGGGTTGATGACCAGCGTGTTGTGGCTCTCGGCCCGCAGGCGGTAATAGGTCCAGCGCGTGTCGTTGCTGAAGTAGCGCGGCAGGTTGTAGTCGTCCTTGCCCAGGTCCACCGCCCAGCGCTTGCCTGCGGCGTCGAGCACAAACGAACCCAGGTCCAGGTGCGAATGGTTGACGGCGTTGGACCCGGCCTTGAACCCCACGTACGTGGCCTGCGGATCGTCCCACGAACCGCGCATCACCGCCACGTCCACGTTGCGGAAATGCTTGTCCATCGGCAGGCCCGCGGCGGCCGCGCCCTTGTCGCCGCGCTGGAACCACAGCACGTCGAGCGGCTCGGGCTGAGCGTGCTCCATTTCGTAGACGGCGTACTCCGGCCGCTTGAACCGTCGCGCGAGCCAGAACAGTTGCTCGGCTTTGATGACGCCCCGGCCGTCGCCCATGTCGGCGAAGTTGAACGTGCGGCCAATCGGCGTGGCCATGTAGACAGGAAACTCGCCGGTCTTGTCGAAGCCCTCGAACTCGGCCAGGCCGAAGTCCGTGCCCAGGGCTGTTTCCAGGGCCGCCAGCATGTAGACGTTGTAGCGCACGGCGTAATGCCAGTAGCCCGGCCCCTCGCCCCAGGCGCCGTCCGGCGCGAACTCAGCCATCGGCAACTGCACGCTCGGCAGTGCGGCCGCAAGAATCCGTCCGGCAATCTGCGGCTCCTCGTCGGCAATCGCCAGGGCCCCGATCGCCAGGCCGCCGTTACAGACCTGGCTCCAGTTGTGGCTGCACTTCGGCCACCAGTTGCTCGCGCCCGTGCCGGCGTAGCAGGCCAGGCCGGGCTCCAAGCCCTTCTCGATGATCGCCCGGCGCAGGACGGCCCGCTGCTCGTCGCTCAGGACGTCGTGCAGCCAATCGTATCCCGTGCCCAGGGCGTTGGCCATCTCGGCCGTGTCGAGAAAGTGCCGCGGGTTCCAGTCCTTGAAGGCGGCAGCCGCACCCATCTCGGTCCAGGCGCGGGCGGCGTACTTCCGCGCCGCTGCGGCCCGCTCGCCGCCGGCCAGCGTCTCGACGCGATAGACCAGGGCCAGCGTCTTGACGCGGTCGAGGACGCGGCGACTGGTGGACAGCAGCCGCAGCCCGTCGGGAATCTCGTACTTCGACGGCTCGGCCCCCAGCAGCTTGTCGGCCTCGTCGCGAAGCTTGCCATACCACTTGCCGGCCAGTTCGTCCTCGGCCACCAGCTTGGCCGCGCGCTTAAAGTCGTCGGCGCGAGCCAGGATCCGCGGGTGCTCGCGCACGAGCATCGAAAGCATCTTCTCCTGCGACAGAATCTCGATCTTCATCTTCGACTCCCCTTCGGCGCGAACCACGGCACATGCGGCGATCAGGATGGTCGCCGCCGCTACGGTCAACGTGAGACGCTTCGAGTTTCTCATCGTTCTGCTCCGTTTGCCTGCGATGACGCGATGCGATCATGGCTACGCCCCTCGACGTCGCTCGGGAACTGCGTCGAGCGCGGCCATGCCACCCCCCAACGACGACGGGCACGGCAGGCCGTGCCCCTACAGATGCAACGGCCGGGTGCCGTGCCTGCCCCCGCAGGCATGCCGAACGCTGCAGCCCGTTCGAGGGCGGCTCGCGAGCCGCCCCTACACCCGCCACGAGGTGTGCCACGGCGGGTCTTGTCCAGCTGTACCGAGCGTCGCGTCCTCTTTCATCACGGCTGGGTGCCGTGGTCAGGCGGAGCTTGGCCACGACGAGCGATCGCTACGTGGTGAACGGCTATCATGGCCTACCCTTCGGCTAGACCATGGCACCCGCGCGCTTCTGCGAGCAGAAGCATGGCGCCCACCGTCTCACCACGGCGCCAGGCGCGGCGGCAGGGGGTCGACGGTCCAGGCCATGCGGTCGGTCAGGCGCTTGAGCATCTCAATCTTCACGGCGGCTGCGGCCGGATCGTTCCACAGATTGCGCGTCTCGCCGGGATCATTCTGCAGGTCGTACAGCTCGCCGACCTCCTGCCCGTGCTGGACGACCAGCTTGTGCGTCGCGGTGCGGACCATGGTGGCGTGGGCCTGGGGATCGGTGTGACTGTGGCCCGAGTTGTAGAACTCCGAGTAGATGTCGTCGCGGTGACTCTCCAGCGGCGCGCCGCCGGTCAGCATCGGCCAGAGCGACCGCCCTTGCATGCCCGGGTGCCTCTGGAGGCCCGCGGCCTCCAACAATGTCGGGGCCAGGTCCACCAGTTCCACGAGGGCCGGCGACGCGCGGTTGCCCGCCATGCGCCTCGGGCACGAGACCACGAGCGGCACGCGGATCGACGGCTCGTAAAAGTGCGGCCCCTTGCAGTAGATGCCGTGATCGCCGAGCAGCTCGCCGTGGTCCGACGTGAAGACGACCAGCGTGTTGTCGAGCTGGCCCGTCTCGCGGAGCGTCTGGAGGATGCGGCCGACCTGGAAATCGATCAGGCCGACCATGGCCCAGTAGGCGGCCCGCACCAGGCGATGGTCGTCGTCGCTCATCTGGTCGAAGGGATAGAGGCCCGGCACGTTGTAGGCCGCGCGGTGGTCGAGTTGCTGGAACAGCGGCTTGTCGTCGAGTTCGCCCGGCGTGTAGCTCGGCAGCGGGAGGTCCTTCAGGCGATCGACGTAGCGGCGCAGGTATTCCTCCGGCGGATCGAACGGATGGTGCGGGTCGAAGATGCCGCAGAAGCACAGCCACGGCGAGTCGCCGATGGCATGCTCGGTGATGAAACGCATCGTCCGCTCGGCGCACCACGTGGTCTGGTGATGCTCGACGGGCATGCTCGTTTGCACGTACTTCGACCCGGCGAACGGCGTCCGCTTATACTCCAGGTCGCGCAGATGCAACCAGTGTGTGTAACCGTCGGCCATGCCGTGGCCCGGTCCGGCCGACCAGCGCCATTCCTCGAACCCGTCCTTGACGCGGTGCTCGCCTTCGGGGAAGTAGTTCGGATGGACGGGGGCCAGGTGGAGCTTGCCCACCAGGCCGCACTTGTACCCGTGGCGGGCCAGCAGCCGCGTCACCAGCACCTCGCCGGCCGGGATCATCTGCCCGTTCTGCCGGCAGCGCGTGGTCCGCGGGTAGCGGCCGGTCATCAGGGCCGCGCGGCTCGGCGTGCACACGGGGTTCTGGCAGTAGGCGTGATCGAACCTGACGCCCGAGCCGGCGAGCCGGTCCAGATTCGGTGTCAGAACGAACGGGTTGCCGTAGCACCCGAGGGTGTCCCATCGCTGCTGATCGGTGACGATCCAGAGGATGTTCGGCCGGCTCATGATCGGCTGCCCTGTGGGCCGCGGAAAGGGTCAGGGAGTCTCCGGCTCGGCCCGCGACATGGCCGTCCAGCGATTCGCGCCGCGCTCGCCCTCGCCGCCGAAGATGCCAATCTGTCCGTTGTTGGGATTCTTGAAGACCCAGAACGTGGGCACGGCCCCGGGCGCGCTGTAGGCCTGCCAGCCGGCGAACTTCAGGTCGGCACCGTCCAGCCGCCACGTCCCTGTGACCCGCTTGGCGATCCCTTCATCGCCCCCGAAGATCTCCTCGGTGAATTTCCCGTCCGCGCCGAGTGTCAGCCGGAATCCGTTGCCGTTCTCGTCGTAGTAGTTCCACGCCCCGGCCAGATCGGCCGCCGTCGCCGCAGTGTACGGCTCAGGTCCCCACGACAGGTCCGGCAACTGGTAATCTTCCCCGCATCCGCCGACGATCGTCGCCACGAGTGCAACAACCAGTGCCGCCGTCATTCGGAACGCCGAGGATCTCGTCATCGCTTGCCCTCCCTATCTGGTCCGTTGTCGTGGCCACCGGATGCCGTGCGCCGCTCGATGGCCGCCGGCCGCTGCTGAATGGCCCGCAACCGCGACACGTCGAACTTCGCCGCGCGGTCGAACCCGTACAGCCCGTTCTGTTCCTGGTACACGTCCGTCAACTCCGTGTAACAATAACCGCAAAGGGCGGCGTTGTCCAGCAGCGCCCCGCACAGCCCTTCGAATCGTTCGTAGAACTCGTCGACGGTTCGCGGCCGCTGACCGTAGCCCCAGCTCGATTCGTCCGGCGGCGCACCGGGCTGCCACCACGTGCCGCCAAACTCGCTGACCATCACCGGCTGGCCGCGCCAGGGAATCGACCACGGCTGCCCGTCCTTGCCCGTGTTGACGAACAGTTGCCCCTGACTCGTGGCGTCGTGCCGCGCGCGGAACAGTGCCACGTCCTGCGAGTAGTCGTGCGAATCGTAGACGTCGGCCTCCGGCACACGGTGGGAGTAGCCCGAGGCGTCGATCACGGGCCGCGTGGCGTCCATGGCCCGGGTGGCCAGGAACATGCCGCGCGTCACGTCGTCCAGCGTGGTGATCTCGTCGGTGGTCTCCTGGCAGGTCTCGTTCAGCGGACACCAGCCGACGATCGACGGGTGCGAGTAGTCGCGGGCCAGGGCCTCGAGCCACTGGGTGACGTAGGCCGCGTCGGGCTCCTGCCAAGGGCGTCCGTCGCGGTCGCTGCGGCAACCCCAGTCGGGGAACTCGCCCCAGACGAGGTAGCCCATGCGGTCGGCGTGGTAGAGAAAGCGTTCCTCGAAGACCTTCTGGTGCAGCCGCGCGCCGTTGAAACCCACGGCCAGGCTCAGCTCGATGTCGCGCCACAGGGCCTCGTCGCTCGGGGCGGTCATGATGCCGTCCGGGTAGTAGCCCTGGTCGAGCACCAGCCGCTGGAAGATCGTCCGGCCGTTGATGAGAATGGCCGGCCCGTCGATCGTCACGCTCCGCAGCCCCGCGTAGCTGGTGGCCCGGTCCACGGTCGCGCCGTCGGCGTTCAGCAGCTCGATCTCCAGATCGTACAGGTGCGGGTCGTCGGGCGACCAGAGCCGCACGCGGTCGGCGGGAATCTCCAGAACCAGTCGCGGGATAAAGTCGCTCGCGGCGTCGCACTCGGCCATGGCCGCGCAGCCCCGGGCGTCGCCCAGCATGGCCCGCACCCGAAGGCCGCGACGGTCGCCGACGAGCGGCTGCTCCACGATCAGCCGCGAGCCGCCCACGTCCGGCGTGATCCGCGGACGCTCCAGGCGGCAGGCCGCCGGCACCGGCTCCAGCCAGACCGTCTGCCAGATGCCGGTCGTCCGCGTGTAG
>JAFGPY010000261.1 GCA_016935955.1 Planctomycetota bacterium
GACCGGTTTCGAGCCACTGCACGTCGGCCGCACTGAGCTGCACGCTTGCGGCCGCACACGAGTCACGAAGATGCTTGACGGAACTGACGCCGATGATCGGGTAGACGGCGAACGGCTGGCCGAGAAGGTAACCCAGGGCCACCTGCGTCGTCGTCAGCCCGCCGCGTCCGGCCAGTTCGCGGACACGGTCGAGCCGGGCCAGGTTGCCCTCGTTGTAGTAGTACGTGTTCACCTTCTCGCCGGCGCGGGTCTGCGGGTGCTCGATACCGCGGCCGTAAGCGCCCGAAAAGAAACCCTGGGCCTGCGACGAGTACGGCACGGCGGCCATGCCCGTCTCGCGGTGGTAGGCGTGCAGGCGGTCGTCCATCTCGACCAGGCCGGGAATGGACTGGCTCTCGGGATTGACGCGGGCCAGGCTCCAGCGCATCTGGTCGGCGACGAACTGCGGCCGGCCGTGCTCCCGGGCGTACTGCTGCGCGGCGGCGATGCGTTCGGTCTGCCAGTTGCTGCAGGCGACGTAGCCGATCTTGCCGGCGTCGACCGCCTCGGCCATCACGTCCACGATCTCGCTCACCGGACGGCTCGGATCGTCGCGGTGCAGGAAGTACAGCGGCAACCTCTCAAGCCCCAGCCGCTCGCGGCTGCCGTCGATGTCGGTGCGCAGCTCGTCGGGCGCGAGCCGCATGCGGGCGAGCGATTCCCATCGCGGGTGCCCGCCCTTGGTGGCCACGACCACCTGCTCCTGGAGGCCGCGAGCCTTCAGCCACTTGCCCAGGCGAACCTCGGCCTCGGACTTGCCCACGTCCAGCCAGTCGCTGTAGATTTCGGCCGTGTCGATGAAGTTGCCGCCCATCTCGACGTAGGCGTCCAGCAGGCGAAAGCTGTCGTCCTCGCTGATCGCGCCGCCAATCGGAACCGTGCCCAGGCAGATGACCGACAGGTCGAGGTCCGTGCCCGGCATCGTGCGTCGTGGAAGGTTCAACATCGGTCTCCTCTCGTGCCACTTAAGATGGTAACCCGCGCCGCTCGCGGCGGTGACGCTCTTTCGCGGGCACGCCGTCGGCCGGTGCGGCGTCAACGAAGCGGCCCGACCATCTCGCGACGGCCGGGCCGATAGTCTGCACACGTCTTCGCTCGGCTAACAGCGCTCGGCCAGCACCTTGGTCTCGTAGGCGGCCACCTCGTCGAGCCAGTTCAGCCCGGCGGGCACGCCGGCCTTCAGGCAGAGGTAGTCCCAGACGGCGCCGAACGGCAGTTCCTCGCGGTACTCGGCCAGGGCCAGCTTGGCGGCCCCGTTGTCGGAGTACTCGGCCTTGACGGCCAGGGCGTGCGGTTCGAGCATCGCACGCAGCAGCCCCTTGCGGACCGTCCGCGACCCGATCGTCCAGGCCGCCACGCGGTTGATGCTGGCGTCGAAGAAGTCCAGGGCCCAGTAGATGCGGTCCACGACGTTGCCGCGCACGGCCTCGTCGCAGACGGCCTTCACGTCGTCGTTCAGCCGCGTCACGTGGTCGCTGTCCCAGCGGATCGGGCGACTGGCGTGGATCAGCAGCTTGTCGATGAATGTCAGCGTGCTCGACAGCTTGTCGGCGACGCTCTCGGTCAGGTGGAAGTGGCCGAGGTCGTAGCACAGCACGACGCCGCGCGATTGGGCGTAGAGCAGGTAGAACTCGTTGGAGCCGACCGTGTAGTCCTCCAGGCCGATGCCGAACAGTTTGCTCTCGACGGCGTCGACGTTCGGCGACATCTTCTTGGCCAGCACCTTGTCCAGGGCCGCAATCAGCCGCTCGCGCGGGCCCCAGCGGTCGGCCGTGGCGTCCTTGCGGCCGTCGGGCAGCCAGATGTTCGTCACGCACGGGCCGAGCTTGCGGGCCATGGCCTGGCCGATCTTGCGGCAGGCGATGCAGTGCTCGATCCAGAAATCGCGAACGCCCTTGTCCTCGCTCGACAGCGTCAGGCCGTCCTTGACCATCGGGTGCGCGAAGCACGTGGGGTTGAAGTCCAGGCCGATCTTGCGGCTCGCGGCCCAGTCGATCCAGCGCGAGAAATGGCGCGAGGTCAGCTCGTTGCGGTCGACGCGCTTGCCGCCCGTCTCGGCGTACATGGCGTGGAGGTTGAACTTCCACTTGCCCGGCAGCAGCGTCAGGGCGAAATCGAAGTCGGCGCGGATCTCGTCGCCGTTACGGGCGGCGCCGGGATAGTTACCCGTGGCCTGGATGCCGCCGCCGTCCGTAGCGCCTTCCTTGACTTCCATTCCCTTGACGTCGTCGGCCTGCCAGCAGTGCACCGAGATCGGCACCGCCAGGGCAGCCTTGATGGCCTTGTCGGTGTTGACGCCCAGGGCGGCGAACCGCTCCTTGGCCAGCTTGTAGGCCGACTCGATCTGACGCGCCTTCAGCGGCTGCGCGGCCGCTCCCATCTTCAACGTGCTCAAGCCCTTCTTGGCCATGGTACGCCCTTTCTACGGAAATCCTTCGTAACCACTCCGTCCGAAGCCGTGACCTTACCCGAAACGCCCACCGCGGTCAAGTCGCAGCGACCGGGTCAAAGCGACGCGACGGCGCGGCGAATCGTGTCGACGAGCACGTCTTCGGCATCGCGGGTGAAGATCATCGAGTTGGCCCCGTAGCCGCCTGTGTCGTAGTCGGCCGCCAAGCAGACGTAGCCCAGATAACCGTTGCCCTGCTCGGAGACGATCAGGGCGTCGCCGATCGACTCGTCGCGCATGCGGCGGCTGTAGCGGCCGAACGGCTCGCCGGGCAACCCGGCAATCACCGACTCGCCGATGCGCAGGACGAACAGCGGATGCTCGACCGTCTGTCCCGCGCGGCCGGCCAGGTCGATGCCGGTCCATCGCCGATGCGTGTCCCAGCCGACGTACATCTGCCGCTCCCAGGCGTCGCTGAGCCGTTTGATCTCGGCCAGGTCGGCCTGGGGCGACACGGCCGCGGCGAGCATGGCCGCTTCGAGGTCGGCCATCGCCTTCTCGGCGGCAGCCTTCGAGGCCGGATAATCCTCGCGGACCCTGAGCGCGACCGTCGGCGAGGTCACGGCTACGCGGGCGTCGCTCTGCCACGTCGCCTCCGGAAGCGCAGCCATGGCGGCTTCGGCCACCTGGCGGCCGAGACGGCGCGCCAGGTCCAGCCCCTTGCCCTCACGGCGCGACGTCTGATCGCCGCACGGCCCCGTCATGAAAACGCCTGTGCCGCCAAAAGCTTCCTCACAATGTCGGCGGACGTAGGCCGGATAGTCGCCGGTCAGAGCGTCGGCTTTCGCGACGTTGCCGATGTCGGGATGGGCGGCAAGGCGTACGAGCGACCCGATCGGCGTACCGTCCGTGCGGCGGAAGAACAGTCCCTGCAGCAACTCGTCGTCGGCGTCGGGCAGCGGCAGCGGCTCGGGCACCGGCATCGGCGACTCGGGCATCGCGTCCTCTTCGCCGGGCCGGCTGCCGGGGCCGCCGGGCGCGCGGTACTGGTACGGCCGCCCCTGAGCCAGGCGAGCCAAGGCGCGCTTCACAAGATGGCTGCAATCGAGCCGGCCGGCGTCGTCGAACCGGAACCCGTTCCAGAAGGTGAACTTGCCCAGCCCCTCGATCGGCACGCGGCGACAGTAGCACAACGGCGGCTCGGGCCGCACGGCAACGCGGGCCACCTCGGCCGGCTGCAGCCGTGCCGTGGCGTCGCGTGCCGCGGCGACGAACGCGGCATCGAGCCGCGAGGCGTCGAAGGCGTCGTCATCGAGAGGCGTGCTGTGGTTCTGCGTGGCGAAGATGCCGACGTGCGACGGGTCGACGCCGATCGCCCGTGCGGCCAAGCCGCGCAGCCGCAGGCAGGTGGCCGGCGTGAAGCAACTGACGTCGCCGACGAGCAGCGCGGCCGTGACGTCGCCGCCGCGAACGACCAGGGCCCGCACGTCGGTCTCGTCGGCCAGGCGGAGGTCGGTCTGCCACGCGCCCCAGAGGGACTCGCGGCCGATGCCCACGTGCAGAGAGTGACCGCTGCTATTCATCGGACTCCCCTTTCGTTCGGGTTCGCCCCGCGAGCGATTGCGTCGCGAGGCCGCGAAGAGAAACGGGGCGACCCTGGCGAGGCCGCCCCGTTGGACGTTAAGACTAGCTCACGGCTCCCGCCAAGGTTACTCGCCGATGACCACCGACTCGATTCCCAGGCAGTTGGCGACCCGCACCAGGGCCCGGGCCCGGTGGCCGATGCCCAGGGCGTAATGGTGCGTCGGCCCTTCGGCCATCCAGCGCTTCAGGAACGTGCGGATGTCGGGCTTGAAGAAGCCGCGCGTGTTCGTGTTGCCCGTCGGCGGAATGGGACCGTGCACCGATTCGCCTTCGGCAATGACGAACTTGAACTTGCCTTCGTAGGTCGA
>JAFGPY010000262.1 GCA_016935955.1 Planctomycetota bacterium
ATGATCTGCGACTTGTCAACGCCCATCTGCTCGGCCACAATACTGGTTACGCGTTCTTCGATCGACGCCACGTTCACTTCCTCCAAATCTTGATCGCTAAGCTGACCAACTCATCGGCCGGCCGCCATCCGGGCCGCCGGCTTACGAATTGTCCTCACATGACCATGCCGCCGTCGACGGCAATGACTTGTCCCGTAATGTACGCGGCTTCGTCCGAGGCGAAGAAGGCCACCGCCTCGGCCACGTCCGCCGGCTGGCCCATCCGCTTCAGTGGGATGTTGGCCAGGGCTTTCTCCTTCACCGCCTGCGACAACACGTCCGTCATGTCCGTCTGAATGAAGCCCGGGGCCACGGCATTGGCCGTAACGTTGCGGGCCGCAAGCTCCCGCGCCGTCGTCTTCGTCAGACCGACCACGCCCGCCTTCGAGGCCGAGTAGTTGGCCTGCCCGGCGTTGCCGGCCAGCCCCGAGACGCTGGCGATGTTGACGATGCGGCCGCGGCGTTGCCGTATCATATACCGCGACGCGGTCCGTGTCATCAGGAAGGTTCCCTTGAGGTTGACGGCCAGGACCAGGTCCCAGGCCTTGGTTTCCATCCGCATCAGCAGGTCGTCGCGGGTGATGCCGGCGTTGTTGACCAGGATATCGATGCTGCCGAACTCCTCGTTGATGGCATCGAGCGTCTTCTCGATAGCTTCTTCGTCGGTGACGTCCAGCTTGTAGGCCTTGGCCATGGGCGATCCGGCCTCGGTGCAGAGCTTGACGGTCTCGGCCATGGGCTCTTCGAGCACGTCGGCCAGGGCCACCTTGGCGCCGCCGGCCGCAAGCCGCAGGGCAATGGCCCGCCCGATGCCGCGTCCGCCTCCGGTAACGATCGCTACGCGGTCTTTCACTGCCATCAGGACCTCCTCGCTCAGGTGTGACTTTTGCGAATCCCCGTCGTGACGCCCGTCAGGCGCCGACCTCGGCCGCACTGTTGACGGTCGTCACGGCGGCACTGCGGTCGATCTTCTTCATCAGGCCGCGAAGCACGCGACCCGGTCCGATCTCGTAGAACGTATCAAAACCGCCGGCCAGCAGCCGCTCCATGGACTTCTGCCACAGGATGCTGCTGGTGAGCTGCCGGACCAGCATCGGCCGCACGTCGGCCACCGAGCCATAATAGTCGGCCGTGACGTTGGCCACCACCGGCAACCGCAGGTCGGCCAGGGTCGTCGCCTGGAGTTCCTGTTCGAGGCCCTGGGCGGCCGAGTCCATCAGGCGGCTGTGGAACGCCCCGGCCACTTTCAACTCGACGGCCCTGCCGCCGGCCTCCTCGGCCAGGGTCAGGGCCTTGGCACAGGCCTCCTTGCTGCCCGAGACGACAATCTGCCCCGGGCAGTTGAAATTAGCGGGCGAGATTATACCCAGCGCCGAAGCCGCTTCACAAATGTTTTTTACCTGCTCCTCATCCAGCCCCATGATGCTGACCATCGTCGAGGGATTGGCCTCGGCGGCTGCCTGCATCAGTTCGCCGCGGCGACGCGTCAGGCGGACGCCGTCCTCGAACGACAGGCTGCCGGCGGCCCACAGGGCGGTGTACTCGCCGAGGCTCAGGCCGGCGGTCGCATCGGCCTTTACGTCGCGGCCCGGGCCCTCGGCCCACAGTTCGGCCAGGACGACGCTGGTGACGAAAATCGCCGGCTGGCTGACGTCAGTTGCGTTGAGACGGTCCTCGGGCCCCTCGAAGCAGACGGCCGAGAGATTGAAACCGAGAATCTCGTCGGCCCGGTCGAACAACTCGCGGGCCTTGGGGAAGGCCTGGTACACGTCGGCGCCCATGCCGACGCTTTGGGCGCCCTGTCCCGGAAACAGCAGTGCGGTCTTGCCCACGATTGACCTCCCCATTCATCTGGTCCAGGTGGAACCGCCCGACAGGTCCACTTCGGGCTGTGAAACGTGTGCGGCTAACAACCCGTTGAAGGAGTCCGTGTTTATGTAGCACGCCCGCCCCCGGGCGTGACGCAAGGCTGCAAACGACCGCCAAAGTCCGTGTCCCCCGGCCGAGAGCGGCCGGGCTACATTTCTTCAACGGGCGGCTAGAACTTGACGACTGCCGAAGCCCACGACAGGCCGCCTCCGAAGGCGACCAGGATGGCCGTCTGACCATCGCGGATGCTGCCCTGGCGGCGGGCCTCCGACAGGGCGATCGGCACGCTGGCTGCGCTGGTGTTGCCGTATTTGTCGATGTTGACGAAGATCTTCTCGGCCGGGAAGCCCAGTCTTCCGACGGCCGAATCAATGATTCGCGTGTTGACCTGGTGCGGCACGACCATGGCCACGTCGTCGACCGAGAGGTTGCAGTGCTCCATGGCGTCGCGGACAAGGTACTGCATCTTGTCGACGGCGAAGCGGTAGACCTCGCGGCCGTGGATGGTCATCTTGTTGGCTGCCTCGTCGAGATTCGCGTGCGTGACCGGCTGGGCCACACCGCCGGCGGGTGTGATCATCAGGTGCCCGCCCACGCCGTCGATGCCCAAAGTGTTGTAGATGACGCCCGTGTCGGGCTCGTCGGAGCCTTCGAGCAGGGCTGCACCGGCCCCGTCACCGAAAAGGATGCAACTGGCGCGGTCCTTGTAGTTGGTGATGGCGCTGAGTTTCTCGGCCCCGACGACCAGGGCCCGCTTGCAGATGCCGGCCAGGATGGCCCCGCGGGCCATAGCCACGCCGCAGACGAATCCCGAGCAGGCCGCTTCGAGGTCGAAGCCGCCGCACTTGGGGATGCCCAGTTTGTACTGCACGAGGGCCGCCGTGGCCGGGAAAATGTGGTCGGGCGTGATCGTCGCGATGATCACCAGGTCGACGTCGGCCGGCTCGCGTCCGGCGTCCTTGAGGGCCTCGCGGGCGGCGGCCACGGCCAGGTCGCTGGTGGCCTCGTTCTCGGCGGCAATGCGCCGCTCCTTGATGCCCGTGCGCGTCGTGATCCACTCGTCGGAAGTGTCGACGAGCCTGGCGAAATCGTCATTGGTCATGATGCGTTCGGGAACGTAGTGTCCGGTCCCGACGATCTTCACGCTGCGCGGTAAACTCACTTTTGCAGTTCTCCTGCCGGGGCCAGGGCGTCTTCGATGGCCTCATTGACCTTTTGCCCGGCGAATCGCGAGGAGGCTTTCAGGGCATTCCGGATGGCCCGAGCCTTGGAGGAGCCGTGACAGATGGTTCCGATACCGTCGATGCCCAACAGCGGCGCGCCGCCGTAGGACGCGTAATCGTGCTGTTCCTGGAGCTTCGAGACGACCGGCGAGAGCTTCGAGACCATGTCCGGAGCAAAGGCCGTCAGCTCGTCGGCCAGCATCTGGACCATGCCCTCGCCCATGCCCTCGATGACCTTGAGCACGACGTTGCCCACGAAACCGTCGCAGACGATGACGTCGAAGCGGCCGTTGAACAGGTCGCGGCCCTCGGCGTTGCCGCAGAAGTTGACCGAGGCGCTGCGAAGCAGGTGCCGCGTCTCGCGGACCAGGTCGGTGCCCTTGGCGTCCTCGCTGCCGATCGACATCAGGCCGACCCGCGGGCTCTTGGTGCCGTGGACCCTCTGGCTGTAGACCGAAGCCATCAGCCCGTACTGGGCCAGGTGCACCGGTTTGGCGTGGATGTTGGCCCCGACGTCGATGACGACGACCGGACCGTGGAAGGTTGGGACGATGATCGAGATGCCGGCTCGCCGCACGCCACGCAGCGTCCGCAGGGCCATCTGGGCGGCCGCAACGACGGCCCCCGTGTTGCCCGCCGACACAAAGGCGTCGGCCCGGCCCTCTTTCATGACTTCGACCATGCGGCTGATGCTGGAGCGGGGCTTCTGGCGGAGGGCCTCGACCGGAGCCTCGTCCATGCCGATGGCCTGTTCGGCGTGCTCGACCAGGATACGGTCGAACGGGCCGCCGAGTTCCCGCAACTGGCTTTCGATGACGTCCTGGGGCCCCACCAGGAGGATGGTGTCCTCCGGCGGCAGAATCTCAAGGGCCTCAACCGCCCCCTTGATGATCTCTGACGGCGCGAAATCGCCGCCCATGGCATCCAGGGCCGTCCGCATGCGCCTAGCTCTCCTCGGTGGTTACGACCTGACGGTCCTGGTACCAGCCACAATTCTCGCACACGCGGTGCGGCAGCGTCACGTGGTTGCAGTGGCTGCAGATGACGGTGGACTGCGGCGTCAGGGCATGATGGCTGCGGCGCTTCCTCTTGCGGGCTTTGCTTGTCTTGCGTTTCGGTTGCATGTCGTCGGTCCAATAACGGCCCGGGGGCCTGCCTGTAAGTCGAAAGAGAGGGCTCCCAGCCCTCTCGGCAAAGGGGCCATAGTATCGTATGCCGGTCGCAATCGTCAAGGAAAAAGCCCCTCGGGGCCACCCGCGGGCACGCCCCGACGCTGCCGCACGACGCGGGACGAACCAGGGGCAGGGGAGGCGTGCCCGCGGAGCAAACCGGCCGAGCCGAGCCGCCGGGGGCCGTCTCGCGGCACCTGTTCCAACCGGTTCCGCGCCCTTCGCCCCGCCTGTCCCCGCAGATGTCGCGAAAAGGGCGGATTCGGCGCGCCACGCGCCGCCAAAATCTCGAATCTCTCCCACGTGATTTTTCGAGCCCCAACCATGGGGCCCATTCCCACAGGATTCTCCTTTCCGTCCCTTCGTGCTGCGGCACAATGCCTTGCCACTGCCATGCTTACGACGTCCTGGCGGTCCGGGCGGGCAACTCCGGGCCGGGTCGCTTGCCGCGGCTCAACGGGACGCAAAGTGGCCGCAAGTGCCGCCGAAAGCGGTCCGAATCCGACCGAAAACGGACGAAAACGGTCGTTCTCGCGCCGCCCAAATGAGACAGCCGTTTCGGTATCGTCGCGGCCCGTTCGGCCCCGGCAGGCCGCTTTTGCGGGGCGCCAAGCCTGCCGCAAAATTGTTCACCGAGGTTAACATTGTTAAGCGCGCTTAACTTTTCGGAACGCAGTTCCCGCCACCGCCAGGGCCGTTTTCGGACGGTCGGACTGTCACAGTTCACCGCGCTTAACTCCCGTCGCCTTGCGCGCCGCGAACCGGTCGGTATCTGACGACAAGGCGG
>JAFGPY010000263.1 GCA_016935955.1 Planctomycetota bacterium
CATCCTGGAGAAGGGCCTGCTGCTGAAGATGCGTTTCGACCTGGACCAGTACATCAACCTGCGTCCGGTGAAGCTGTACCCCGGCGTCGAAACGCCCCTGGCCAACCGCGGCCCCGAAGACATCGACTTCGTCATCATCCGCGAGAACACCGAAGGCCTGTACACGGGCATGGGCGGCATCGCCTACAAGGGCACCAAGAACGAGGTGGCCACGCAGATCATGTGCAACACGCGGATGGGCGTGGAGCGGTGCATCCGCTACGCGTTCGACTTCTGCCGCAAGCGCAACGACAAGAAGATGCTGACGCTGGTGGCCAAGACGAACGTGCTGACCTTCGCCCACGACCTGTGGTGGCGGGCGTTCAACGAGGTGGGCGAAGAGTACCAGGACATCAAGCGCGACTACAACCACGTGGACGCGTGCTGCATGTGGCAGGTGAAAAACCCGGACTACTACGACACGATCGTCGTCTGCAACATGTTCGGCGACATCATCACGGACCTGGCGGCGATGATCCAGGGCGGCATGGGCGTGGCGGCCGGCGGCAACATCAACCCCGAGGGCGTCAGCATGTTCGAACCCATCGGCGGCAGCGCTCCGAAGTACACCGGCCAGGGCGTGATCAACCCGATCGCAGCCATCGGCTCGATGAAGATGATGCTGGACTTCCTGGGCGAGGACAAGGCGGCCGCCCGTGTTGAGAAGGCCATCATGGACGTCACCGGTACGAAGATGAAGAGTATGAGCGCCGGCAAGATGGGCTACTCGACGAGCCAGGTCGGCGACCTGGTGTGCGAGGCCCTCTGACGGGCGATTCGGCGTGCTTCATCACACAAAACGGGCGACGGTTCCCCCGGGGGGGCCGTCGCCGCTTCTTGCGCCGAGTGACGACCGTATGACATCATGTTGCTTATGTCACAATTGCGGCTAATCTTCTCGTTGTAAACTGCCGATGGGTTGATATGCAGGGTCGTCTGAAAAAGTGTCCCCACACGTCAGACGCCCCTGGGAGGGCGAGAGACCGTCCCTTGCCGGAGCGGACCCGGCATCTCTGGACACTTGCCCTTGTGCCCTGAGCGAACCGGCACGTTATACCCCCTGCGTGCCGATACGCGACAGGGCACTTCTTTTGGCCTCAGGACGCCTTCAGTGCGTCCCGCTGTGCGGCCTCCTGGCGGCGGCGATCCTTGGCGGCCTGCGAGAAGTAGGCTTCCCAGGCGAAGAAGACGGCTCCGGCCAGCAGCAGCAGACCGACCAGCGGCCCGCTGACGATGAAGAACATCGGCGAGGCCAGTTTCATCAGTGCCGGGACCTCGTGCTTCTCGAAGTCGCCTTCGATGGGCACGTCCTGGATGCCCGACTTGGTGACGCGGTAATAGCTGACCGTCGTGATGGGCTTGCCGTTGGAGGGATCGACGAACCCTTCTCCCTGCCACTTGACGAGCTTGTACGTGTAGAGGGCGTCCTCGCCGCGCCCGACGCGGGTCATGGCCACCAGCGGCAGGTCGACCTCGCGAAGCAGGCGACGCTGCGGCTTGGTCGTGGCAGTCGCGGTCTCATCGGGAGTCTCCACGGTCTCGTTGCGAATGGCTTCGTTGTCGACGGGCGCCGCGACAACCGGGACCGGGGCTGCGGCCAAGTCCACCTCGTAGAACCAGTAGCCGCGCCGCTCGACGGCCATCTCTTTGTTCTCGTAGTTGATGATCCACGCGCCGCTACGGAGCGTCGGTTTGACACCGTTCAGGGTGAAGTCGTCGCCGTTGGTCCAGTCGCCCGGGTAAATGTCGGGCTGCACTTCGACGCGCTCGTACTCGGTCGCTTCCGGTGTCTTCGGCACCCTGGCGTACATGTGCGAAATCTTGACGCCCGAGGCCGGATCGACGGTCGTCTCCAGCTCAATAACCTTCGGGGCGAACAACTGGCTGAGCCCGAGGGCGCCCACGCCCATCGAGGCCAGGCCGAGCACCAGGCAGGGCCAGATCATGACCTTCTTGAGCTTGGTCTGGGCCACGTTGGCCGAACGGCGTTCGGCCATGCGACGCCGGGCCATGGGGTCGCGCGGCCGGGTCTGGGCGGCGGCAGGCCGCGTGCCGCTCGGCTCGTCGTCCACGGCCACAGCCATGGCCATGGGCGGAGGGGCGGCGGGCGGCGGAGCCGACCGCCCGGGCACCGTCAGGACCTCCTGGCAGGCCGGGCAACGGACCTGCTGCCCCGGGGTATAATCAGATACATCCAGTGCCTGTCCGCACGTGCACGTCAGTAGCTCAGCCACACTTGACCTCCTGTGTCCTGTGAGTCTCGCTCGGCCCAACGAGGCCAGTACTGGAAATACGCGAGCAACCATTCTAGGTTCCCTGAAAACCGGATGCAAGGAGGCAAAAAAACGCGGAATTCCCGTGTTCGCGTACGGGGCCGATGGTACAAAAGGTGGGTTCAGCATGAGGTTTTTCGCGCTAGCGTGGGACGCGCGGGACATAGGGGTTCTTGGGGATGCGACAACCAGTCGTAGCCGGACGCTTTTACGCCGGCACAGAGCGGGCCTGCCTGGCTCATCTGCAACGCGTAGACGTTTCCGCTGACGAAATCGTTTCGTCGAAGGATCGGCCGGTGGCGGCCGTTGTGCCGCACGCCGGATGGGATTGCAGCGGCCGCGTGGCCATGAAGGTCTACCGCGCCGTGCAACCGCATGTCGATCCTGCGGCCACGTTCGTACTGTTCGGCAGCGTGCACAGCTACGGCGTGCCGCGAGCCGGCGTCTACGCTCGGGGCCGGTGGCAGACGCCCATCGGTTCGCTGGAGGTCGACGAGGAACTTGCCGGACAGGTGCTGGCGGGCTGCGGCAAGATGGCCATCGACGATCCGTCGGCCCACACCTCGGAACACAGCATCGAGGTCCAGTTGCCGATGATCCGCTACGTCTTCGGCGAGGTGCGGATCCTGCCCATCGCCGCGCCGCCTCGGGACGACATGCCGCAGGTCGGGGCCTGCGTGGCCCGCATCGCGCAGAACACCGGCCGCAAGATTTTCGTCGTCGGCACGACCGACATGACTCATTACGGGGCGATCGGCTACGGGTTCGCCCCGGCCGGACCGGGCAAGGCCGGCCTCGAGTGGGCCAAGAAGGAGAACGATCCGCGGATGATCCGCCTGATGGAACAGTTACAGGACGACGCGGTGATCGAAGAAGCGCGGCTGCACCAGAACGCCTGCGGCGCCGGAGCGGTTGCCGCCACGCTGGCTGCGGCCAAGGTTCTGGGCTCCGACGGCGGCAAGCTCGTCGAGTACACCACCAGCTACGACGTCCTGCGCGACACGGTCTACGGCGACCAGATCGGCGACTTCGTCGGCTACGCGGGCATGGTCTTCTGAGACGTCCGCGGCAGATCGGGTCTGCCACACTCCCCGCCAGACAAGCGAACAACTATTGACACATCGGAACCGACCAAGCTACCATGGCCGGCGTGTCGTCACGGTACGGCAGGTGGGCCGCGCCGCCCGGCATGTCCACGTCGTTCGGTGCATCGGGAAACCAAACGCCATGATGACCTGGCCCAATCGGATTACGGTGTTGCGCATCCTGCTGCTGACGCCGTTCCTGATTCTGCTGATCAACTCCCGCGAGTATCCGATGATGCGCTACTGGGCGCTGGGGGTCTTTGCGGCCATGGCCCTGTGCGACGCCCTGGACGGCCACCTGGCCCGCCGTCTCGATCAGCGAACGCGGCTCGGGGCGATCCTCGATCCGCTGGCCGACAAGCTCGTCCTGACGGCCACGGTTCTCATCCTCACGTCGCCCAGGTGGCTCGGCGAGGGGCGCCCCCCCTACCACATCCCGTCGTGGGTCACCGTGACGTTGCTCAGCAAGGACGGCCTGATTCTGATCGGCTTCCTGATTGTTCACGTGATGATTGGCCACAAGGAGATGATCGGCACGACGGCCCTCGGCAAGACGGCCACCGCGCTGACGTTCGTCCTGGTGCTGCTGACGCTTGTGGCGCCCGACCTGGCCCGCCTGCCGGGACTGGCCGCCGCGATGGTGTATGGCCTTCACGTCCTCGGCGCCGTCGCGGCTGGGTTGAGCGCCGTCACGTGCCTGGACTACATCCGCCGCGGCAGCAAACACATGGCCGCCCACAGCGGCGAGGAGAAGGTCTGACGATGGCTCAGCGCGCTCTCAACCTCGGCATCTGCACGAGCGTCTTCGGCCACCGCGACGCGCTGACGGCCGCCAAGGTTCGACGTCTCGAACAGACGGGCATCGCCTGGATCGAAATTGCCGCCCTCCAGAGCCATCACCTGAACCTCTTCGACACCGAGCGCGTGGACGAGATCATTGCGGCCATCGAGAGCAGTTCGCTCAAGGTCTGGTCGCTGCACGCCCCGTTCTCGGGCATTGCCATGGACGATCCCGACACCCGCGAGGACGGCCTCCGCAAAATCGTTCAGGCCGCGCGAGTGGCTGCGCGGTTCGGGGCGAAGGCCGTCGTGGTTCATCCCGGTCGCGACGTCCCGAGCCGCAACCGCGATCAGGAATTCCGATGGACGCACGAGGCCATGGGCCGCGCTGTAGACCTGACGCCCGCGTCCGTCGTTCTGGCCATGGAAACAATGAGTCTGGAGTCTCTCGGAGGGTTGCCCGACGAGATGCTGGCCCTGCTGGACGGCCTGGATGCGTCGCGTGTCGGCATCTGTCTGGACAGCGGCCACGTTCACCAGGGCCGCAACGTCCCGGACTACATCCGCCAGGTCAGCGGCCGCATCGCCACCGTCCACCTGCACGACAACTACGGCGATCACGACGACCACGCCCTGCCGGGTGAAGGCAACCAGGACTGGCCGTCGGTGCTTGCCGCCCTGCGCGCCGCCGGATACGACGGCCCGTTGATGGGCGAGTGCGGCCTCGAGGACGCCACGCCGGAAGAGGCCGTCGGCGAGTACATCCGCCGCATGAGCGCCTTCGCCCGCACCTGATCCGCCTCAGCCCTTGACGATCGCCCGACCGAACTCGGCTGCCTTGTCGAGCAGCCGCTGGTCGGCAGCCGTAGCCTTTGGCTCGCCGAGCGGCGCGGCCACGAACTCGCCGCGATTGTCCATCCGCATGAACGCGCTCTTGGCCCGAAACGCCGCCACGCACAACTCCGCCCCGTCGTAGTGTCCGCCGCCGGCCGTGACCACCAGCGCCGTCGCCTTGCCCTCGACCAGGCTGCCGTGCTGCCCATTCGTCTGGAACGCGAACTTGCCGAACGCATAGAAGCGGTCGATCGGCGCCTTGATCTGCGCGGTCATGCCCCAGCAATAGACCGGCGTGGCCAGGACCACCAGGTCGGCGGCCAGGATCTTCGCGTACACTTGCTGCATGTCGTCCTTAACGGAGCAGCCCGGCGCGTCGCCCACCTTCTGACAGGCGAAGCACGAGATGCAGCCGCCGATGTTCATGTCGGCCACGCGCAGCGACTCGACCTTGGCCCCCGCCGCAACCATGGCCTCGGCCATCGCGCTGCAAACGGTCTCGGTGTTACCGCCCTTGCGCGGGCTGCCCTGCAGAATCAACACGTTCATGGTCTTGCTTTCCTTTCCGGCCACAGCCTGCCTACCAACGGTCCTGCCGGCCAGTATACCACGGCCGACTCCCGCGCCCAGTGTGCTGCCGTGGCGACGGCCCCTTCAGGCACATGGTTTTGACTTGAACCTCACGCGACACCGTGCTAGTGTATTTGCGGCTCCGCGATGCCTCTTGGTCGCGGCCTTGTTTTCGAGGGTCTGCGGCCCTGGAGCTTCGATGGAAGCCTGCCTGTATGTTCACTGTGGGCGGCTTGTCTGTCATCTCGTGACGCGCGACGTAACCGCCCGGGAAAGTCGGGGTGTGTTGTGACGGTCGCAGTCGATTCCATCCTCGGGGCCGGAAGTGCCGACCCACTCAGCGCCAGCGTGCTGGTGCTGAACCGCCTGTTCATGGCCGTCCGCGTGATCAACGTCCGCCGGGCCTTCACCCTGCTCTACAAGGACCTGGCCGAAGTGGTCAGCATCGAGGACGGGGCCTACGCCACTTACGACTTCTCCACCTGGACCGAGATCAGCCAGTACAAGAAGACCTTTGAGCCGGCCGAGCACGAGTGGATTCGGACCGTGCGGCTGGAGATCGCCGTGCCGCGCGTCATCCGCCTGCTGGGCTTCGACAAGGTGCCGCGGCGAGAGGTCCGCTTCAACCGCCGCAACATCTACGCCCGCGACAACAACCGTTGCCAGTATTGCGGCAAGCGGTTTCCGACCAGCGAACTGTCGCTGGACCACGTCATCCCGAAGAGCCGCGGCGGCGGCATGAACTGGGACAACGTGGTCTGCGCCTGCGTCTCGTGCAACGTCCGCAAAGGCGGCCGCACGCCGCGCGAAGCGGGCATGCACCTGACGCGCAAACCGTTCAAGCCGAAGTCCTGCCCGACGATCACGCTCCGCGCCGCCAGCCCGCGCTACCGCTCCTGGAAACACTTCCTCGATGCGGCCTACTGGAACGTCGAACTGCGCGAATAGCACGCGCTCGCCGCCGACTCGACGTCCGTCTGCACCCGACACAACACCAAAGGGCGGCCCGAATGGGTCGCCCTTTGGTGCAACGTCTGTCATTGTCCCACCGCCCGCGACCGTTCCGCAAACCGGACGCGGCGCCGGCACGTCAGTTGCCGGCCGGCTTGGCGGCGTCACCCGTCTCGCCTTCCGGCTTCGCGTCGGGCGACGGCGTGGCATTGCCCTCCGGCGTGGCGTCGGTCTTCGGCGTCACCTTGCGGGGCTGCACCGGACGCGTTTGCGCCCGGGGACGCGGCGTCGGCTTGGGCTTCTCGGGCTGAGGCTCGGCAGCCAGCAACGTAACCTCGAAGATCAGCGTCGAGTTGGGCTCGATCGACGCCGTGCCGCGCTCGCCGTAGGCCAGTTCGCCGGGAATATAGATCATCGCCTTGGTGCCCACGGGCAACTGGGCCACAGCCTCGGACCAGCCGGGGATGAAACGCGGCAGCGGCAGCGTCGCCGGTTTGCCCCGCTTGTAGGAACTGTCGAACTCCGTCCCGTCGATCAGCATGCCGCGGTACTCGACGGTGACGACGTCGGAATCGTTCGGCTTGGGCCCGGTCCCCAGTTCCAGAATCTTGTACTGCACGCCGCTCTCGCGAACGATGACGCCCTCTTTCTTGGCGTTCTCGGCCAGGAACTCCTCGCCCGCCTTCTTGTTCTTCTCGGCCAGCATGCGGTGCTTCTCGGCGAGCTTCACTCTCAACTCGTCGTTGAAGGCAATGAGAACGTCCCGCAACTGCGCCTTCGTCAGCGGCTCCTCCGCGTCGGCGATCCCGGCCCTGATGCCGCGCATGAAGACGTCCATGTCCATGTCGCCCGCGATGTCCTGGCGGCGGAAATTCGTGCCGATGTCATAGCCGATGGCGTAGCTGACCCGCTGCTCCTTGGTCTTGATGCCTGCGGCCGTGGCCTCGGGATAGGGGTCTTCCTGCTCGGCCGGCTTCTTGGTCTCATCCGCCGCGGCCTCGGCGGTCTCTTTCTCGACCGGCTGGGCCTGTTCCTGGGCCGGCTGAGTCTCCTGCTGGGCCGCTACGGGTTGAACCGTCACGGCCGACTGCTCGGGGCCGCAGCCCACGCTCAGGACAAGGGCCACCACAATTACTGCCACTGAAACAGCAAGCACGTTCTTCATCGTTCTCTCCTTTTGTCAGGACTCTCGAGTTGACGCTAGATGCGTGAAAGCACAGCCTACCGCGAAGCGGCCGCCTCGACAATCTCAATTTCGATCACGGTCGGCGGATCGACCGGGCGCTGTTGCCGCGACGGAGCGATGGCCCGGTCGCCTTCGACTTCGACCTGGCTGATTTTCCGCACAACGTCCAGCCCTTCGATCACCTCGGCGAAGGCCGAATAGCGGCCGTCGAGCGTCGGCAGACGCTTCAGGCAGACGAACCACTGCGAGTTGGCCGAATTGGGCTCGTCCATGCGTGCCATGCCCACGGTTCCGGCCACGAATTGCCGCTGCGTGAACTCGTCGGGAATCCGGAACAGGGGATTGCCGGCGCCGGTCCCTTCCTGGTCGCCGCCCTGGATCAACTCGTCGGCGATCACGCGGTGGATGATCGTGCCGTCGTAGAACTCCGCCATCGAGAGACGCACGAAGTTCTCGACCGTCGCGGGCGTCTCGGCCGGGAAGAACCGCAGCCGGAACGGTCCCAGGGTCGTCTTGACGATGGCCTCGTAGTGCTTGCTCGGATCGTACTGCAGCCGCCGGTCGGGCGTTGCCGCTTCGGCGGGAGACGATTCGGCGACGCTGATGGTTCCCTTGGGCGGATCCCAGTCAACCGACTGCGGCTGGGCATCGTCGCAGCCGCCAAGGAACGCCGCGCCGACGAGCGCCGCCAGCAAAGCCATCGCCCGAAGCCGCGAAGTATCAGTCATGACGGGGTCCCTCGCAAGTGCTGCACCGCGATCAACCGAGTTCGAAGCCGGCGGCCGCATGAATCCACTCCGTGCGGCCGACGTGGTTCGTGTCGCCGAGGACCATACGTGTCAGGCGGCGGGCCACCGTCAGGCCGTACGATTCGGCCAGCCGGACCGCGGCGGCATTGTTGGGCAGCACGTCCCAGTACAGTTCGCCTTGCGGCAAATCGGCCAGCAGGGCCTCGGCCACGGCGCGGGCGGCCTGCTCGTCGAGGGCCACCATCGGCCCCAGGGACGCGGCGTGGTATCCCGGCCGCACGAACCCGTAAGCCCGCACGCCGCCCTCTCCAGGTAGTACGAAGGCGGGGCCCTCTCCGGCGAGATGTTTCAGGAGATCGATCCGATCGGCCCCGAAGGCCTGCTCGTCGAGGCGAGCGATGTCGGGCCAATCGGTCGGGTGAATGGGCCGCGCCGCCGATGCCGCGGGTCGCACGTCGGATATCGCCCCGGCATAGCGAACGCCAAGCTGCTCGTCGCGGAAGCCCAGTTTCAGGTAGACCGGCCGCCCCTGGTCCGTGGCGTCGAGCTTGATGCTCTCGACACCCGCTTCGCGCAGGGCGTCGATGCATCGCTGCATGATGGCCGACGCGATGCCGCGGCGACGGTAATCGGGATGGACCAGGATCATGCCGATCCAGCCGATCCGCGTGTCGTAGTGAATGGCGCTGCCCGTGGCGACAAGGCGGCCGTCGCGCCTGTCCACGAACATGCCCCCGGGCGCCAGGGTCAACATGCGCCGCCAGTCCGCAGCCGTCTGGTTCCAGCCGGCCAATCGGCACAACTCCAGCGCGGCGTCAATGTCACTCTCGTCCATCTTGCGAAGTGAGGTCATCGGCTTGTCGTTCCACCTGAGAAGAGACGCTCTCCGATCCGCGGTCGCCACCGACCGAAGCGGAAGGATACCATCTTGCCCGCGATAGGTCAATCGCACAGGCCGACGCACGGATCGCGGCCCCACCCTGCGGTCTGCGAATCCCCACCACCTCGCCGGTCCCGCCGACGTTAAACACGCGGATTCGTCGCAGCACTCAAGGAGCCTCACGTGACCCCGGGACGCCTCGTCGGCCTCGCTGCACTCTGGGTGATCTTCATCCAGCCCGCCTGCGTTGCAGCCGCTGACGATCCCCCCGCGAACTGGTCCTGGCAGATGCCCCACGCCAAGGTCCATCCCACCGGAGACCTGTCGTGGCAACCTACGGCCTTCCGCTTTCGTGCCGGCCACTCGACCAGGTACATCGATTTCGAGGCCGGCGACGACGCCAATTCCGGAGCTTCCGCCGAGAGCCCCTGGAAGCATCACCCCTGGGACGCCGGGGCCACGGGCAACGCCAGGGCTGCAGCCGGTGCGCACACCTACGTTTTCAAGCGCGGCGCCGTCTATCGCGGAACTCTTCGCGCCCGAGAATCCGGGACGCCCGACGATCCGATCCGCCTGACCAGCGATCCCGCCTGGGGCAGCGGCGAAGCCGTCCTCTGCGGCTCCGAGCGCGTCACGGGCTGGACGCGCGGCGCCGGCCACAAGGACATCCCCGATCCCGGCAACGTCTGGTACGCCGATCTGGACTTCGCCCCGCGATGCGTCTGGACGGTCGGCCGGGACGGAACGATCGCCCGGATTCCCCTGGCCCGCACGCCCAACTGGACGGTCACCGATCCGGACGACGTCAAGAGCAACTGGTGGCACTGGGACTACAAGGACGGCAGGTACTTCGACGTCTACACGCAGCATCCCCGGGGCTACAAGCTGTACCTGGGCATCGACTCCGCGCACGTCACCCGGCCCGCCGACTACTATCAGAACGCCGTCCTCTGGACCGAGCACGCCTGGGTCGCGGGAGGCCCCTACCCGGTCACCGTTGAACTGGTGGACCCGGCCCGCCACGGCCTGGCCTTCGCCGGGCGGTACGGCGGAGTCGGCACATACAAAATCTGCCGCTACAACCGCTACTTCCTGGAGGATAAGCCGCACTACCTCGACGATCCCGACGGCGAGTTCTGGTTCGACCGCAAGGGACAGGGAGGCCGCCTCTATCTCCGCCTGCCCGGAGGCGGCGATCCCAACACGGTCCACGTCGAGGCCGCCAGGCACCAGAACCTGATCGATGCCGCCGACCTCCACCACGTCGAGATCAGCGGTCTGACGTTCCGCTTCACCAACGTCTTCTGGCGGCTGGAGGGCGTGCCCTATGTCCACGGCGACGATCTGGACACGGCCTGCATCCGCGTCCTCGGATCGTCCATCGGTCTGCGCGTGTCGCACTGCCTGTTCGAGCACGTGTCCGCGGCCGTGCGCATGCTGGCCCCCGGCCACGACGACCTGATCGACGCTCTGGCCGTCACCGACAACGAACTCCGCTTCACCGATCGCGGCGGCATCTTCGTTTCCGACAACTCGCCCTGGAACGAGGTGGAACGGCTCACGGGCCGGCTCGGGCAAGTGAGCGTCATGCGTAACCGTCTCACGCAGATCGCCCTCCGCCCGACGCGCTTCGATCACGGCTTCGCCGTCAATCTCATGCACCCCTTGACCGCCGAAGTCGCCGGCAACATCATCCAGCGCTGCTACGCCGGCGGCATCAACGTCTATTGCGGCAAACGCGGCGGAAGCATCCGCGACGTGCCCCTGTCGCGGGTCCTGATTCATCACAACAAGGTTGTGGACTCGCTGCTCAGCGTCGACGATTACGGCGGCATCGAGACCTGGCAGGGCGGACCGGCTTACGTCTACGACAACATCTCGGGTAATCCGGGAGGTTACCAGAACTTCTGGAAGCTTTCCGAAAAGCCCGGCACGGCCCGCTTCGGTTTCGCGTACTACCTGGACGGAGCCTTCAAGAACTACCACTTCAACAACATCGCCTGGGGCAAGTCGAACGATCCGGCGAGCCGCCTGGCCAACCGGGCCGCGTTCCAGGAAATCTTCAGCTTCCAGAACACCTTCTTCAACAACACCGTCTACAACTTCGTCAAGGGCAGCCGCCGTCAGAGGCCGGAGGCGGGACGCAACAGGTACCTGGGCAACCTCTTTCAGGACATCTCCCTGACCGTCTTCCGCCACAGCGACAAGCTGGGTCTGGATCCGAACATCGAGGACGCCGGCAAACAGGAAGACGAGTTCGACTACGCCACCAACGCCTACTCTCGCAACGTCTTCTTCGGGCTTGGCAAGCTCATGGGAACCTTCGAGGCTCAGGGCGGCGACTATGCCGACCTCCGGTCGTTCAGCCAGGCGCTCGCGCGCCGCCGGTCCCTGGCCGCCGACGTCGGCATCATGGCCTCCGCGGCCCCGCTTCGCGACGCCCCCGCGCACGACTTCCGGCCGGCCGCGGATTCGGCCGCCGCGGGTCGCGGCGTCAGGGTGTTCGTTCCCTGGGCCCTCCACGGCGAAGTGGCCGAATGGAACTTCTACCACGCCGGCGGTGATCCGGCACGAGTCCTCGACGAACACTGGTACCTGACGCCCTACCACGTCCAGCGCCAGGACTATCGGAAGCGTCCGCGCTACGATCTCGCGGTCGTCAACGTCATGGAGGGAGATTATGTCGCCGGGCCGCTGGAGGATTGGATCGCCGGAACCCTCAGGCTCAATGGCCGCAACCAGTACGCCACTGTCGCCAATGCCCGGCTGACGGAGCCGTTCGAGTACGAGATCCAGCGCTTTGGCGGCGGCGAGGTGAAGACGGAATCGCGCACGGCTTCGGGCGAGGAACTCCGCAGCCCCCAGATTCACCGCTCAAGTTTCCTGATCGAGGTCTACTTCCGCACCGAGCCGGGACACACCGGCGGCCTGCTGATCGAGAAGATGAGTCCCGCGGCAGGCTACGGTCTGAGCATCAATGACCAAGGCGGAGCCGCATTCACGGTCCGCTGCGATTCTCCAGATGTCGCACGCGCCCAGGAGGGCGCTGCGCGTGGTTCCGACTCGCGGCAGGCATGGACGCTGGCCACCGTCACCCGTCTCAACGACGGCGCATGGCATCACCTCGTCGCCGAGTGCGACCGCGCGGCCGGTACGATGGCTCTCTACGTCGACGGTCGGCTCGACGCTCGCGGCAAAGGCCCCGGGGCCGACGACCTGTCGCTGACCAACGAGGCCGACCTGTTCGTCGGCGGCACACCACAGGGCCGCCATCTCGCCGGCAGTCTCGAATTCATGCGGCTGGCCCTCGGCACCCTGGCCGACGCCCGTACCACGATCGACGAGCTTTACGCCTGGCAGTTCGACGGCCCGTTCCTCCGCGACTTTACCGGCCGCAAGACCCAACCCGACCATCCCCGCCCCGCCGGAGCCATCGGCTACGGAGACGGCGGGGAGTGAGGCGCGTCCGTTAAACGCCACCGCATTACAAGGCACGGCGGTCGCGAATTAGGCTTGCCTTTCCCCGACCGCGGGGTAAAAGGGTGCGCTGTCGCGCCAAGATGCCACCAACCGCACAGGACAACCAACCCCGTGACGAGCCAAGCGCCGGAATCCGACAGTCCCACGTCCGAGCACGAGACCCCGGCCGGTCCGTCATCGACGAGGGACGGGTTGCGCGTCTATCTGGCCATTCCGCTGACGCTGCTGCTGTTCAACATGGCCTTCTTCCTGCCGCGGAACATGCTGACCAATTACATGACACTGCACGACCTCGGACGCTGGAGCGGCCTGGTTCTGGCGATATTGCCGCTCATGACGCTCTTGCTGGCGGTGCCGGTGGGCCTGCTGGGCGACCGTTTCAGTCCCAAGCGACTGGCCGTCATCGGGCTGTCGCTGCTGGTGGCGTTCACGGCCCTGTTCTTCTTCCATCGCGGCGAACCGACGCTGACGATGCTCGTGGCTGCGTTTATCGTAGGGGGCGCAGCGGCCGCGGTGGGCGACTCGAGCCTGCGACCGTTGTACCTGAAATGCATCGGCCATCGCCGGCAGGCGCTGAAACTGGCCCTGCTGTCGACGGCCCCGATGCTGGGATTCGGCGGCAGCGCGTTCCTGGGCGGATTGGCTGCGCGGCACCTGGGCTGGAACCTCGACCAACAGTTCCGCCTGGCGTTTCCGATGGCGATTGCGGCTCTGGCGGTGTCGCTGGTGATGAAGGACGCTCAGCCCACGCCGTTCAGCCTGGCGGCGTATCGGGCGAGCCTCATGCGGCGAAAGGTGCTGGTTTACATGGCGGTCGTCTTCGTCAACGCCATGCACTTCGGGACCGAAGCCGTCTGCATCGCGCCCTACGTCAAGGACCATCTCGGCATGGGCGACGCGGGCGCGGGCGACTATTTCGGCCTGATCGCCGTGGCCATGACGATCACCGGGGCCGCAAGCGCCGCCATCCGCGACCGCGGAGCCAACCGCCACCGCATGTGGACCCTGGGGCTGCTGTTCAGTGCGGTATTCAACGTCGCCAGCGTCCTGGTGGCCAGCCCGGCGTGGTTCTTCGGCATACGTATCGGTCACGTCGTGGCCGACGCCATCATGCTGAATGCCGCCCTGCGAATCGTCGCAACGCTCTTTCCTCGCAACCGTGTCGGCGGCCCCATGGGCCTGTCGGCCCTGGTCAGTACGTGCGGCGTGCTGGTCGGCACGTTGGTCTCCAACGAGATTCGTATCGCGGGCTTTATCCCGACGGCCTGGCAACTGCCGGCGCCGTTCATCCTGGCAGGCGCAGCCGTCCTGACGATCCTCGTAGTACAAAGATTGATGAAAGAGCGGTTCTGACGATAAGTTGCGGTGTTATAGAAGGCGGGTTCGATGCGCGAGGCACAATGGCGCGCCACAACCCCACGTGACGTGAGGAGTTTCCGAAGTGAGCAAGAAGAAACTGAAGAAGACGAGCGACCGGCCCTGGTACCACGAAGGGCTGCAGTTCGAGTGCCAGGCGTGCGGCCGGTGCTGTGGCGGTGCGCCGGGCTACATCTGGGCGACGCGCGAGGAACTCGAGCGTGCCGCTGAGGCCGTCGGGATGCACGTGCTGGACTTCTGCCAGATGTACGTGGCCGAGTACGAGGAAGGGTTCAGTCTCCGCGAGATGGACAACGGCGACTGCTGCATGCTGCAAAACGATAAGTGCCGCATCTATGACGTGCGGCCGATGCAGTGCCGCACATGGCCCTTCTGGCCGAGCAACCTGAGTTCGCCGAAGGCTTGGCAGATGGCCAAGCAGCGGTGCCCGGGCATGGATCGCGGGCGATTGTGGTCGCCGGCGGAAATCGAACGGTTGAAGAACAAGGTCCTAGTTTGAGCCGCTATGAGCCGAACGCACTCATCCTCGTCGTCGGTCGCGCCGTGGGAACCGGTGCCCGAGCCGTCGGTCCCGGACGCGGAGGTTGCGGCGGCGCTGGCGCGACTGTGGACGTCGCTGGACGAGCAGTTGAGCGGGCCGGCGGCAAGCTGCCGGGCCTGCGGCGAGTGCTGCGATTTTCAGCGTCGCGGCCACGTGCTCTTCGCCACCAAGGCCGAGTTGGACGTCTGTCTGGACTGGGCCCGGCGGCACCTGACGCCCGCGCCGCAGGAGTATCGCCGCCGCCTGACCGCCGGTCGCTGCCCGTTCCAGGACGGACGGTTGTGCCTGGTTCATCCCGCGCGGCCGCTCGGATGTCGCATATACTATTGTTGCGACGAGGACGCGGCGCTGGTCGAGCGGGTGTCGGCGGACGCGCACCACGAATTGCGACAAGCCCTGCGTGCCAAGGAGTTACTCCAGTGGTACGGACCGGCGCTGGCCTACATAGAAGCGGCCATGCCGTTACTATGTGAACCCATATAGGTTAATCCCTTTGGCATTACTACTTGACAACGGGAGTGTCTTCACATTACACTTCGGAACATCGCGCAACATTGCCCTGCCGCAGTAACAGCACAACGTGAGGCCGTATGAGATGACCAAAAAAGATATTGTAAAGCAGATTGCTTCTGAACTGAACGTAAGCCAGAACTTGGTTTACGAGATCGTTCAGCGAACGTTCGACGGTATAACCGACACCCTGGTTAACGAGCGGCGCATCGAGTTGCGCAACTTCGGCGTCTTTGAGATTCGCCTTCGGGCGCCGCGGAAGGCCCGCAACCCTCGGACGAACGAGCGTGTGGACGTGCCCGAGCGGGTCGCCGTGAGTTTCAAGGCCGGCAAGGAGATGGCCCAGCGCATCGCCGCCATTCAGCCCAACGACCTGGCTGCGCCGGCCGCGAAGCCGGATCGGCCGGAGCAGCAGGGCAGTCGCCCCTCCGTGCCGCCAGCCGGGTCCTGAAGTGGCAACCGGCCCCGGGCACAGGCCCGCCGGGAGACACGGTTGGCCGCGATGCGGCATCGGGGCACGGCCTTGGGGGTCGTTTTCCCATAACTTCCTGTCATTACAGGGGTTTTTGGGGCTTGACAGGGCTGCCTGCCTCGACGTAAACTATGCGTCGCTTTCATACGATCCGTGAGTAGTCGGTGGCTTGGGAACATCCGAAGAAGACCTATTTGCTCAGGAGTCTTTCGATGCGTAAACTCGCGATTCTGGCGGTGATTCTGGTCAGTGGCTTGGCGACCGTGGGCTGCGGTCCGAAGGATTCACATCAGATCTACACCGAACGCATGAGCCGTCAGTCCTACCAGGCCGACAAGCGGGCCATCGTCGACGACATCCATTCCAGCATTCTGATGGACGAGCGCCCGACGCACCTGTCGTTCTTCCTCAACGAGTAAGATCGCGCCGCGGGCGGCCCGAGGAGGTCTGCCCCGATGCGTGGATGATGTCCCGGACGTTCTATGGCAATCCTCCCGCCGCGAGGCGAGAGGATTGTCTTTTTCGGCATGAGTGGTTCCGTCTTCGTGGTTCGCCTGTGATGCCGGCCATCTAGCCGGCCGGGCGCAGGGCCATGGCATTTCGCATTCCAGCTTCGGCCAGACGCTCTTTCTGGATTGACGTCGCTTCCGGAAGCGGCCTGTCTCTCGGACTGGCCTTCCTTGCCCTGACGACCGCCGTGTTGCGCAAGAGCCTCGGCGCTCCGGATTGGCTCCTGGCCCTGGCCGTCGCACTGCCCATGGTCAACCAGTTGCTGTCGCCGGCCTGGTCCGGCGCCGGTCACCTTCGCCGCAAGGTCCCCTTCTTCCGACTCGGAGCCTACCTGACGGCGGGATTCATTGCCCTGTCGGCTGCAAGCTCGCCGCTGCTCGTACGGTTGATGGGTCCCAAGGCTTCGTCGCCCGGCCTCTTCGGCGCCTCGCCCGAAGCCCTCAGCTTTATGCTCCTGACGACCCTGGCCTGGTTCGCCGCCTCGGGCTTCAACGTCCTGGTCACATCTGTCTACCGCTGCAACTATCCCGTGCTCACCCGGGCTCGCGTCGTCTCGCGCATCAACGTCTTCAAGTTCCTCGCTGCCCTGCCCGTGGCCGTGGGCGTCGCCCTGCTGCTCGAGCAGGCCTCGGCGTCCGGCGACCGCAGCTTCGTCTGGCTCCTGGTTGTCGGCAGCGCGGCCCTGGTCGCTGCGGCCCTGATCTACAACCGCCAGATCGTCGTCGGCGAGGAAGCCTACCCGGCGGGATGGAACGCCCGCGAGTTGCTGAGGCAACTGGTCCCGCAGAACCTGTTCGGCCTGCTGGCCCGCAATCCCCACTTTCTGCGTTACCAGATCTGGCAGACCTTTCACGGCGCGGGCAACATCATCTGTCTGCCTGCCATGACCATGGTCATGGTCGACAAAGACAAGTGGAACATGGGCTACGCCGAGTACCTGGTCATTACCACCGTCATTCCCGGAGTGGCTCAGATCTTCTCGTCGGTGCTCTGGGCGCCGCTGATCGACCGCTTCTCACCCAGCAAGGCCCGCACCTACAACACGCCCTTCTGGGTCCTCGGCTGGTTGTTCTTCGGCTACGGGGCCATGACCGGCACCACCTGGACGGCCTACGCTTCGCGGGCTGCGGCCGGCATTGCCATGAGCGGCGCTGGCCTGATCTGGGCGCTTGGTTCGCTGCACTACTCGCGTCGCGAGGATCCGTCGCAGCTCGTTGCGGCTCACAGTTTTCTGACCGGAATTCGGGGGTTGCTCTTCCCCCTGGTAGGCGGGTGGCTCTACGTCCACGTCGGCAACTGGGTCTTCTTCATCGGCGCCGCCTCCATGGTGATTGGCGGCATCGGGTTCTACCTGCAGGACCTCGCCGAGCGGCGTGACCCCAATTTCATCAGCGAGAAGGACACCGCTGCGCCGTCGCAGCCGCCCGCGTCAGATTCCTGAGTCTGTGCGCGGCGAAGGGTGCCATGCTTCTGCTCGCAGAAGCATGCCGGATGTCCTGTCGCGCACAAGATGCGTGTGGGTGTTTCGGGACCTATTCCGCTTTTATGTCTGGGGGTGCCGGATCAGGCCAGCTTATCGCCGTGACCGACGTCGCGGATCAGGGCCATGAACCGACGGCCGTACTCCACGTAGTTGTCGAACATGGCCTTCTCGGACGCCTGCACGCGGGTGTCGTGGTGCACGACGGCCAAGTGCGGTTCCATCGAGAAGCCGCCGTCGTAACCGTTGTCGAGCAGGTGCTTGACGATCCGCCGCACGTCGCCGTCGCCCTCGCCCGGAAAGGTGTAAGTCACCTTGTCGGTCTTGGGATCGTACTTGCCGTCTTTGATGTGCACGTAGACGACGTGCTCGCGGACGTGCTCGTAGAACTCCCACGCCGACTGTTTCGGATACGGCTTGGGCTTCGCGCGGTCGTCCGAGCCCACGGGATTGCCCGTGTCGAACACCAGCTTCAGGCCCGGCACGTTCTCGACGAGCCTCATCGTGTAGGCCCAGCCCATGCCGCCGTAATTCATGCAGTTCTCGTGAACTATCGTCAGGCCCGCGTCGCTGAACCGTTTCTGCAGCTCGCGCATGCGGCGGAAGCGCTCGGTCTCCATCTGGTTGTCCGGCTCGCGATCCTTGAGCACCGCGTAGCTCATCACGCGGATCAGCTTGCAGCCCAGCCGCTGCATCCGCGGAACCGCCCGAGAGACCTCGGCCAGCGTCTCCTCGAACGGATCAGTGATCTGCTTGGCCCAGTTGGCGATGGCCGAACCGAAACAATTCACGCGTATGCCCGCGGCATCAAGCTTCGCGCAAACGGCCGCAAATTGCTCCGGAGCGATGTCGTGAAGGTTCTCCTGGCTGTCGGCTTTGCGGGCCTCGATGAACTGCCAACCCAACTCGCGCGTGGCGCGAATCTGCGTGTCGATCGAAACGCCCGCTTCGTCGGCGAATCCCGTCAGGTACATGCCTCGCCCCTTCCGTGCTCCGCGCGGCCCATGCGGCCGCACGGCAACGCTCCTACTTGAACTCCACCCAGCCGCCGCTGCGGTGCGACTGGTAGATGCCCAGCACCACGTCCACCGCGTGCCGCGCCGACTGCGCCGAAACGAACGGCGTGCCGCCGTTACGGATGGCCCCCACGAAATCGGCGATCAGCTCAGGGTGCGTCGTCCCGTAGTGCCGCTTGCCGGCGGCCACCTTCATGGCGTGCTCGCACTCGGCCAGTTCCTGCTCCACCTTCTTGGCGAACGCCTCGTCCGTGAAGCGGACCTTCAGGCCCTGCCCGCCGCGAAGGTCGATCGACCCCTCGGATCCGTGCAGCGAAATCGTCGGCTCCCAGTTCATGTGACTGGAGCACGTGGCTTCGAGGGTGCCCAGGGCGCCGCTCTTGAGTCTCAGCGCCGCCACGGCCGTATCCTCGGTCTCCATCGAGTCGCCGTGCGTCAGATTCGCGTAGGCGCCGGTCACGGCTTGCGCGCCGCCGGTGATCCACAGCAGCGCGTCGATGAAGTGGATGGCCTGGTTGATGAGCACCGCCCCGCCTTCTTCGGCCCACGTGCCGCGCCAGCGATCGGCGCGATAGTAGTCCGGCGTCCGCAGGCAACGGATCTGCACACCCGCCGTCAGCAGGTCGCCCAGCGCGCCCTCGTCGACCAGGCGCTTCAACAATTGCACGTCCTGGTCGAACCGGTGCTGGAAGACGCCGCCGAAGACCAGCTCCGGCCGCTTGGCGTGGGCCGCGAACATCGCGTCGAGCCCCGCCGGCGTCGCGGCCAGGGCCTTTTCGCAGAGCACGTGCTTGCCGGCCTCCAGCGCCGCCACGGTGATCGGCGAGTGGCTGGCGTGGTCGGTGCAGACACTGATGCAGTCCACGTCCTTGGCCGCAAGAAGCTCGCGGTAATCCTTCGTGACGTGAGCGATCGTGTACTTGTCGGCCAGGCGACGGGCCTTCTCCTCGACCAGGTCGCAGGCCCAGGTGATTTCCACGTCGCCCAACAGACGGTAGCTCTCGGCGTGCAGCGGCGCGATGACGCCGCAACCGACGATCCCGACTCTCAGTTTCCCGGACACGACTGGCAACTCCCAAGGCGGTCTCCGGCCCGCGGCCGCGCTGCCGCACCAGGGCCGCTCCCACACCGAGCGGTCCGAAGACAGCAACGAATCCCGGCAAGCTTAGACTCCTGGCCGGGGATGTCAAGGCGGCATACCCCGGATTTCGACAAATCCCTCGACGCCGGGCACAGAGATCAGGTCAACAGGCGCAGCGCGAGAGCCGAACTGGCCCCAGACGCGGAAGGGCAATCACAACGCCCGCTATGAGATGAATCACGATGAATGGTGCCGCAAGTGCCGCCGGCTTGCCCGGCCGCCCGACGGCGCGTCGGCCGCCTTGCCTGCGGCAGATGCATCAGCGTGGTCGCCCGCCTGCTTCTTGGCCGATCCGCCCACGGTCTTGCCGCACTTCGGGCAGAAGTAGCCCGACCGCGGGTAGTCCTTGCGGCTGATGCGCTGGTTGCAGAACGGACAGGTGATCGTCAGGCCGGCAACCACCCAGCCGATCAGGCCGCCGACAATGAACGTGATGCCTGCGTAGCCCCAGAAGGTCGTCAGACCGTCCCACAAGCTGGCGTGCTTGTCGGTGCTCTTGCTGGCAATGACCAGCCCGACCGTCAGCAGTCCCAGACCGACCACACTGAGAAGCAGCGCCGGCCACCCTCGTGCGGCAACCGGATTGTCGCTTGAGCTTCCACTCTGCATACGCAATCCTCCGACAAAACTTCCACCCCATGGGCCGTGCATCATACCGACTCTTGAACCATTTGCCAACGGATTGGTGACACGGAAATGCGACAAGTCTTCCAGCCCCGGTATCCTGAACATCAGGAATACGGCGGCCGATCCGCGACACGGGCACGGTCCTTGCCCAGTCAACCGGCGTCCGGACAGGGCGTGGTGAGCGGCACTGCGGGCGGCGGATGCGTTCCGTATCTGAAGAACTCCAGCAGCAAGTCGTCGAAGATGTCCTTCTGATCGACCATGACTTCGTGGCCCGAGTCCGAAACGACGACCAGCCGGGCATCGGGCAGATGGTCGCGGAAGTTCTCGCCGGCCGTCGGCGGATGGATCGTGTCCTCGGCGCCCCAGACCAGGAGCACGGGGCAGGCGACCTCGCCCAGACGGTCGCGGCAACTCGAATAGAAAATGCTCAGCAGAGATCGCGAGAATGTTCTCCCCTCGGCGGCATAGGCCGCCTTGTTCGCCCGCAAGGCCATCTGGTAACGGAAGATTCGCTCCGTCATTGGCGTCTCGTACTTGAACATCTTGGCGTATATTTCCGGCCAGCGCTCCCGCAGCACGTCGACGCACAAGGCGTCGTTCCAGAGGTGCTTCAGCGCGAAGTCGGTCATGCCCGTAGGCGGCGGCCAGTCGCCCACCGAGCCCATCAGCACCAGCTTGGCCACGCGGTCCGGATGCTTCAGGGCCATGATCAGGCCCAGGTGTCCGCCCATCGAGCCGCCCACGATTGACACGCGCTGGAGCCCCTTGGCGTCCATGAAGTCCACCACGCGATCCACGATCCACGACAGTTCGTAACTCACGTCCGGCTTGTCCGATTTGCCGAATCCCGGCGGGTCCACGGCCACCACGTGATAGTGCTGGGCCAGCACTGGAATGTTCTCCTGCCAGAAGTCGATGTTCGTGCCCAGCCCCGGCAGAATCAGCACGTCCTCACCTTGGCCCATCTCCTGGTAGCAATACTTCAGGTCGCCGACCTGCAGGTAGTTCTCGCCCAAGGCGTAGGTGTACTCCTTCAAAAACACATCGTCGCGATAGCCTGCCAGGCGAAGGTCGCCACACGAAGCACAGCCCACGGCCATCAGGCCCACCAGCATCCACAGGATTATCCCCGACGCACGCGCGCCGACCAGCGCCTTGTCCGACACGCCGGCCGCTCCCGGCAACCCCGATGGCCTATCGCAGCCCCTGCCTACCATCCGCATTCCCGCAACTCCTCTCTGATTGCAGAGCGCTATGCTCCTGAACCTGCCTATTCTAGTCTCACAGCCCCCAACACGTCCAGATCGAACCACACACCGATGTCACAGACAGTGTCGCAGTGCCTCCGGCACCGGACCAGGCCCACGGTCCTCCTTCTCGTGCACGAGAAAGGCAAGGTCAATTGCGACGTCTCGGGCAGCAAGAAACGACAAGAAGCCGCTCGGCGCTTTCGTCGAACGGCTTCCTGACTTGTCTTGGTTCGCTTCACGAAGGAGCCCATGACCGCACACAACCGCCTGTCGCTAGGCGCGTTTGCGGCGAGTGCGAGCAAGGCCCAGGCCGCCCACGGCCACCAACAGCGCCGTGGCCGGCTCGGGAACCGTCATGGCGAAGTCGTTCCACACCTGGACATCGTCCAGGTACAACCCGTCGCCGGAGTTGCCCGTGTCGTTGCCCCAGAGCAACTGGTGGAAGGCCTCCATGGTCGTCGAGCCGATGGCCACGCCGCCCGTGACGGGTGTGCCGTCATCGACCTGCAGGTACAGCGACGGGGCCGCCTGCGTGTCCCACTTCATCGTGACATGGTACCACTGGTCCTGGACCCATGACGTGGGGTTCGTGTAGGTGATGTAGGTCGTGTGGTATCCGGTGCCGTCGATCCAGCCGTAGACCATCCGCATCTGGGTGGTGTTGTTGCGGAACACCAGATTCAGCGCCTCATTCGTATCCAACTCATCGTCCGAACTCTTGCCGCCGATCATCACCAGCATGCGGTTGCCGGTGAACGTGCCCGTGTACTGCCACCACAACGAAATGGCGCCTTCGTCAGTCAGGGCCCAGACATCGTTATTGGTATCGTTGGCGAACTCGCCCAGGTGGTACGACCCGGAAATGTCGAGCGAGTAGCTACCGCCATGAGCCGCATCCGTGGTCCGGATCGACTCGGGATAGTAGCGCGGGACCGAATCCGACCCGGCGGGGTAGACCTCTGGCGTGTCGGTCTCCATCGACCACGCGAAAGTCATCTCGGCTCGGACGGGGGAGGCCGTCGCCGCCAACAGAATCGCCAACATCAGCAACGCACTCTTGCCAGAAAACACTCTCATGGTCGTCCTCCTCCGCTCCCCCGGTAGCTCGTCTCGCCTGGTGTCGGAAGGCTACGCCGCCATCGGTCTGACACCGACTTAATATACACTATCTTTTGCCATCGGCAAAACCGTAACGCCATTGTCAACAACGTCTTATGGCGTTTTTGGTGCGTAACTCCCGCAATCACACGTGTGATGCGCCGACAAGAAAAGAGGGAGGAAAATCTCAGAATTCGGTGCCGCGGAGGCCCAGGCCCGTCGCAGCCGCACGGTTCGGTTGACGACACCGACGTGCGACAGTACGATGGGCCCATGGTCAGTCAACAGGACATTGCCGATCGGCTCCATCTGTCCAGGTCCCTGGTAACGAAGGTCCTCAACGGGAACTTGGGCACCACCAAGGTCCGACCGGAGACCGCCCAGGCCATTCTCGATCTGGCCGCGCGCCTCGGCTACAAGCCGAACCCCACGGCCGTATCGCTGGCCACCGGTCGGCAGGGAACCATCGGAGTGCTGGTCCGCCGTTTCGGCACGCCCGCCAGTCGGCTGGCCGACGTGCTGACCGACGGCATCAGCGAGGAAGCGCGGCTGACCAAACAGAAACTCGTCCTCACGTTCTACAACAACGAGACTGAGACCCGGTGTTTCGAACTGCTGACCGAAAGTCGCGGCATCGACGGCCTGCTCTTCGCAGGCAGACTCCACCCGCGTATTGCCGCCGAACTGACCCATTTCGACGCCGTGCCCGTGGTCAGCGTCTGTGGCGAACCGATTTCGCCGCGGGTTTCGCACGTGGCCATTGACGTGCAGGGAATCGGATACGCGGGCACGCGCCACCTGATTGAGCGCGGATGCCGTCGCATCGCGTACATCAAAACACACGAAGATCGTATGCGAGGGTGGCGTCTGGCCCTGGAAGAAGCGTCGATCTCACCCGACGAGTCGTTGCTGCTACAGGTTCACAGCCATGGACACGATGACGGCGCTGCGGCCGTAAGCCATTTCATCTCCTCGGGCGTGACATTTGACGGCTTCGCGGCCCAGTCGGACGTTCAGGCCGCCGGAGCGATCAACGAACTGCTGCGGCGTGGCATCCGCGTGCCCGAGGACGTCAAGGTTATCGGTGTCGACAACGCGCCGTTCTGCGAGTTCTTCACCTGCCCCATCACGTCGGTCGATCCAAACTTCCGCGAGGCCGGCCGCCTGGCCATGCAGATGCTCATGCAGGCGATCATCGACCCGACCGCCGAGCCGCGCCATGTCACCGTCCAACCGGTCGTGGTGCAACGTCGATCGACCGAGTAGCGTGACAGTCAGATTCCGTGGACAACACGGACGGCGTAGCGTGTGGACACACCCCCGTCCTTGACATAAGACGACCTTGTGTGCCAAGCAGCGGGGTGTGTAGAATAGCTGGCCTAATAGGGTGGAACCGCGACACGACAACCTGCTTGGGAGGAACAGGCCGATGCCAACGCAAATGGTCGGGAGGATATGGCGACTCTGGTGGCTCGCACTGGTGGTGGGGTGTCTGCCCGTAATCGGCGGATGCACGCAGAATCAGCCGGAGGGTTTCAAGGACCCAACGTGGCGGATCACCGTTCCCCCTGGCGGACGCCTCGTCAGACAAGTCGGGGGCAAACATGCAGAGTTCGTGTTAGAGGCGCCGACAGCCCAGCAGATGGCCGCAGCAGGAGCGATTATTCCGGCAGAGTTCACTATCAGCTTCGCCGTTGAGGCCGACCGTCCCACACTACGGGGCAATATGCTGATCACGGCAGATCACTCGCGCCTTTTCATTCTGTCTTGGCACGGCGACCGTCTTGCCGCCGAGCTAAGCTCACTCGACGGGTTCACCGACAGCCAGTACCTGACAATCCACTGGGATATGAACTGGGGAAAGGACCAGCGATCGTTGTGGGCACGATGCAGGCTGAAGTACGCGCCGCCCGAACTGAAGTCACCTTTGCAGGAAACGTTCACGTTCTCGGTTGAAGTGTCGCCCAAGAGCCCATAAAAGAGCTTCTCCCCCAGAATTACTCTCCGGTCGGGACAAGTTTCTTCGAGGGCGTAACCGTCTTGCCCTCGACCGCCGGGCCGAGGCATTTACGCATCAGCGTGAACAGTTCGGTGTTTTCCTTAATGTCGCGAATGCCCTCGGCCCCCGCGCCGCGAGCGTAGATGGGAACCGGCGCCGCCGTGTGCCCGCCGGTCGCCCAACTCACGTCGTCGGGCAGCCCGTTCTCGTCCTTGTGATCGCTGCGCACCTCGAGCCCGCCGGTCTCGTGGTCGGCCGTCACGATCAGCAACGTCCGGTCCCAGCGCTTGCGTTCGCCGACCCAATCGACCGCCGCCTGCACCGCTTTGTCGAAGGCCACCGTCTCGGCGGCACAGTCGGCTGCATCGTTGCCGTGGCAGGCGTGGTCGATGCGGCCGCCCTCGATCATGATGAAGAATCCGATCGTCGCCCCGCTACCGGAGGAAACGATGTCCAGGGCCGCGCGCGTCATCTCCTCCAGGGTCGGCCACTCGCTGTCGGCGTCGCGCTCCAGTTCGAAAGGCACGTAGGCCTTGCTGAACAGTCCCAGCAGGTGCTCGGTCTTGGCCGCATCAATGGCCGCCAGCTTCTTGCGCGTCGTCGCCAGCGTGTAGCCGTTGAACATCTCGCGTTCGGTGACCGGTTTTTCGTCACCCACGAGCATGTCGATCCACATTCCGCCGCCGCCCATCACGACGTTGGGCCGCGTCACGGCCAGCATCTGGTAACCGATGCTGTCGAAGGCTCCGCGACTGGAGGCGTGGGCGGCAAAGGCCGCAGGCGTGGCGTCCACGATGGTCGACGTCGTGACCAGCCCGGTCCTCGCCCCGCGTGCCTTGTAGAGTTCGAGGATGGTCGTCAGGGATTTGCCGTCCTCGGTCTTGCTGATATAGCCGGCCGCAGCCTTGCGTCCCGTGGCGATGGCCGACCCGGCGGCTGCGCTGTCGGTCAGTTCGCTGTGCAGCGACGACGTGCCGCAACTGCCGCGATGGGGAAAGCCTTCGAAGCACAGCGGTTTGCCCTTGGCGATCTGGCCCAGGGCCACTTGCCCGGTTCCCATGCCGTCGCCGATCATCAGGATGACGTTGCGAACGGCCGGCTGGCTCGCGGCCTCGCCGTCGCCGGCCCGCGCCGCCCGCCCGACGCCCGATGCGACCACCGTCGCCGCCAAGACCAGAAGAACCGCTGCGTATTGCCAGATTCGCCGCTTCGGCAGAGAAATGCTCATGTGGGCCTCCGTGTCGGGGCGGACGCGCACCGCCGCCGTGGATATTGTACGCAGCCCGGGCCGGGAAGTTGATGAGAAATCCGTTTGCCCCAGTCGCCGGATACAAGATGAGAGGCAGCACATGCAGACCCCTCTCCCTTGACGGGAGAGGGTGGCCACGGCGAACGTGAGTGAGCCGTGGCCGAGTGAGGGTGACGGCTCGTCGCGGCCCGTGTCCTCTGTCGACCCCCTCACCCCAGCCCCTCTCCCGCCAGGGGAGAGGGGTTCCGCGCGGACCCGTGCCGCCGATCGCCCTACGATGGATCGCCCAGGCAGGCGTCGATGCCCTTGCGCAGCCGCGCGGCACGCTCGGCCGTGCGCTCGGCGGGGACCTCACGGTAGATGTCGATGATGTCGCCGGCGAGATCGCGAAGCAATCGGCAGAACTCCCGAGTCGTCAGCCGCCGCCCCTCGACCAGCCCCAGTCGCTCGCTCCACCGCCGATCGATCAGCAGGTTCCACTCGCGCTTCGATTTCGGCGCGGCCGGCCGGTACGACGTGTCGATCACGTCGTCGCACAGGCCGCCGATGTTGTGCGAGCAGGGCGCGCAGATGTCGTCGGCTCCGAAGTCCATCTCGATCTCAACGTCCAGATCGGCCACGATTGCCGCCGCGACCGTGTGCACGGCGTGCCCGAACGGGTGCGGCTGCCACGCCGTCTGCCCCCGGCCGACGTCGGTGATGATGTCCACCAGGTGGTGCGGCTTGATGCGAATCGTCTTTGCCATGGTTTCCGCGTGGCTGCTCCTCGGCAGGTTCGGAACCTGACGGCAAGCAGCCACCCTATACTTGCGAAGTTAAGTCAAGGGGTGGCATGGCCACGCTGGTGTGGCCATGATCGTTCGGCATGCTTCTGCCCTTCGGCAGACTCAGGACCTGACGGCAAGCAGAAGCATGGCACCCGTTACTCCGGCAACTGGTTGCCCAACCGGGTCCGTGCGGCTCGCATGTCGGCGGCCGTAATGGCGCCCGAGCCGTCCAGATCGTAGCCGGCCGTCAGGGCATTGGGCGTCTGTCCGGCCATGCCGCGAACTGTCAGCACGTCGGCCGCCGTCACGGCGCCCGATCCGTCGGCGTCGCCGGCCAGCGTCCGCACGACGATGTCGCGGTCGCCGGTGACGGCCTGCCCCTCGGTGCCGCGAAGCGTGTCGGTGAAGGCAATCGTGTAGCCATCGGCGTCCGGCAGCGGCGATGACAGCGTGACGGTCACTATCCGCAGTGACCCGTCGAGTGACAAGCTCTCGACCAGCGACGACTGGTCGCCGCCGGTCTGGCCCGTGATCGTCAGGGCGGCCGGAGTCAGCGTGGCGGCATCGACCGGCGCGGCGAACGTGACACGGAATTGCCGCAGGCCCGCCAGCCGCGGCTCCACGTGGCCGTCGGCAACCGTGGTCGCCTGCGTTCCGGCAGCGCCGTGGTCGGACAGAACCTCCCACTTCGTGATCGTCAGGTCGGGAGAGAACGGCGACAGGACAACCTCGCCGCGGTCGGGCACGGCCTTGACCAGGGCATAAGGATGACCCTCGTGGACGACGAGCGTCGCTTCGATCGGCGACGCGTTCTGCACCGCCTGCACGCCGAACCAGGCGTCGGGCACACGCACCTTGATCGTCAGCGGGTAGTCGTAGATCGTGTCGTCCATGCAGTCCGAAAGCGTGAAACGAATCTCGTCGCTTGTGTTCAGCGTGACGGTCAGCGTGGCGGTGTCGCGCTCCTGGCCGAAGCGGGCGATGTCGGTGTAAAGACCCAGCCAGATTTCCGACTCCATGCTCTTGATGTAGGCCAGCTCAGTCTCGATGGCCGGGCGGCTGTCCTCGGGTACGCCGTGGAACAGCGGGCACAACCAGCCGCGAAGGTACTTCGTCGAGTTCATCCACGAGATGTCGCTGAAGCCGAACAGCACACAGTCGGTATAGCTGCGCGTCAGGCCGCCGGTGTGGACGGCGAAGTAGTCGATCTGGTTGGCGAAGTTCGGCGAACCGACGGTGCCGCGAGCGCTGATGTAGTACTGGGCGGCGATCGTGCGATCGTTCAGCTCCGAGTACGTGCCGCCGGGATAGGCCAGCGTGAGCACCTCGTGCCCGGGAATCTGCGTCTCGATGTCGATGATCGACTGGGTGTACTCCCACTCGATGCCGAGCCAGCCCGGTTCGTCGGCGTGAATGTGGGTGACCGTATGGCTCTGGACGTCGTGGCCCAGGGCGTCGATGTAGCGGAACTGCTCCCAGGTGCCCCAGTAGCCGCCGAGGTCCGGCCGCTCCGTGATGACGAACCACGTCAGCTTGAAGTCGTAGAGTGCCGCCTGGGCCAGCCACCAGTCGTGGTCCGGAGCGCAATTGTCGTCGATCGTGATCGACATGGCCGCAAACCGGTCGCCGTCCCACAGGCAGATGTCGGCTCCGCCGACGGCCGTCGGCCAGACGCGGTCCATGGGCAACGTGAACCGGGCCGACGTCGGCGTGTCGGGCAGGTTGAACCATTGCGGCGGATCGTCGGCCCGGGCCGCACCGGTCAGCACGGAGGCCGCCATCGCAGCACACACACCCAGCACCACAACTCGGCGTACCATATGAAATTCTCCCACGCAGAAGACCGCCCCGATCACCCGGAAGTGTACACCAAACGCGCCGCCGAATCAAACCGTCACCGCCCCCCTGCCCGCCGGCCTTGGGATGGCAACCGGCGGCCGCGGCACTATAATGGTTCGCGGCCGTTCAATGTTCATTCAGCACACGTAGCCGGAGGCTGGGACCCATGGCGAAGTACGAGATGCCGTCGCGGCAGTTGCCGCTGGACGATTCCTGGGACGTGATCGTGGTCGGCGGCGGACCGAGCGGCTGCACGGCGGCTGCGGCCGCGGCACGCGAGGGCGCCCGCACCCTGCTGGTCGAAGCCACGGGCACGCTCGGCGGCATGGGCACGGCCGGACTGGTGCCGGCATGGTGCCCGTTCTCCGACGGCGAGAAGATCATCTATCGCGGCCTGGCCGAGCGCGTCTTCACCGCCGCCAAGGCCCGCACGCCGCACGTCCAGCCCGAGTCGCTCAACTGGGTGCCCATCGATCCCGAGGCCCTGAAGATCGTCTATGACAACCTGGTCGCCGAGACCGGCGTCACCGTCCGCTTTATGACGGTCCTTGCCGCCGTCCAGTGCGCCGAGCCCGGCGCCGTCTCGACGCTGATCGTCGCCGACAAGACCGGCCTGGCGGCCCTGCGAGCCCGAGTCTACGTCGATTGCACGGGTGACGGCGACCTGGCCGCATGGGCCGGAGCCGAGTTCGAAATCGGCGGCCCCGAAGGCGACCTGCAGCCGGCCACGCATTGCTTCGCCCTGGGCAACGTGGACGAGTACGCCTACCGTAGCGGCCCCGGCCTGCACGGAATGAACCGCGAGAGCCCGATCTACGAGATCCTGAAGTGCGGCCGCTACCCGAGCATCCCCGACTCGCACCTCTGCAACAATCTGGTCGGGCCGCGGACCGTGGGCTTCAACGCCGGGCACCTGTGGAACGTCGACAACACCGATCCGGCCAGCGTGAGCCGCGCGCTGCCCGAGGGCCGCAAGATGGCCGCTGCTTTCCGCGACGCGCTGGCCGAGTTCCACCCCAGGGCGTTTGCCTCGTCGTTCGTTGCGGCCACGGGATCGCTGATGGGCGTCCGCGAGACGCGCCGCATCGTGGGCGACTACGTGCTGACGGTCGACGACTACAAGGCTCGCCGCAGTTTCCCCGACGAGATTTGCCGCAACAGCTACTTCATCGACGTGCACCACTCGGCCGCCGAGGCCAAGACATTCAGACCGCACAACACGGACTGGGATGCTCGCACATTGCGCTACGGTCCCGGCGAATCACACGGCGTGCCCTACCGTTGCCTGACGCCGCGCGGCCTGCGGAACGTGCTGGTGGCCGGCCGCTGCATCTCCAGCGATCGGCCGACCAACGGCAGCGTTCGCGTGATGCCGGTCTGCCTGGCCACGGGCGAAGCCGCCGGCCTTGCCGCCGCACTGGCCCTGTCGGGCCACGCCGGCGACGTCCACGCCGTGGACGCCCAGCAATTGCGCACCCGTCTTAAAGACGAAGGCGCCTGGTTGCCGTAGGTTCCGGAGGATCATGGCCATGCCATCCTGCCTCGCGCACAAGCCCGCCGCAGTGCGGCGGGATACGAAAGGCCTGTGCCCCCGTTCGATCCCCCGGCGGTGCCGGGGGCTTGCTGCAACGGCCGCACCTTGTCGGCCGGAATGCACGGTGAGTGCGTGTCGTGGACCCCGAGCTTGTCGAGGAACACCCACGCGGTGAGAATCGGGAGACTACTTCGAGAAGTCGAACACTTCGGGCTGGGCTACGCGCAGGTAGTCGGTCACGTTGATGAAGATCGAGTCGGTCAGGCTGCCGGCGTTGAAGGCGATCATATCCCGCCGCGCGATCGACGTGTCGCAGAAGAGTTTCAACGGCAGGATCGGTCGGCCGAACGGCGGCACCGAGCCAGGCACCAGGCCGGTCAACTCCATCAACTCCTCGGGCGTGGCGAAGCGGCACTTGCGGCCGCTGAGGTGAGCGCGAATCTTCTTCGAGTCGGCTTTGCACGCGGCGCTGATCACGAACAAGTGGAACGTCTCGTCCACCTTCATCACCAGGGCCTTGCCGCCGGTCTCCAGCGGCTGGCCGCGAACACGGGCCGAGTCCTCGCTGGTCGGCGTGGGCTCGTGGTGCGAGGCCTCGTAACGCACGCCCTCGCGGTCGAGCAGTTCGTGGATTCGCTGCATCACGCTCATCGTGTCGCTCACAGGTCGCCCCGGTAGCCCCAGTGCCAGAACTCCGCCAGGTACGGTTCGTAGCCTCCGGCCGTCATGGCCCGAATCAGCATCGAGCGGTTTTCGCGGTACGTCGTCTCGTCCGGGCCCAAATCGTTTTGCAAATGGTAGTGCAGCAGATCGGCCGCGGGAGTGGTGCAGCAGTCCACGGGCACGCCCATGTTCAGTTCCGCGCCGTCGGGCCCGACGATCGTCAGGTCCACGGCCCCGCCGTAACGGTGCGACGCCAGTCGCGGCACGACGCGAATCCGCGGGGCCATGCGGGCCACGTGCTCGGCCACCTGCGTCTCGCTCCAGTCCGCGTGGGCGGCGCGAATCTCGGCCTCGGCATGGTCGGCGCAGCGCTGCTGAATCTCCCACGGCCGCCAACCGTCGAGAACCTTGAAGTTGTGCCCAGCCGGCAGCGCGTCGCGAGCCACGACCAGAGCCTCGGCCGCGCGGCGGCGAAGCAGAATGCGCGGGTCGTCGGTCCAGCCTTCCTGGAAGCAGCGGTGGTCGATGACCACCCCGTAGTCGGCCAGGTCGACCAGGTGCTCCCTGACCTGCTCCTCCATGGCGATCCACCATTGGCGATCGCGTTCGGTCATGATGCCCATGTGCGGTCTCCTGCCTTCGCGGCGTACGCCGATGCCGGCAAGTATACACGCGGCCGCCGGGCCCGGCCAGTGCCGCGAGGCGAGAATCTGCGGGTTTTGCCGGGTATTCACTCGCCGAAGCGGACCCTTTTGCCGTACTATATGCGGCTCAACGGAAGAGACGGAAGGATGCAAGGACGTTCGGATGTGAAGGAGTGCACCATGAATGCTCATCGTGTGACGGCACAGATTCGCGCGTGGTCTCTTGTGGCCGTGATCGCGGCGACGAGCGGCGGACAGGCCGCGGCCGCGGATCGCGAAGTCCTGCAGCCTGTGGGAGCGGCCGTCGTGGCGCCCTACCTGGCTCACGAGTTCCCCTACAAGGGCGTGCCCGGCCGCATGTACGTCGAGAGCGACGAGCAAGTCTACCTCGAAGCCGGCAACGGACTGTACTGCTTCGACCTGAAGGAGATGCGGCAGGTCTGGCGGGTCGACGGCGTCCTGAACGCCAGTTGCCAGGCGTCGGGGCCCGGCCTCTTCATGATCGTCACGGGCCTGCACCTGGACGCCTGCAAGCGTTATCGCGAAGCCGCCCCGAGCGGCCACGTCCTGCCGGTCATGAGCACCGACGGCAAGCTGCTCGGTCTGCGCAAGACCGACGGCCGCAAGCTCTGGGACTTTGATCCGCCGACCACCCAGAAGTACGAGAGCCGCTTCCCCGTGGACGACGGCACGGTCTACGCCGTGTTCGGCGACACGCTCTACGCCCTCAGCGCGTCGCGCGGCAAGAAGCTCTGGGACGAGCCGCTTCAGGTCAACGGCAAGACGCCGCACAGTCTGGCCGCTCCGGCCGTCTGCGGCAACTACGTGTGCGCCGGTCCGCTGGCCATCGGCACGCGAAGCAAGAAGACGGCCTGGACCTACGACCGCACGTTCAACAGTTTCCTGGGCGACGTCGTCGCCGATGACGACACGTTCTACTTCTCCACCAACCATCACCAGAACGACCTCTGCGCCCTGGACGCCCGAACCGGCGACCAGCGATGGGTCTTCTCGAAGGCCAAGGCCGCAGTGCCGATGGGCATCATGCCGGCTCCGGCCGTCCGCGGCGACCGCGTCGTCGTCGCCTACCGCGACAAGGAGACCGGCGGGCCCAGCACGCTCTACGCCCTGGACCGCAAGACCGGCAAGCAGCTCTGGTCGCTGACTCTCAGCAGCGTCGTGCCCTGCCCTCCCGAGATTGCCGGTGACGTGGTCTACTGCTACACCTGGGACAAAACCATCGAGATCGTCGACGTCCTCGAAGGCAAGCTCCTCGGATCGTTCAAGCCGGACCTCGCCGCCGCCGAAGTTGAGGGCGTCGGCGGCGGACCGATCGGCATGTTCCGCTCGCGGCGCGGCGGCCAGGATGTGGCCTACCTGGCGGCCGTCAACGGACTGCTGTTGGCGCCGCTCGCGCCCGAGGCCGGCCGCGGGAACGACGGCCAGATGGCCTCCAGGTCGACCAAGTTCGACGAGGACGGATTGGGCCTTCGCGTTTACGCGTGCGCCCGTTACAATCGTCGTACCGCCATGGCCGTACTGGCCGGCAAGGTCGAGGAGCAACTGAAGGGCAACGAGACGCTGCTGAGCTACGCCCGCGACGAGCACCTGGCCGACAATCCGCAGTACGTCATCGAGCTGTTGCGGCACGTGGACCCGGCGATCGCCCGCGCTGCGTGCCAGTGGCTGCAGACCCGATACGAGAAGGATTTCGGTTTCGCCAAGGCCCGCACGGACGCCCAGAAGCTCGCCGCCATCAAGCAGTGGCAATCGCTTCTCGGTTCCCCGAAGTCCTAGTCTCTGTCTGAAACAAGGAGCCGTCCGATGATCGTCTGCCGACGAACCGCTGTCGCATGTTTTGCCATGTTGCTCATGGTCGTCGCACTGCCCGTCGGGGCCGCCTGCGGCAAGACCCTTGTGGTCGATGCCGGCCACGCCAAGGCCGCAGACACCAACGAGGGGACGGCCGACGCGCCGCTGGCGACGATCCAGCAGGCCGCCGACCTGGCCCAGCCCGGCGACCGCGTGGTCGTCCGCCCGGGACGATACCCGGAGGCCGTCACGCTGAAGACCGCCGGAACGGCCGCAGCGCCGATCGTCTTTGCCGCCGATCCGTCGCGCGGCGCCCTGCTCGACGGGGCGGACATCCTGACCGGCTGGCGGCGACTGGAGTCCGCCGATCAGTGCTTCGGCAACGCCAATTTCAAGAACATCTTCGTCGCCCTGCTGCCCAAGGGCGCGACGCTTTTCACGGCCAATCTCTACGAAGGCGAGAAGATCCTGTTCGTCAGCCAGGACCCGCCGCCGCGCGACCCCTACGTATGGGACGACCGCAACGTCCTTCGGCCCATCCAGACTGAGGGCTACTCCAGCACGCAGTTGATCGACAAGGCCTACTTCACGCAGAAGGACACCGCCTACTGGGTCGGGGCGACGGCCGTCATCTGGACCGGCAACAACGCCATCCTTCCGAGAACCATCACCGGCTACTTCCCGGACGAGGGGCGGATCACCTTCGAGACGACGACCCGCAGCCTCAACGTCGGCAAGGACCGCTTCGGCGTCATGAACCATCCGGCCCTGATCCGCGCCGCTGGCCAGTACGCAGTCGGCGTGCCTGACGCCGACGGACGCAGGAAGGTTTACCTCTGGCCGCACGACGAGAAGTCGCTCGACGGCCAGGTGACCGTCAGCGTCCGCAAGGTGGGCTTCCGCATTAACAGCATGAGCCACGTCACGATCGAGGGCTTCCGTATCCGCCGCTACAGCGGCAGCCAGGACGACCTGCGAGCCGGCCAGGGCATCCTCAACATCCACGGCCAGAAGGCCAAGGGCGTCGTCGTCCGCAACAACGAGGTCTACCAGTGCCGCGCCGGCAGCGGCTACTGGGCCATCAACCTGGCCAACTGCGAGGGGGCACTGGTCGAGGACAACTACGTCCACCACAACCCGATGAACCGCGGCATCGGCGTCACCGGCTCCAAGAGCGGCGGCAACATCAGCAACGTCGTCGTCCGCAACAACACCGTCGAGCGCTCCGGGGGCACGGCCATCAACTTCTATTACGTGACCGACGGCCGCATCACCGGCAACACCGTACTCGACAGCCAAAGCAACCACGGTAACGGCATCACCGTCTACCTGTTCTGTAAGAACATCCTCGTCTCGGGCAACACCGTACTCCGCTCGAACATGGGCATCACCATCCAGGAATCGACCGGCGTGACGATCACCAACAACCTGATCGTCGGCCAGGAAGGCCAGAGTCGCCTCCTGGTCCTTTACGGCAATGGCGGCGGCAACATGACCGTGCTCAACAACACGGTGCTCAATTCGAGCACGCATTCTGCCATCTCCCTGCCCAAGGACGCGAAGAACTACGTCGTCAGGAACAACCTGACGGACGGCATCGGGATCAGCAATCGCGACGGCGTGGTCCTGGAGAACAACCTCTACACGGGCCTGGCATGGAACATGCCGCCTGACCAGATCGGCCCGGGCGGCATCGTCGAGCAGGACCTGTCGATGCTGTTCGTCGATCCAGCGAGGGGCGACTACCATCTGATACGCGGTAGTCCGGCCATCGACGCGGGGGCGGACGTTTCCGAGTGGACCAAGACCGACCGCGACGGCACTCAGCGGCCGCAAGGCAAAGCCTTCGACATCGGGGCATTCGAGGCGAGGCAGTAGCGAAGTGTGGCACGTGGCCCCCGAGGGACTCGCTATGCACATAGTGGCTATTGGCGGCGGCGAACTCCGCAAGCTGGAGACCCTCGCCATCGACCGACACATCGTCGGCCTGACGGGCAAGCGCAAGCCCCG